>NZ_JBTJEP020000010.1:0-118131 GCF_054456635.2 Leucobacter faecis
CGTACCGCCCGCGGCTAACCCCGCCCGCTGGTGAGCAGCAGCACTTATTGCTGGTGCTCACCAGCGCGATTCCGCGGCGCTCAATCGCAATATTGCTTGGTGCTCACTCGCAATATCGCCGGTGCTGAAGCCTTCGAATACTCAACCACGGGTGTGAAGCAGAAGAACGGTCAGGTGCATTACAAGGCTTATGACAATGTTTCCCGTGAGGCTATGGCGGCATTCATGTATCGCATGGCGGGTAAGCCTGCGTTCAACCCCAGTGGTCGCCCGTTTGCTGACATGAAGCCTGGTGACAAGTTCTACAAGGAATCAACCTGGATGGAATCAACCAACATCACTACCGGCATTACGCAGCCCAACGGTCGGGTTCACTACGCTCCTCGTAGCAAGGTGACTCGTGAAGCAATGGCAGCATTCATCTACCGCTACAAAAAGACGTTCTAACACAACAGGAGGACTGAAGCCATGGAACCAATGAGAACAAGATTCAAGACATTGTTGGGGGTAGCAGCTACTGTGGCCGTTGCTTCAACGATGCTCGTGGGCGGAGCAGGAGCTGCTTTTGCTACCGAGGTTGAGGTGCCGGTCACACCTGAAGCAATTGCAGAAACCACTGTTGAAAATGTGGATACAGCATCAGTATCAGCAGAAACCATCAGGCTTCACAAAAGCCAGATGTATACACGAACGAATGTGTATCGAGAGGATCATGACGTTGCCCCACTGAAGGGCAATAAGCGGCTTGATCAATTAGCTCAGGAGAAAGCTAATGAGATCATTAAAAATGGACTTTTGCGGCCTAGCGATTTCAGTACACTTCTCACGAATGGTGAGGGCTGGACTGGCGCAGCTGAGAACCTTTCAACAGGTTACCCAGACGGTAATCGAAACGTGTTTGAGTGGTATCGACAAGATCACGATAACAGTAGAGGAAAGATGATTGACCCGACATTCAATCATGTGGGTTTTGGTATTGCTTATAGGGGTGATCACCCATATTATGTTCAGATTCTAGCGACCAATGCTACGGCTACAGACTATTTTGAGTATGACATCAATGCTGATGGCAGTGGTGATGGTGGCGATAACGGTGATGGTGGCGAGACCACTCCTCCCCCAGCTCCGATGCCTTTTCTTGATGTGAAGGTAGGCGACAAGTTCTACAAGGAAATCAAGTGGATGTGGGATAACAAATACACCACAGGCACAAGCACCCCTGCGGGTAAGATGTATTTCCCGAAAGATAACGTAACTCGTGAAGCTATGGCTGCGTTCTTGTTCAGAGCAGATGAAAGCTCCAAGACTTACAAGCCCAATGGCAAGAAACCATTCGCTGATGTTGGAACCAATCACAAGTTCTATAAAGAGATTTCATGGATGAAAGACATGGGATACAGCACCGGAACGAAACTGTCTAACGGCACGTATGTTTACAAGCCAAAAGATTCAATCTCTCGTGAGGCAATGGCTGCGTTCCTTTACCGCATGACAGGCGTGAGCGGTTATGTTCCAAGCGGTCACCCTTATGCAGACATGAAGCCTGGAGCGAAGTTCTACAAGGAATCAGTATGGATGAACGATGCTGGCATTACTACGGGTGTGAGACTCCCTAACGGCAAGATTGGTTACACGCCGAAGGCTCCGGTCACTCGTGAAGCTATGGCAGCATTCATCCACCGTTACCTAACGTAACAACTCCGAGAGCCTACGGCCCTCAGAAACCAATAGGCTCCACTTGGCATTAACTTGCCTGGTGGAGCCTTTTGCGTTTCAGTAGTTTCGTGAACCTGTGATAAGTAGGCGCACTTGGTACCGCTAGTCCATCTGCCTGGTACCGCTCGCCCACAGGAAAACAGTGGTGGTACACCCACGATCGGCTCAGAAGAGCGTACATTCTCCTTGCAGGGCTGATCCGCAGGCAACACCTTTTCACAAGAATGGGCTCTCATTAAACATGCTGGGCTTCTGCACGTGGCCCACACCTTCACCATCGTACCGAGCGAGCCCACCGCGCAGCGACGACGGCCCCGATCCGCTGAACCAGCTCTTGGCCCAGCCGTTTACGGCACTGATTTTAGCGCGGAAGAGGGGCTCTCGGAGCGAACAGGGTGGGCGTGGGAAGAACATAGACACGCGCAACCCTATCCGCAAGTTTTTGCCTATAATCCATAACCCCTAGTCCACACGATCTAGCGAGGAACCAAAGAAAAGGGGCAAAACCGCTGAATTTCAGCGATTTTGCCCCTGTGGCGGAGGGTAGGGGATTTGAACCCCTGAGGCTTTCACCTGCTAGTTTTCAAGACTAGTTCCTTCGGCCGCTCGGACAACCCTCCGCGCACGAGCTTAGCAAAACCGCGGCCGCATACGAAACTGGCACACGGTGTGCGCGAAAGTTGGCGTGGTTTCGAGCGCTACAGCGCGCCAAGCTCGGGGAATCGATCGCGCAGCGCGGTCAAGAGGCCCACCTCAGAGATCGTGCCGGTGACGCGACCAGCGGCCGCCTGCACCTCGGGCGCCGCCTGCCCCATCGCGACCGCATCGCCGTGGCGGGCCGCCCAGCGCAGCATGTCGATGTCGTTGCGGCCGTCACCAGCAGCAAACACCCGCGAGCGGGGAATGTCGAGGCGCGCGGCGAGCACCTCGAGCGCACTCGCCTTCGTCACGCCGTCGGGCGCAATGTCGAGCCACGACGAGGTGCCCACCGAGTACGACACGTGGGTGAGTCCCAACGACTCGACAACGCTCATGAACCGTTCGAGCCGCTCATCTGGCGAGAACACGATCACGCGGCTCGCCTGCACCCCGAGCAGCTCTTCGAACGCTACGCGTCGTTTCTGCTGCGGCAGCGTGCCCGCGGGAATATCGTCGGTGTACAAGAAGCCACCCGACGCCAGCTCCACCGCATACCGCGCGGTCGCGAGCTGCGTGCGAATCTTCTTCAGCGCACTCGTCGGATCAAACGCTTCAACGTATTCGTGCCGGTACGCGCGCGTCGCCAACGCGTCACGCTTGAGTGTCACTGCGCCATTGGCCGCGATGACCCACTCTGGGCGGATCCGGAGCTGCTCAATGATGGGCAGCGTCGCATCGACCGAGCGCCCGGTGGCTACAATCACCTCGTGGCCCGCCTCGTGCAGCGCACGAATTGCGCGCGCGAGCTCTGGGTCAATGTGCCCAGACTCGGGAATCTCGCCGGCCCCGTGTTCACCGTGCTCGAGCACAGTGCCGTCGAGGTCGAGGGCGATGAGGTGCCGCGCCTGGGCGGTGACCGGGGCGAGCACTACAGGCCCGACTCGGGGGTGAGCACTTCGAGCCCACCGAGGAAGGGGCGCAGCGCCTCGGGCACGGTCACGCTGCCGTCGGCCTGCTGGTGCGTTTCGAGAATGGCGACGAGCCAGCGCGTGGTCGCGAGCGTGCCGTTGAGCGTTGCGACGGGCGCGGTCTTGCCGCTCTCACCGCGGTAGCGGGTCGAGAGGCGGCGCGACTGGTAGGTCGTGCAGTTGCTCGTCGAGGTGAGCTCGCGGTATGCGTCTTGCGTGGGCACCCAAGCCTCGATGTCAAACTTGCGTGCGGCACTCGACCCGAGGTCGCCCGCCGCAACGTCGATCACGCGGTAGTGCAGACCCAGCGCAGTGAGCATTTCTTCCTGCCAGGCAACGAGACGGTCGTGTTCGGCCTCGGCCTCTTCGGGCGTCGTGTACACGAACATCTCGAGCTTGTTGAACTGGTGCACGCGCAAGATACCGCGGGTGTCCTTGCCGTGCGACCCGGCCTCGCTGCGGTAGCAGGTCGACCAGCCGGCGTAGCGCAGCGGGCCACGCGCGAGGTCAATGATCTCGTCTGAGTGGTAACCGGCGAGCGCAACCTCGCTCGTGCCGGTGAGGTACAGGTCCTGCTCGGGCAGGTGGTACACCTCGCTCGCGTGCTCGCCGAGAAACCCGGTGCCCTGCATCACCTGGGGCTTCACGAGTGTGGGTGTGATGAGCGGTGTGAAGCCGTGCGCGAGGGCGCGGTCGAGCGCCATGTTCATGAGCGCGAGCTCGAGGCGTGCACCAATGCCGCGCAAGAAGTAGAAGCGCGCACCGCTCACCTTTGCGCCGCGCTCCATGTCGATCGCGCCGAGCATCTCGCCGAGCTCGAGGTGGTCGCGCGGCTCGAAGTCGAACGTGGGCTGCTCGCCCACAGTGCGCAGGGTCACGAAGTTCTCTTCGCCGCCCGCGGGTACGCCGTCGATAACGACGTTTTCGATGCGCAGTGCGATCTCATCAAACTCGGCCTCGGCAGCCTTCGCGCGGGCTTCGGCCGCCTTCACGCCGGCGGCGATCTGCTGGGCCTGCTGAATGAGCGCCTGCTTCTCGTCCTTGGGCGCCTGCTTCACCCTGCCGCCGAACTCTTTCTGTTCGGCGCGCAGCGACTCGAACTCGCTGAGGGCCTGGCGACGCGAGGCGTCGGCGGCGAGCGCCTCGTCGACCACCGCCTCGTCATTTCCTCGGGCGCGCTGTGAGCGCTTGATGGTCTCAGGATCGTTGCGGAGCAGTACTGGATCGATCACAGCCACTAGCTTACCTTGGGGCGGCTGTGCCTTGGGGAGACCGTGGAATGCCTCGGCCGGTACGCTTACACACATGCATGCTTCACCCGCGCATCACCAGCCCAGCGCGGCCGTCGTTTACCACCCGCTCAAGACGAACCTTGCAGCGCTCAAGGCCGCGGTTACGGCGCAAGAGCAACTCGCGGGGTGGGCGCCCACCAGGTGGTACGAGACCGACGAGCACGACGCGGGCCGGGGAGCGACGCGGCGCGCGCTCACAGACGGCGCGAGCGTCGTACTGGCGAGCGGCGGCGACGGCACGATTCGGGCGGTGGCCGAAGCGCTGCGGGGTTCTGGCACCCCGCTCGCGCTCGTGCCGCAGGGCACGGGCAATCTCCTCGCGCGCAACCTGGGGGTGCCGCTCGGCCGCTTCGAAGACTGTGCGCGGGCCGCGTTCTTCGGTCGGGGCCGCGCGATCGACCTGGGAGTCGCGAAGATATTGCGTGAGGGCGACGTCGAAGACGAGCACGTGTTTCTCGTGCTCGCCGGCATGGGGCTCGACGCCCGCACGATCTCGACCACGCAGGCGTCGCTCAAAAAGCGGGTCGGCTGGCTCGCCTACGTCGACGCTGGCGTACGCACGATGCTCAAGGAGCGCCCGCTCGACATTCACTACTCGGTCGACGGCGCACCGGCTTCGCAGCTCGCTGTCTACACCGTCATGATCGGCAACTGCGGGCTGATGCCCGGCGGCGTGCTACTCATTCCCGACGCCAAATTCGACGACGGCAAGCTCGATGTCGTGGCCCTTCGGCCGCTGGGGCCTTTCTCTTGGCTCCGGATCTGGAACAAGCTGGGGTGGGAGAACGGTGTGCTTCGTAAAACGAAGGCGGGCCGCAAGATCATCGACCTTGTGAACGACACGAAGAGTGTCACCTACCTGCAGGCGAAACGGTTTGCGCTATCGGTCGCGGAGCCCGAGCCTGTGCAGCTCGACGGCGACGACTTCGGTCTCGCCACCGCCGTGAACGGGTCAGTCGACCCGGGCGCCCTGATCGTGCGGGTGCTGCCCGAGTGGGTCGCACACGGGTAGCGGCTACCCGAGTGTTGACACTGGCATGGAGTCAACGGTAAGTACAGCACCAAGCAGAGATCGCGTGTATGGATGCTGCGGATCAGAAATAATCTGTTCAGTGGGCCCACGCTCGACAATTTTTCCAGCCAACATCACGATCGTTTCCTCCGAAATTTGCCGCACCACCGACATGTCGTGGGAGATGAACAGGGATGTCATCTTCATCTCTTCCTGAATATCTTTGAGAAGGTTGAGGATTTGAGCTTGAACCGAGACGTCCAGAGCAGAAACGGGCTCATCCAGGATCAACATTTCTGGCCGCGGGGCCAGGGCGCGAGCGATAGCGATACGCTGGCGCTGCCCGCCTGAGAATTGGTGCGGGAACTTTTCAGCGTCTCTTCGCCGAAGCCCGACGCGTTCTAGGAGCTCATATACTCGCGACTCACGGTCGTGACGCGTTCCCAGGTGATGTGTCTCAAGTGGCTCCGCCATAATCTGCCCTACTGTCATACGTGGATTCATTGAGGCGTAAGGGTCTTGAAAAACGAACTGCACGCGGCGGCGAAAGTCCAATCGCTGTTTGGTGTTCATCGACGTGTATGCAACTGATTCAAACCAAACTGATCCGGACGTCGGTTCGATCAGTTGACCGACCATCTTGGCCGTCGTGCTTTTTCCGCACCCGGATTCGCCGACGAGCGCGACAGTGGATCCCGCCGCGAGCTCAAAACTAATTCCGTCAACGGCGGGGGCTTCTCCATGCCGCCGACGCACCCGCCGCGGCCGGTAGTCCTTGACGAGCTCTCGCACCTCAAGCACTGGCCCGTCCTTCGCAACGAGACCGGCTGCATCTATCTGAAGAGGCGAGGTTAGTGTTTCGGTCTCGCGAGGGACCGAAACACGCGGACCAGTGAGACGCAGCGCGCCTACAGTTACTGTTTCCTCTGGAAAGTGGCACGCGCTCACACGGCCACCAACCAGACTCGTCAATGGTGGTGGCGTTTCTGCACAGATCGCCCGGTCTTGTCCCACTGGACAACGTGGATGAAATACGCATCCACTCGGACGCGCGCGCGGATCCGGTGGCTCGCCAGGAAGCGTCAACAGCCGCGGCAGGGTAATCGTCAATGGCGGAATGCTCTGCAAGAGCGCTGCTGTGTACGGGTGACGCGGCTCCGTAAAGATTGTGCTCGTCTCTCCATATTCCATGAGTCGTCCACCGTAGAACACTGCTACGGTGTCCGCAAGATGCGCCACCACACCCAGGTCATGACTTACGAAGATAGTGGCCGCCCCGACAAGTTTCTGCGCGCCACGTAGCAGGTCAAGCACCTGAGCTTGCGTTGTGACGTCAAGTGCTGTGGTGGGCTCATCTGCGATGATGAGTTTGGGTTCTTTCGCAACAGCCATGGCGATCATGATGCGCTGCCGCTGTCCACCAGAAAACTCGTGCGGGTACTGGCGCGCTCGACGTTCCGCATCAGGTATTCCCACCATCCCTAGCAGCTCAACGACGCGCGTTTCAATTTCACGGGCTGGCACGTCCCGCTGTTGACGCACCACCTCTGCTATCTGCTTGTCGACACGCATCACCGGGTTCAAACTCGTCATAGGGTCCTGAAAAATGACCGCAACCTCGTTGCGTAATAGCCCACGAATCGCTTCTCGGTCGCTCGGATCGATGTCCTGCCCAGCGAACTTGAACCGGCTAACCGTGATCTCCGCGTTAGCGCCAAGGAGGAGTCCGAACAGGCTGAGCAACGTGACACTCTTACCAGATCCAGACTCACCAACGATGCCGAGACATGTGCCTGGGTAGACCGTTAGTGACAGGTCATCGATGATGCGGATCTTGCGGCCATTTGGCGCCGGAATGTCAACGAAGAGATGCTCAACCTCAAGCGTCGGGGCGTCTGCAGGACTGGGGAGTTCATTTCTCATGAGTTCTCTTTCTCGAACGTGTGAAAGACACTGTCTACATCAAGCTGCGCCGCAGTGTTCTGACATCTATTAGTCGATCCGGGCGTCCAAAGCATCGCGCAAGGCGTCTCCTACGGTGTTCAACGCCATGACCGCGATGAAAATGCATACTCCAGGAATAAGCACAATCGCTGGTGCGAGCTCAAGGTACGGCACTGCGCTCTTGATCATCCCGCCCCAACTTGGGTTGGGCAGCGGGATGCCAACCCCAAGGAAACTCAGCGAGGCCTCGAGCAAAATGGCGCTGGCTGCGCTCAGCGTGCACTGGACTGAGAGCGGTCCCATAATGTTTGGAATGATGTGCCGCACCGCAATCTTCAGCTTGGACGTACCTATCGAAATACTCGCTTCGACATACCCCAGCGCCTTAGCCTGCATCGTGACCGCACGAACCAGACGGGCGAAGCTCGGAATCGCGATAAAGACAATCGAGACCACAACCGTCACGATTCCTTCGCCGATGATAACTGCGAGTGCAAGGGCCAAGATCAGTGCAGGGAACGCGAGCATGCCATCAATAACGCGCATAAAGATGCCGTCGATTTTTCCGCCGGCGAACCCCGCTACGAGACCGATTGGCATGCCTATCACGAGCGCTCCGGCGACCGAGATCGCGGCGACGCCCAGAGACACCTGCCCGCCGTAGAGAAGGCGCGACAGAATGTCTCGGCCCATCTCATCTGTGCCAAGCCAGGATGTTCTATTAGGCCCATCGAGTGAAGGCCCCACAGCAACGAACGGATCGTGAGGCGCGATCCACTGCGCGGAAACCGCAAGCGCAATGAGTAGCACGAGCACGATGATGGCTGGGCGAGCAAGACGCTTCTTCCAAATCCGCGCCACGATGCCTTTTCGTGAGGGTTCCTCCGGGATGACTGCAACTGCGACGGTATCAGGCTGAGACATTTCGGATCCTTGGGTCAAGTACGGCATAGAAGACATCCACGAGATAGTTAGCAATGACGTAGATGCTGGCAACGACGAGTAGCCCCGCCTGAACTAGTGGGTAGTCACGAGCGATCACAGCGTCCAAGAGCATCTTCCCGATGCCAGGAATATCGAAGACAACTTCAACAACAACTGCCATGCCCAGGAGGTATCCGGCTTGTAGTCCAAGGAGTGTCACTACGGGAAGCAATGAGTTTCGAAGACCATGCCCAAACAGGATCTGATGGCGCGGGAGACCCTTGGACCACGCTGTTCGCATAAAGTCAGAATGCGCAACATCGAGATAAGACGATCGCGTCATCCTCATCGCCATGGCGATCGTGACGGCAGCGTGCGTGAGGACTGGCAACACCATAAATCTCAGGTGCTCACCAAAGTTTTCGAACGGTGAAACGTATCCTCCGGCCGGAAAGATGTGCCACTGAATCGCAAAGAGATAGATCAGAGCGAGGCCCAATACAAAGCCCGGCACCGCCATCATTGCCATTGCTGCTCCAGAGGCAACCCAGTCGCCCAAACGATCTCGTCGTAGTGCTGCATACATCCCTGTGAGCACCCCAACAAAGGTCGCAAACGTGAGTGCCCACACGCCGAGGAATAGGCTCGCGGGGAGTCGTTGAAGAATGATGCCGCTAATGGGGCGACCGTCTCGAAAGGAGACTCCAAGGTCACCATGGAGCACGCCCCACAACCAGACGCCATACTGTTGCAGGATCGGTGCGTTTAGGCCCATCTTCTCTCGCAGCTGCGCGATTTCCTCCTGCGGCGCATTCATTCCCAGTACCGCAAGCGCCGGATCACCTGGAAGCAAATGCAGAATGGAAAACGCAAACAGCGAGACGAGCAAGAGTACCGCCGCCGTTGAAACGGTTCGTTGAATAAGAAACCGCATGGGAGTTCCTCCTGAAAGTGTTCTCGAATGGGGCCCGTGCTCCACGCAGGGCCCCGTCGAGTGGCTAGTGGGAAACCCACGCCTCGTGCAGATTCAGCGTTGAATCTGCCCGTTGAGTGAGACCGTGAACGGTGGTACGGTACGCGAAAGTATCGTCGAAGTAGCGCAAGACTGCGCCGGGAGACTCATCAACGATAATTCTCTGTGCGTCGGCATAGAACTGTTGACGTTTTGTAGCGTCCGTCTCTACTCGGCCTTGCTCAAGTAGTTTGTCTACCTCTGGGTTGCTGTAATTGCCTGTCCAGTAGTTGTTGGGGCCGTCTGAATGAAAGAGGTTCGTGGTAACTCCGTCCAGGTCAGGGTGCCCCAGGTAATACCAGGCGATCGCTTCGAAATCACCCGTCGAAAGCTGCTCAAGCCCAGCCGTGGTTTCAAAGCGTTCGATCGTTGCGTTAATGCCAACCTTTTTCCAATCTTGCTGCACCGACTGCGCGATCTGTTCAAATCGAGCAATATTGGGAGTCCCTAACCTGATCTTCGTTCCCTCCGCAATACCCGCTTCCCGCAGCAGCTTCTGCGCCGCAACCTGATCGCCCTCGGGAGGGTTCGGCACATAATCGGGGTCGAAGCCAGGGTGACTCGGCGTAATGGGCCCCTGCCCTGGTGTCCCTGATCCTTGGAACAAGTTGTCGATGATTGCTTGCCTATTAATTGCCAAGTTCAGGGCTCGACGCACCTTTGGGTCCTTCAGAATCCCTTCGCCCGAGTTGAACGTCACCATGTCCCATCCGTTGCTCGGGCGCGAGACTGTCTTTATCTCGTCGGCGCGCTCGAGCAGCAACAGATCCTTAGGTTGCACCTGATATATCAGATCTAGTTCCCCCGAACGGAGTTGGTTTGTGCGGGTTGCTTCATCTGGGATTGGCTTCAGCACAAGCTCGTCAAGGTACGGCAGTCCTTCCTGCCAGTAGTCCGGGTTCTTTTCCAGCACCATTTCTTGATCCCGAGTCCAACTCACGAACTTAAACGGTCCTGTGCCCACGGGTTGAAGTCCAAAGCCTTCGCCTTCAGACTCAACTGCAGTAGGGGAAACCATCGCGCCTGATTGTCTCGCAAACTCCACCAGGGTGGGCCCCACTGCGGGGTCTTCTGGTTTCAGGTGTACCGTGGCTTGAAACTCTCCGTCCACCGAAACGCTCTCAACTGCGCTTAAGCGTGCAGCATTAGGGCTCGCTACGAACCTATCGAGGTTGAACTTCACTGCATCAGCATTGAACGGAGTACCGTCATGGAAGACGACATCATCCCTCAAAGTCAAATGGATCGTCCCGTCGCCCGGAGTATCCCACTCGGTCACGAGGCCCGGTTCAACGCTGCCGTCCTCCGCCAGATTGAGCAGGGGATCGTAGATTATTGAAGCCAGGTAGTCATTACCTGCGCCCGTCCCTGAAGCAGGGTCGAGGCTGTTTACTTCTGCGTGGAGCGCCATAGTGAGGGTTCCGCCGCTCTGGGGAGTCCCTTCATCGACAGATTCCGAATTCGAGGTCGGCTGTGCGGTGGATGCGGCACTGCATCCCGCCATTAGCAGGAGCGCTGCGACAGTGCAAACGGCGCCTCCTGCCATTCGTATTGTTTTCATTTCTGTTCTTCCATTTCCTCATTGAGATGTGTTGACAGAGTGTTGGAGTCGCTCATGCGGCATCAAACTGCGCGTCCCGCCAACGAATGGCTGCGGCAAGTCCCTGCTCTTGGGTGATCCGTTCGAACTCTACGGCGGTGCCTTCCTTGCTCATAATTGCGTGAATCGCAAGGTCCTCCGACATTTCGGTCGCCTCGGCTGCGCCCCACAGATCAAATACACGACGCAGCGCTAGCTTATTCATGGCGGCGGTTCCGGGTGGCAAGGCCGCGAATTTCCTGGCGTACTCCTGCAGTTTCTCGTTGATGTCGCTCTCGGCTACCAGGTGAGTGATCACGCCTTCGGCGAGGGCCTCCTCAGCGGACAGCCGGTCCCCAGTGAGCAAAAGGCGCTGCGAGAGTCGTGGTGAGGCCACAAACGGCAAGATCATGAACATAGCCGTTCCCCCGAAGCGAACCTCGGTCTCTCCGAAGAATGACTCAGGGGTCGCGATCACGATGTCGCACGACAGTGCCATTTCAAACGCGCCTCCCATGCACGGACCATGGGTTACCGCGATGACAGGCTTTTGGGAGTTCCGGATCGCACGAAACGTGTCATTGCCATTCCGAAAGTGTGCGCGCCATTCAAGCACGGTTGAACGTGGCTTACTATCGGCTGAGATATCAAAACCTGCTGAGAATGCCCGACCTCTGCCACGGATGACAATGGCGTGGACTGCCGGATCCTGTTCAAACTTTCCGATGGCTTCTCGCATCCCGAGCATCATCTCGTCAGTGAGCGGGTTTAGCTTCTCAGGCCTATTGAGCCAGATAACACCGAGCGAGCCGTGAGTTTCTACTTCGAGGTGCATTTTGATTCCTTCTTCCTTGTGCGAGTTCACTGCAGTTTCATGCGGGCATCGACGGCCCAGTGTTCACCAGAACGCTGTACGATCAACGGGTTAATTTCACATTCGCTCAGCAACCCAGTGCTCGCTTCTGCGAGCCTGCCGAAACAGAGCACTGTCTCAGCAATAGAGCTAGCCGGGATCCGTAGATGCGCTAAGGCAGGAGCAATCGCGCTCTGCGAGATCAGCGATTCAGCATGGTCACGGTCCACAGGTAGCGGCAGCAGGCTCGTGCGATCGAGAGCTTCGACCAGTCCACCGCCGATCCCCAGTAGCACGAACGTGCCGAAGGTCTCGTCTTCTATCGCACCCAGAATGAGTTCGACCGCGCCGCTGAGTTGTTGCGCAACGATGACGCCTTTGGCGGCACCCGGATGGTCACTTTCGACCGCTTCAACGATGTCGGTGTAGGCGACCCGAACTGCTGCTGCGTCGCGTACGTTCAATATGACTCCGCCAGCAGCAGCTTTGTGCACGACAGTGTTTGACCATATCTTGATGACGACGGGGTAACCGATTCGCTCGGCCGCTGATACCGCGGCCTCCACCGAATCTGCGGTCATCTCAGCTGCAACCGGTAGTCCACAGGAACCGATGAACGAGAGCGCGTCAGACTCCGCCACATACTGGAGGTCAGATCGTGCGCGATGCCCTGCCACAAACGACTCGAGGTCCGTCCGCAGACGTTCGGTCGCGGCATCCAAGTGATTTTCCCGTGACTCCCGTTGTGATCCGAGCCGGGCAAAAGCGGCCACGTTGCCAACAGCACGCAGCGCTGTCCGCGTACCCGCGAGCGATAGAATTCCGCGAGCGGCCAGCGGCGCAATTATCTCTTCACAGTGAGGCTCTGCAAGGTTCGAGATGTGCAGCATGGGCATGTCCCCCGGATGGCCCGCGAAGGCCTCTGTCACCATCCGGTAGAACGGTCGGTATCCCGGCTCGAGACTGTCCTGGGAGTCTTGGATGAGCACGACTCCGTCGACGTTCTGATCCCGTTCTAATGCGCTAAGAGCACTGCGGAACGAGGTCTCGAATGTTTTCGGGCTGTAGCCATTTCCAAAATCGAGTGGATTAGACACTCCGTCAGGGGTAGATCCTCCCATCAGTCCAGCAAGTTCGATGCGCGTGGCTTCTGAAAACTGAGGCAGTTCAACCCCGAGATCGTCGGCGACATCAGCGACGAGTCCGAGCTCACCGCCCGAGATCCCGATGACCGATGGCCGCCGCATGCGGGTGCCGACCCGAGGTGTCGCGAGTACGTTGGCAGTTTGGATCATTTCATCGAAGTCGAACACCTGGATGACTCCAGCTGTGCGCAGTGCGACTTCGTACACCTCGTCTGATCCAGCGATGGCTCCCGTATGACTCATAGCGACGCGTCTCCCTGCCGCTGAACGCCCCACCTTCAGTGCGACGATCGGTTTACCTGCCGCCCGGGCCTGCTCCGCGAGTCGAAGAAATCGCCTTCCGTCACGAAGAGACTCGATGAACATGAGAATTACGTGTGTCGCATCATCTACGAGCATGAATTCGAGGATGTCCTCGCTCGTGACCGAGGCCTCATTACCGGTCGAAAATATGTGGCTGAACCCAAAGGCCCGCGCACTGTTCATCACCACGATGCTGGCAGAGCCACTCTGCGCGATAACTCCAACGGTTCCGGCGTCGAGGCCCGCGGGGAGCGTAGCACCATGAAGCGGGACACCGTGCACGTAGCTGGCAAACCCGAGACAGTTGGGCCCGAGAAACTTCACGTCGTGATGGCGTGCAAGCTCAAGCAGTTCGGCCTGTCTTGCACGGCCCTCCGGGCCGGCTTCGCCAAACCCAGCAGCATGAATGATGTAGTTGCGGATCCCACGATCGATACCCTGCGCAATAGTCGGAGTGACACTCGCAGCGGGCACACTCACAACCGCGAGGTCAATTCCGTCGCCGGCGTCATCTAGCGTCGGCACAGTAGGTCGTCCGTATACTTCTGTGCTGCGGCGATTAACCAGTGTGAATTCAAGCTTCGAGGTCGCCTTGACGAGGTTGCGAACGAAACCGTTACCTTCATTTGCTCCGACGATCGCGACACTGTCTGGTGTGATGAACTCTCGTATCCGCCGTGCAATGCCAGCATCCTTCGCGATTACAGTGCTCTCAACCACGGCGGGCCCTCCGATCAAAGTCATCTCCAAATTCCTCGCGTGTCCATGCGAGTGCCGCACGCATGCCTGATTCGTTCGCGATCTTCGCGAATTCCTGTTTTTCCGGGGTGTGAATGACTTTGCTCAGCGCAAAAAGATCCAGACCCCAATCGTGCATATGACTCAATCCCTGCACGTCCGCCGATTTCGTAATCATGTATTTCATTAATTGCATGGTCTCCGTGGGCATCTTTGCGAGGCGCTTCGCGAGCTCCAATGCCGCGTCCTCAAGCTCTTCGCTTGACACAACACGATTAACCAAGCCGTAGTCTCGTGCTCGCTCAGCATCAAATTTCTCGCCAAGCATCATTACTTCCTTTGCGTTGCGGATCCCCATCAACCAAATCGTGTGTGCATACGAGATGAGCGAGTAGCGAATCTCAGTTTCACCGAAGATTGCATCTTCCGATGCCACAACGAAATCCGACAACTGGGCGAGTTCGAAACCCGCCCCCAAGCAGTATCCGCGCACTGCCGCAACGACTGGTTTGCGACAGCGCCACCATTTCTGTCGTCGGGCCGCACCGTCGTTACTGCTCGCCCATTCTTCCCACACCGAGGAATCCATATTTTCTACGTCGAGATTAAGATTCCAGCCCGCACAGAACGACTCTCCCTCGCCAGTCAGGATGATGCAGCGTACGTCTGCGTCGCGCTGGGCACGCTCGAGCGCGGCATCAAGCTCAGCTTCGACGTCGTCGTCAAGCATATTTCTTCGCTCGGGAAGATTTAGTGAGATCCGCGCGACATGCTCATGCACGCGGTACAGAACAGATGGCATTGCTCCACCTTTCCAACATCATTGTTAGGAACGCCATACGGCGCGTTTACTCTCATTCAGCCTTCATTGAGATGAATAAGGTTGTGTTTAATGATGATCTTCAAAGTAATGAAAATCTTCATTACTATTGATAATGCGAAAACATCCTCGTGTCAACCGATGAATAGACAAACTTCGCCCCAAACGCCAAAGGCTCCTATAGTGAAAGTCGCTGACACTGCAGGACGCGCACCCACGAATTGCCGGACGTGCCGGCCGAATTAAGGAGCACGATGAGGCCAACACAACGGGCAAAGGACGCCACGGATGACTTTGCGTCGGTCGTACCGCGCACTGCGATCGAGGTCGAAAAGACGGAGGAGTCTGGCAACTTCATAGAGCGCATAGGCCGCGCGATCCACCAGGCTCGTCACACCCGTGGCCTTTCTGTCGAGGCACTTGCTAAGCAGGCGGGCATTAGCATCGGCTCCCTCAGTCAGCTCGAGCGCGGCATCGGCAATCCTTCAGTTATGCTCCTCAAACGCCTCGCCGATGCGCTTTCGGTTTCCCTGGCACGTCTTATTGATGTCTCCACCCCACCTGCTCGAGTAGTACGCGTTGATCAGCGCCAACCGGCTCAAGGGGTCACGAGCCACGACATCGTGGATGGAGAGCGCTACACCTATCTCGCCGAGGGTGAGGATCATTTTCTTACAGCTGTGTGGATGGAGACTCAACCCGGTCACTCGACAGAACACTCGCCCTACTCTCATCCCGGCGAGGAGTTCGGAATTGTTCTTCGTGGGCGTAAAGAAGTCCACGTCGGGGATATCTGTTACGAACTCGGACCAGGGGATTCCATCATTTTCGCCAGTTCACAACCCCACTGGTACCGAAACATCAGCGACGAGCCGGTTGTCTCGATCTGGGTCACCACGTCTCCCACGTTGTAACAAGACGCCCGCCGACTACCCACCAATCATGGTGCGCAACCAGTCGCGCGCCTCACGAAAGGTTTCGTCATCGTGTGAGTCGCGCACGCTCGCGCTCACCCGGTCTGCGCGCGGGTACGACCCCAGAAATACGACCTTGGGACTGAAGCGTTTGACACCGAGCAGGGCGTCAGCGACGCGTTCGTCTTTCACGTGTCCCTCGGCGTCGAGCACGAAGCGGTAGCGGCCCATGCGGTCACCGATGGGACGCGACGCGATGAGCGTGAGGTTCACGCCGCGGGTCGAGAACTGTTCGAGCAGCTCGAGCAGCGCGCCCGCGCGGTCTTCGGGCAGCTCGACGATGAGCGACGTCTTGTCGGCGCCGGTGGGCTCGGCCACGGGGCCCGCTCCGCTCACCAGCACGAACCGTGTCATCGCGTCGGGGTTCTCTGCGAGCTTCTCGCCCAGCACGTCAACGTCGAAGTGTGCGTCGATGCCGGGCGGCGCGATGGCCGCATCGACGCCTTTGGCGGCGTCAAACAGATCGGCGGCGGCCTGCACGTTTGAGGTTGCGACGAGGTGTTTGTGCTGCGGGGCGGCTTCGTCGAGCCACGCCCTGCACTGCGCGTAAGCGACGGGGTGGCCCGAGACGACCCGAATGTCTTCGAGCCGCGTACCGGGGCGTGCGACGAGCACAAAGTTCACCGACACCAGGTATTCGCCAATAATGCGCAGGCCGGGGGTGGTGGCGAGCGCGTCCTGCGCCGCCGTTACCCCGCCGTCGATCGAGTTCTCGATCGCGATCATCGCGGCGTGGCTCGCGCCCGTGACGACGTGCTGCAGCGCCTCGCCGAGGTTATCGACGGGGCACCACTCCTGACCTTCGGCCTCGGTGACCTGCTTCAACGCCGCCTCGGTAAACGTGCCGGCGGGCCCCAGGTAGGAGTAGCGGCGGGCCGGGGCGGGTGCGTGCGTCATGTTCACAGGGTACCGCGGGTGGATCCTGCGACTCGCTACGCTCGCGCAGGATGACGAAAGTAGGCGCTACGCTCGCGCAGGATGACGAAAGCAGACGCTACGCTCGCGCAGGATGACGAAAGTAGGCCCTATGCCCCGAGCACCCGCTCGACGAGGGCCTGCGCTTCTCGCTGCACGAGCGCCAGGTGCGACTCCCCCTTGAAAGACTCCGCATAGATCTTCATCACGTCTTCAGTGCCCGAGGGGCGGGCCGCAAACCAGGCATGCTCGGTCTGCACCTTAAGCCCACCAATCTTGGCCCCGTTGCCGGGAGCCGTGGTCAAGATCGCGGTGATCGGGTCACCCGCGAGTTCTGTAGCGGTGACGTCTTCTGGCGACAACTGGGCCAACGCAGCCTTCTGCTCGGGCGTCGCGGCCGCGTCAATGCGCGCATAAGCGGGCTCACCAAAACGGTCAGCAAGCTCCCGGTACCGTTCAGACGGCGTCTGCCCGGTGACCGCGAGAATCTCGGCGGCGAGCAGCGCCAGCAAGATGCCGTCTTTGTCGGTACTCCAGGCGCTACCGTCGAAGCGCTGAAACGACGCCCCCGCGCTTTCTTCGCCACCAAACACGACGCTGCCGTCAGACAGCCCCGGCACGAACCATTTAAACCCGACGGGCACCTCGAGCAGAGTGCGACCGTGCGCGGCGACCACCCGGTCGATCAGAGCCGACGACACGAGCGTCTTACCAATGCCCGCGGTGACCGGCCAGTCGGGGCGGTGCTCGAGCAGGTAGTCGATCGCGACCGCGAGGTAGTGGTTGGGGTTCATGAGCCCACCGTCGCAGGTCATGATGCCGTGCCGGTCGGCGTCGGCATCATTGCCCGTCACGATCGGATAATCGTCGCGGTACCCCTCCACCGTGCTCATCACGTTCGCAGACGACGGATCCATACGAATCTTGCCGTCCCAGTCGAGGTGCATGAACCCCCACTGCGGGTCGACACCGGGCCCGAGCACGGTCAGGTCGAGATCAAACCGGTCACGAATGGCCGCCCAGTAAGCGACGCTCGCCCCGCCCAGCGGGTGCGCCGCCATGCGCACGCCCGCCCGGCGAATCGCGTCAACGTCGATGACCTCACCGAGCGACTCAACGTACTCGCCGAGAAAGTCGTAGCGCCCAATCGGTGCACCGTCGACCTCGTCACGCCCGTCGCGCGGCACCCACGCGACACCGTGCTCGAGCAGCTCGTTGGCGCGCTGCGCGATCCAATCGGTCGCGTCTGAGTCGGCGGGCCCGCCGTGCGGCGGGTTGTATTTAATGCCCCCGTCACTCGGTGGGTTGTGGCTCGGAGTCACGATGATGCCGTCGGCGCGCTGCGGGTCGTCGGCGGCGCGGCCCCGGTTGTGGGTGAGAATCGCGTGGCTGAGCGCGGGGGTCGGCACAAACAGTTCGTCTCCTGATCCGGATCTAGCCAGCACGTGGACGCCAGCCCCCGAGAGCACCTCGCGCGCAGTCAGCTCAGCGGGCACCGAAAGCGGGTGGGTGTCGGAGCCAATGAACAGCGGCCCCTCGATGCCCTGCGCCGCACGATACTCGGCGATCGCCGCGCAGATCGCCACGATGTGCGCCTCGTTGAAGGAGCGCTTGAGTGACGATCCCCGGTGCCCCGAAGTGCCAAACGCGACGCGCTGCGCCGCGATCTCGGGGTCTGGCACCTCAGCAAAATACGCCGCAATTAGGGCTTCGACATCGATCAGATCTTCGCCTGTAGCCGGCCGGCCCGCTCGCTCATGCATGATTCCAGTCTGCCAGTAACCCACGATTCATGCACCGGGACTACGCTAAAGACATGACGCATGCAGAGCAGCACCCCCGCCGCGACGACATTGAATGCTGGTTGACCGACATGGACGGCGTGCTCGTGCACGAGAACCAGGCGATTCCTGGTGCGGCCGAGCTGTTGGGGCACTGGCGCGACACCGAGACGCCCTACCTGGTACTCACGAACAACTCAATCTTCACGGCGCGTGATCTGAGCGCGCGCCTCGCCGCGAGCGGCATCGATGTGCCCGAGGACCGGATCTGGACGAGCGCGCTCGCGACGGCCGCGTTCTTGAAACAGCAGAAGCCCGACGGTTCGGCGTACGTGGTGGGCGAGGCGGGCCTGCACACCGCGCTGCACGACGCCGGCTACATCATGACCGAAGCGAACCCCGACTTTGTGGTCGTGGGCGAGACACGCAGCTACTCGTTTGAGGCGATCACGAAAGCGATTCGGCTGATCATTGGCGGCGCCCGGTTCATTTCGACGAACCCCGACGCGACCGGCCCCAGCACCGAGGGCGTGCTGCCCGCGACGGGCGCCATCAACGCGCTCATCACGAAGGCGACGGGGCGTGTGCCCTACGTGGTCGGCAAACCCAACCCCATGATGTTTCGCTCGGCGCTCAACAAGATCGGTGCGCACTCGCACAACACGGGCATGATCGGCGACCGCATGGACACCGACATCGTCGCGGGCATGGAGGCGGGTCTGCACACCGTGCTCGTGATGACCGGCATCGCCGACCGCGCCGAGATCGAGCGGTTTCCGTTTCGCCCCGACGAGGTGCTGAACTCGGTCGCCGACCTGCTGTAGGGCTCTGGCCCTGCCGCTGCCGCGCCCCTGGGCCGCCGCCGCAAAATATGCGCGAGAAGTTCCGTTTAACGACTGCTCATTAACGGAATTTCTCGCGCATATTTTTGATCCGGATCATTGGGCCCGGCGCTACCGCCGCCGCGGGCCGGTGTGCCACACTCAGTCCATGAATACATCTCTGCGCACGGCTGACCCACAGCATAACCGTGCCCGGGCGGCCGGGCTCGCCCTCATTATCGCCCCGGTGCTCGGCCTCGCGATCAAGGTCTTCGCCTTCCCTGGCTGGATGTTGATCGTGTTCTTCTTCGCGCTGCTGCCACTCGCGCTCGGATACGCACTGCAGTGCGTGATCGCCGGCACCGGCATGCTGCGGCAGCGCGGTGTGTTGGGCGCGGGCACGAGCGGCGCAGCGCGCGGGCGCGTTGCGGCGTGGATCACCTCGATCGCGTTCGTGCTGTCGGCGTGCTCGCTCGTCGACGGGGGCGACGGCGGTGACTACGGGTCGGTGGTGACTTTTGCACTCGGCATGTCTTCGACCCCGCAGGGGGAACAGCTGTCTACTGTACTACTGTTCATTGCCGCGACGGTCTGGCTCGCGAGCTGGGTGTGGCTCGTCACCGAGTGGATCGTGGCGCTGGTGCGCCGCAGGCGCGCTAGCGCACCCGCGACGACGGCACCGCCCGCTACTTCGCCCGCTTCTTGAACCAGCGCACCATCATCTGGGTGAGAATAAACACGAGGTAGAGCGAGAACGCCACGTTGCCCCAGAACGGGTCGATCCAGCCCGCGAACAGCGAACCGAGCGGCACAAAGAGGCACGCGGCGAGGCCCACGAAAGCGGCAGCCCTGAAGTCGACGTTCTGGCGCCGCAGGTTGCCGAGCGTCGCAGAGATCGATCCGGGGATCATCATGAGCAGCGACGTGCCCTTCGCGATCAGATCGTTCGCGCCGAAGAAGAACATCAGCACCGGCACGACGACGACGCCGCCGCCCACCCCCAGAATGCCCGAGAGAATGCCGGTGATGAAGCCGGTGATCACGAGCATGGAGACGGTCAAGAAGTCCATGTCGATGCTTGCGTCGCGGCTGGGCACCACGAACCACAGGGTCACAATGATCGCCGCGAGGAAGATCATGAACGCCCACTGCACGAAATCGACCGACAGTTTGTGCAGCAGGTAGGCGCCCACCTGCGCGCCGATGATCATGCCGAGCGCGAGGCAGATCGCGGCGACCCAGTCGACGTGCCCCTGCAGCGCGTAGGTCGTCGCGCCCACCGCTGCCGTCGGCAAAATCGCGAGCACCGAGGTGCCAGCCGACAGCTTCTGCGGCATCGACAGCCAGATCGCGAGCGCCGGCACGATGATCGTGCCGCCGCCGATGCCGAAGAGCCCCGACAGCAGGCCGCCGGCGATGCCGACGAGAATCAAGAAGTGTGCTTTGGGGCGAATTTCTGGGGCCATAACGGTGAACTACCTAGTTTCTGTTGTTGTGATGAAGTCTGTTGCCGTTGCGCGCATGGCGGCTAGGCATGCGCGGGCACGACGATCGCTGAGCCGTCGCTGCGCGGGTCGCTTGCGGCCTCGTAGCCCGCGGCCGTCACACGAATCAGGTTCGAGTGGCCGAGGTCCTCTGAGCGCGGCGGCACGATCTTTATTTCGAATCCGGATCTTGTAAGCGCCGCGCGGGTGACGGCGGGTACGTCTTCTTCGACCAGAATCGTCACGACGCCGTGCGCATCTGGTTCGCGCACCATCCAGCGCGGGGCGTGCGTCGCCTCGCGCGGGGTGGCGCCGGCGAGCGCGTGCAGTAGCAGCTGCGCGTGAATCTGCGGCTGGCCCGAGCCGCCCATGGTGGCGGGCACCCACTCGAGGCTTTCACCTTTCATGACGAGCACCGGCATGAGCGTGTGGCTCGGGCGCTTGCCGGGCGCGAAGGCGTTAGGGGCGGCGGGGTCGAGCGAGAACGAGGTGCCACGGTTTTGAAACAGAATGCCAGTTTCGGGTTCGAGAATGGCCGCGCCAAAGCCGTGGTACACCGAGTTGATGAGCGAGATTGCCCAGCCGTCGTCGCTGATCGCGCTGAGGCCCACCGTGTCGCCGGTGGCCTTCGGCCGCCCCGGAAGCGGGTGCTCGGTAGCGACAATCGTGATGAGCTCGTCGCCCGATTTGCACCCGAACTTCGGGTCACCCAGGTGGCTCGCGCGCACCGCGTTGGCGCGCGCGAAAGCCTGCGCCAGCTCGCCAGCCCCGGCTCCGAGCGGGTCTTCGATGCCCGCCGTGATTTCTTGGAGCGCGCGCAGCAGCATGAACCCCGACGTGTTGGGCGGGCCCGTGATCACGCGCAGGTCGGCATAGTCTCCCTCGATCGCGGGCTCCCACGCGGCGCCGTAGTCTTTAGCGTCATTGAGCGTGAGTTTTGAACCGAGCTTTTGGAGCCCTGCGATCCAGCGTCCAGCCAGCTCTCCCTCGTAGAACTCGTGCGAGCCGCCCGCAGCGAGCGCGTCGAGCGATGCTGCGAGTGCGGCTTGCGTGAGCGTCTCGCCCTCGGCGATTGCGCGGCCTTCGGGGTAGAAGATCTCGCGGGCACCGGGGTCTTGTTCGAGGTGCGCCCTCTCGTCGATGAGCGCCTGTGCAACGGACTTCGAGTTGGCGAAACCGTCACGCGCGTGTCGTCTGGCCGCTTCGAAGTGGTCGGCCCAGGGCAGGTTCGCGCCGAGCTCGTGCAGCGAGTTCCAGCCGCAGATGCCGCCGGGCAGGTTCACCGTGTCGATGTCGCGCAGTGGCAGCTGCTCGCCGTGTTTGTCGCGCAGCGCTTCAAGCGTCTCGGCCGCGGCGGCGGGGCCGGTGGCGTTCAAGAAGTGGATCTTGCCCGTCGGGTCTTTGACCAGGGCGACCAAGTCGCCGCCGAGCGCGACATTGTTGGGGTACACGACGCAGAGGGTCGCTGCGGCCGCCAGGGCCGCGTCGATCGCGGTGCCACCCGCCTCGAGCGCGGCCGCTCCCGCCTCGGTGGCCAGGTGGTGCGAGGTCGAGATCGCCCCGCGGGGGTGGGCGTGGGTGGTGTCGATCGTGCTGGTGCTCATGGTGCTGCTGGCCCTCCGTTGGGTTGCTGTCGGCTGGTCACCGGGCGCTACTTTGCGGCCCGTGCGATTTCATGGCTGATGGAGTGCACGTGGTCGCGCGCTTCCTGCTCGGCGAGCGCGCCGTCGCCCGCCGCGATCGCCTCGTAGATGCGGCGGTGCGCGGCACTTGAGGCGCTGCGTCGTGCCTTGGTTTGGTAGCGCCCTGCTCGGCTCGGCTCGATCTGCTGCGCGATCTGTTCGTTGATGAAGGCGAGCAGCGGGTTGTGCGCGTACTGGGCGATGGCCTGGTGAAATGCGCGGTCGAGCTCGGCGTAGCGCTCGTTCGTGATATCGCCCTCCATCGCCTCGACGAGTTCACGTAGTTGCGCGAGATCTCTCGAAGTCGCCCGCCCCGCGGTGATGCGGGCAATGGGCGGCTCAACTATGGCGCGCAGTTCCATAATGTCGTGTAGTTCGGGGCGCAGCGTTGCAATCGCGTCGAGCATGTCATTGTCGATCTGCGCACGGTCGCCCTGCTGCAGCACAATCGTGCCCCGCCCTGGTTTACGGTCGATGAAGCCACGGTTCTCGAGCTCTCGCAAGGCGTCCCGGATCGAAGCGCGCGAAACCTTGAGGTGCTCGGCCAGTTCGCGCTCTGGGGGTATCTTGTCGCCGGGTTTCAGTGTGCCGTCGAGGATGAGTCGTTCAAAGTCAATCGAGAGACGGTCGGGCACCGACAGCGTCTCAACACGCCCCATCGCCGCCCAGTCCACCTTTGCCTACCCCTGTTCTCCACACCACAACACCGCACAACACGCCATTGGTCAGACCAACGTATCATCATTTGTGCTGGCCCAGTGACGACGGGTGTCGTCCCGAGAACACGTCAGCCCGCGCCATATGGCGCGGGCTGACGTGTCAAACGGATACTTACTGCGGGGCGAGGCCCAGGTCTTCGAGGCCAATCGCGAAGCGGTACTCGTAGCCAGCTTCTTCGATGCGGGCCTTCGCGGGGGCCTGGCGATCGACGACTACGGCGACGGCGGCGATCTCAGCGCCAACCTTCTTCAGCGCCTCGATCGCGGCGAGCGGGGATCCGCCGGTCGTCGAGGTGTCTTCAACAACGACGACGCGCTTGCCGTTAAGGTCGGGGCCCTCAACCTGGCGGCCGCGGCCGTGATCCTTGGGCTCCTTGCGCACGACGAACGAGTCGTACACCTTGCCTGCCGCGACGCCCTGGTGCATGATCGCCGAGGCGATCGGGTCCGCGCCCATGGTGAGGCCGCCCACGGCAACGACACCGTCAATGTCGTCGATGAGGTCGAGCATGACCTGGCCGATCAGTGGAGCCGCACGGTGATCGAGCGACAGCTTGCGCAGGTCAATGTAGTAGGTGGCCTTCTTGCCACTGGTGAGCGTAAAGTCGCCGTGAAACACGGCCTCGCTCGTGATGAGGTCGATAAGCTGTTCGCGCGCGGTGGTCATGCGTGTAATTCTACCGCCCCGCCTCGCTCTACCTCGCCCGACCCTGCCTGAGAGGATCGCATGTCAGTCACAGCGTCAGAGCTCGATCGCCTCGCCCACATTCTTTCGAGCCGTCAGGCCGCGGTGCTCACCGGCGCGGGAGTCTCGACCGACTCAGGGATCCCCGATTACCGAGGCGCCGGATCCCCTCCCCGCTCCCCCATGCGCATCGGCGAGTTCATGTCTGACGCGGCGTATCGACGCAGGTTCTGGGCTGGCGCCCGGGTCGGAGCAGACCGCATGGCCTCGCTCTCTCCCAATGCGGGCCATCTCGCGCTGGCCCGGCTCGAAATGGGCGGGCAGGTCTCGGGCGTCGCGACCCAGAATGTCGACGGCCTGCATCGCGTCGCCGGATCCCGCACGCTCGTAGAACTGCACGGGCGGGGGGACGTGACCCGTTGCACGAGGTGCAACCGCACGTACGCCCGCACGGCCGTGCTTGCCCGCTTTGATGAGCTGAACCCCGGTTACGCGCTCGCACACGCGGGGGCCGAGATCGCGCCCGACGGTGACGCGGCGGTGAGCGCCCCAGGCGGTGTTGTTGTGCCTGACTGCCCGGCCTGCGGTGGGCTCCTGCGACCCGACGTGGTGTACTTCGGTGAGATGGTTCCGCTGCCCGTGTTTCGCGCAGCCGCGAGCCTCGTCGAACACGCTGACGCACTGATTCTCGCGGGCACCTCGCTCGCGGTGAACACCGGCCTGCGCCTGGTACACCGCGCCGAGCGACGCGAAATTCCTATCATTGTGATCAACCGTGGGCCAACACAAGTTGATGCACGGGAGTCCATCACGCTGCGCATCGAGGGCGGCACGAGCGAGGTACTCGAAGCGGTCGCCGAGCTGCTGTAACGTCCTCGCTGCGCTGGATCCTGCGACTCGCTGCGCTCGCGCAGGATGACAACGGGTTTTGCGGCTAGCAACACCCCGTCATTCTGTGAGCTAGCAACGCCCCGTCATTCTGCGCGACGAAGGAGTCGCAGAATCCACACGCACTGGATCCTGCGACTCGCTGCGCTCGCGCAGGATGACAACGGGTGTTGCGGGCGCGAGCCTACTCGCCGCGCGAAATGCGGGTCATCTCGTCGCGCGAGACGACCTTAATGCGGGCACGACCCTCGGGCTCGCCCAGCCCGATCTCGTGGTCGTCGAGTCGGTGCCAGCCCTCGAGATCGGTGTAGGGCACCTCGCGGTCGTGCAGCAGCGCGCGCACGGCGTCGCCCGACGGGTTCTCGGGGTTCCACCAGCAGTCGCGGTCGGCCATGAGGCACTCGAGCGTTTCCATCGCGTCAGACTTCGTGTGGCCGATGAGGCCTACGGGACCGCGCTTGATCCAGCCGGTCGCGTACACACCGTGCACCTGGTTGCCTTCGAGGTTGTGTACCCGGCCCTGCTTGTTGGGAATCACGCCACGCGCTTCGTCGAAAGGAATCTCGTCGACGGGTGAACCGAAGTAGCCGACGGCGCGGTACAGCGACTGCATCGGGATCACTTCGAACTCACCGGTGTCGATGACACCGCCCTCACCGTCGGGTGCGGTGCGCTCAATCTTCAGGCCCACAACGCGACCCTCCTCGGTCACCACCTCTACAGGCTTGGACCAGAAGTGGAGGTGCAGCTTACGTGAGGCCACCTCACCTGACGCCTCGCGCTCCCGCTGCTCCGCACGCCACTTGTCCATGATGCGCGTCATGACAAGCACCTGCTTGTTCTTCGCCAGCACCTCGTCGGCGTATGCGTCTTCGCGATCAAAGTCGCGTTCGTCGATCACCATGTCGACATCGCGCAGCTCGCCCAGCTCGCGCAGCTCGAGCGGCGTGAACTTGACATACTTCGGGCCGCGCCTGCCAAACAGGTGCAGCTCTTCGATGGGGTTCTGCTTGAGCCCCTCGTAGACGTTCTGCGGAATCTCGGTGGGCAGCAGGTCGTCGGCGTGCTTGATCAGCATGCGCGATACATCGAGCGCAACGTTACCGTTGCCAATAACGCCGACCTCGCGGGCTTCGAGCGGCCAGGTGCGGGGCACGTCAGGGTGCCCGTCGAACCAGCTCACATAATCGGCGGCGCCGTACGAGCCGTCAGCTTCGATGCCGGGAATGCTGAGTGACGCGTCACGGATCGCGCCGGTCGAGAAGATCACAGCGTGGTAGTGCTGCTTCAGATCATCGAGCGTGATGTCTTGGCCGTAGCGCACGTTACCGAAATACCGCACACTGCCACTGTCGAGCACGTCGCGCAGCGCGTTGATGATGCCCTTGATGCGCGGGTGGTCGGGCGAGACGCCGTAGCGCACCAGCCCGTAGGGGGCAGGTAGTTGCTCGAAGAGGTCAATCTCGACCTCAAAATCGCGCTCCGCCTTCTGCAGCAGGTCTGCGGCGTAGATGCCCGCCGGGCCTGCGCCAACAATCGCCAGTCGCATGGTCTCCATGGTTCTAAAGTCTTCCCTTCCATTCCGCACTCGGAATGTTCAATCTAGGTCGGTGCCTAGCCCTCGCGATTGACAATCGAGTCGGCCATGCGCTCCAGCGCACGCTTCACAGACGACTTCGGCAGCACGTCGAGCGCTGCCACAGCATCGGTCGCCCAGCGACGAGCCGTTTCTTCGGTCTCGCGGGTGACCTCGTGCTCACGCAGCGCAGTCACCTCGGGGTCGAGCACAGCGGGATCCGCGCCCTCAGCGATCGCTGACACACCGGCGTCGATGCGCGCGAGCAGCGCAGCGTCTGCCTCGTTGCCCGCCGCCGCACGCTCGCGCAGCAAGAGCAGTGGCAGCGTAGCAACACCGGCCCGCAGGTCAGTGCCGGCCTTCTTGCCGGTCTGCTCTTTCTTGGGCGACAGGTCAATGACGTCGTCGATGAGCTGAAATGCCACACCGATACGCTCGCCGTACTCCATAACCGCATCGGCATATTCGAGTGGGGCGCCACTGAACATGACGCCCATACGGGCGGCCGTCGCAATCAAAGCGCCGGTCTTGTCGGCGAGCACCTGAATGTAGTGCGGAATCGGTGCCTCGCCCGCCTGCGGCCCGACAGTCTCGTGCAGCTGGCCCAGGCACAGCCGCTCGAACGTGCGCGCCTGCAGCAAAATCGCCTCTTCGCCCATGCCCGAAACGAGCGTCGAAGCGCGCGCAAACAAGAGGTCACCAGCGAGAATCGCCACCGAGTTCGACCACACGGTCTGAGTGGCGGGCACTCCGCGCCTAAGCTTCGCGTCGTCCATGACGTCGTCGTGGTAGAGCGACGCCAGGTGCGTCATCTCAACGGCCTGAGCCGCGCGGCGCACGAGCTCGTTCGGCCCGCTGCCCAGCTCACTCGTCAAGAGCGTAAGCATGGGTCGAATACGCTTGCCACCCGCCTCCATGAGGTAGCGCGCGGGCGCGTCTGCAACCGGCGACGCAAAGTCGAGATGCGTCATCAGTTCGCTCTCGATCAGCTCGAGCTGCTGCTGCAGCTCCTTTGCGTGGCGACGATCTTGCGCTCCCTGAAATAGCCGCATGGGCAGCGCCTGGGTAGCGGTATCGGCGGCGCTAGGTCGGATCACTTGTCGTCTCCGGAGTTTGAGGGCTTTGGGGTGGCAGACTTCTCAGCGGCAGCAGCAGCCTCTTCGCGCGGTACGAAGCCGCGGTGCAGGGCAACGATGCCAAAGGTCAGGTTGCGGTACGCGACGCGCTCGAGCCCGGCTTCGCGCAGCCACGAGGCAAGTTCCTCTTGCGCAGGCCACGCCTCGATCGACTCGTTCAGGTAGCGGTAGGCGCCCGCGGCCTCGCGGTTAATCACGCCGGCGATGCGCGGCAGCACGTGCTTGCCGTACCAGGCATACGGTGCGCGCACCGCAGCAGCGGGCGGCGTCGAAAACTCTGCGATGACCACGCGGCCACCGGGCTTTACCACGCGCCGCATCTCAGCGAGCGCCTTGCGAGGGTCACTCACGTTGCGCAGTCCGTACGAAATCGTTGCCGCATCAAAACTGTTGTCCTCGAACGGCAGCTGCGTCGCGTCGGCCCACACGAACTCGATGAGGTCGTTGCCCGCGTGACGCTTGCGCCCCTCAGCGAGCATGCCCTCCGAGAAGTCGGCGGCCACCACGTGCGCACCGTGAGCCGCGAGCGCAGCCGACGACGTGCCGGTGCCCGCGGCGAGGTCGAGAACCCGCATTCCCTTGCGCGGCCCCACCGCCTTGGTGGTCGCGATGCGCCACAGGCGGTCGTTACCCACCGTTAGCACGTCATTGATGAGGTCGTATCGAGGGGAGACCTCATCGAACATGGCCGAAACCTCGTCGGCGTGCTTTGTGGAGGTGTCTGGGCGAGTCACGTACTCCATGCTATCCCGTGAATCCGCACGCGAGCTGGCCAAGGCGACGCAAAGCCCCCAAACCATCGCACGACCCGACTGCTTTCAGCCCGCCCGGGTAGATTAGTGGGGTGTCAACACCCAGCACACCCCGGCTTCACGCGGTAACGCGCCCGCTCACAAGCGGCGTCGACCTGCTCCCCCTCACTGACCCCGCTGCCCCGCTCGTGTGGTTGCGCGGCGACCGCGGCGCGATCGGCGCGGGCGAGGCTCTGCGCCTCACGTTTCGCGGCCCCTCGCGGTTTCGCGACGCCGCCGCCGCTTGGCAGCGGGTCGTGGCAGACGCCACCATCGATGACCCGGTTGGCGTGCCAGGGTCGGGCCTCGTCGCGTTCGGTGCGTTCAGTTTCGCTGACGGCAGTGAGACCGAAAGCACGCTGATCGTGCCGCGCACGCTCGTCGCGCAGCACCGCGATATCTGGTGGGTCACGACCGTACACGACACCGCTGACACGCCCACGGCCGCTACGACGCACGATCCGGATCAGCCAGCCGCCGACCCGCATGCTCCCGAGCTGCCCGCGGCGATTGCGCCGGGGCCGTGGCCCGGTGTGCAGTTCGCGGATCTCCATTCGCAGACCGCCGCGAGCGTGCGCGATTATCTGGCTGGCGTCGCCGAGGCAGACGCGCGCATTGCTCGCGGCGAGCTCGAGAAAATTGTGATCGCACGGCAGGTGCGTGGTGAGCTCACGGCGGGCGCCGACCTACGCGCGCCCATCGCCCGGCTCGCGGAGCGCTACCTCGACTGCTGGACGTTTGCGGTCGACGGGCTCATCGGGGCGAGTCCCGAGACGCTCGTGCGCTCGACCGGCGGTAGCGTGTCGGCGCGCGTGCTCGCGGGCACCCGCGGCAGGCACACCGAAGACGCGGCGCGCGATGCGCGCGCCCGGGACGAACTGCTCACGAGTTCGAAGGAACAGCACGAGCACGCGTTCGCGGTGCAGAGCGTGGTGACCGCGCTCGCACCCCACGTCACCGGCCTGCGCACGAACGAAGAACCGTTCGCGCTCGAGCTGCCCAACGTGTGGCACCTCGCGACCGACCTAGGCGCGACCCTCGGCGAGGCCGGATCGTCGCTCGCACTCGTCGATGCGTTGCACCCGACGGCGGCGGTCGCGGGAACTCCCACCCGCGACGCAATCGATGCGATCGACGAGCTCGAACCGTTCGACCGGGGGCGCTACTCGGGCGCCGTGGGCTGGATCGACCATGCGGGCGACGGCGAGTGGGCGATCGCACTGCGCTGCGCTCAGCTGAGTGGGCCAGACGCCGTGACCGGCTCTCGCCGGGTGCTCGCGAGCGCCGGCGGCGGCATCGTAGCGGGGTCCGACCCGGCCGGCGAGCTGCGCGAAACCGTCTCAAAGTTTCGACCGGTCACCGAGGCTTTCGCCCGGTAACCCAGTTCGCACATCAATCATTCGTAAAACATCAATATTTCACGCATCGAGGTGCTATTCGCGAGATTGATGCTGTTCGCGGGGCGCTCAGGAGTGCTTCCGGGCTACCGGGCGAGCGGCACCTCGACGATGCAGGGGCCCGTCACCGGTACGGTGAGCAGCTGCTCGAGCTCGCCACGGGTCGTGATGCGCTGGTACTCCCAGCCGTAACCCGCGGCAAGCTGCTCGAGCTGGGCCTCGTGCGGGGTGAACATGACACGGTCGAACGTACCCTCGGGCGCGCTCCCCGCCACCTCCAAACCGTCAAAAATGGATCCGCCGCCGTCGTTGCCCACAAACACCTGAATGCGGGGCTGTGCCTCGCCGGGGCTGCGCAGCAGGGATCCGGCGTCGTACAGAAACGCGAGGTCGCCCGTGAGCACGCGGGTCGTGCCCGCGGCGCGCGCCGTGTCGGCGTCGCCCTGGCTCGCGGCCGCGACGCCAAGCGCGGTCGCGATCGTGCCGTCGATGCCGGCGACCCCGCGGTTCGAGCGCACTTCGATGCGGCGGGCCGGCGCGATCTTGTCGAGCGCGCGTACCAGGCTCGACGCCGCGAGCATCAGCCGGTCGTGCGGCCAGGTCGAACGCCACACGGTCTCGGCGAGCAGGTCGCGGGTGATCGGCTCGCGCATCGTGGCGACTTCGGCGCGCGCGTAGGCGCTGCGCTCTTTGTATCCGTTGGCGAGCGCGGCCTCGAGATCGGGTTCGTGCACCGTGCTGCGCTCCCGCTGCAGCTCACGGTCTGCGAGCACCCAGGCGCCGAGCCAGCGGCGCAGCGCACGCGGATCGTGGTCCTCGCCGACGCGGGCCGCCCGCACGACGCGGGCCGACCGGTGCGGGTCATAGTGCGCGGTGTCAGCGTGCGGGTCGACGACGATCACATCGACGTCGTCGCGGCCCAGCAGCGCCGGAATCTGCCGGTTGAGCGTGGGGTGCCCAAACACGATCGCCTGCTCGATCAGTCCGCCCACCTCGGGGGTGTCGATGAGGGTCTGATAGCCCATGATCGCCTCGCGGCCGAAGCGCGCGCCGCTCACCACCTCGGCGAGCAGCGGCACTCCCGCCGCGTGCGCGAACGCCTCGGCTTCGGGCCCCGCGCCCTCGCCTGCTACGACGACCGCGAGCGTGTCGCCCGCGAACCCGAAGGTCTCGTCTGCGCTCGACCCGAAGGTCGTCGTGTAGCCGTCGCCGTGATCGGTGACGGTCACGCCGGACCGCTGAGCTTGCGCTGCCAGTCGCTCGCGGGCCGCTACCCCTTCGGCCGCTGCAGCGGTGAAGCCCTGCGCAATCATCTGGTCGAATCCGCGAGTGCCCGAAAGCGGCTCGCGCACCTGCACGTTTAGTTGCACGGGCCCGGCGGGAGCGCCGCCCGCGGTACCCAGCGCACGCGCGAGACTGGTGGCCGCGATCCGGCCAGGGTCACGGCCCGCGTCGCGAGCGAGGTCACCGCCCGCGCCAAATTCGGGCGGTTCGATGTCGAGCGAGAAACGCGATGCCTCGCGCAGAATGTCGGCCTGGTGCGTCGTTTGGTTGGTGCGGATCTCGCGCATCTGGGCGGGGCGATCTGCCGTGATGAGCAGCATCGGCACCCGAGCTTCGTGGGCCTCGAGAGCGGCAGGCAGCAGGTTTGCGACCGAGGTGCCGCTCGTCACAATGACGGGCGCGGGCAGCCCCGTTTCACGTGCAACGCCCAGGGCGAAGAAGCCCGCCGAACGCTCGTCGATGCGCACATGCAGCCTGATCGCGCCGGCCTTTTCGGCGGCGGCAGCGGCGAGAGCGAAGGCCTGCGAGCGTGATCCGGGACATACGACGACGTCTTGCACGCCCCGACGCACCAACTCAGCGAGCAGCTCAACCGCAAAGATTGAGGCCGCGGCGGGTGCGCTCACAGCTTGGCGTCGCCGTCGGGGCGCGGGCCCTTCGAACCGTCGCCCTTGGGCTCATCGCCGTTGGGTTTTGCGGGGCCGCTAGATGTTGTGGGGCCGCCAGGCTCACCCTTTTCGCCAGCTTCGCCGGGATACACCTCGTCGTCGAGCTCGCGTAGACGCTTCTCGAGATCGGCCATGTGTGTGTTGAGTTCGCTGCTCGATAGTTTGGTGCCGGTGAATCGCGGGTCATCGTCGGGTGCCCGGCGCACCGCATGCGACTCGTCACCCTTGCCGATCACAAACCACAGAATGCCGCCCAGCACGGGCAGCACCACAATGAGCACCACCCACACGGGCTTCGCTACCCCACGGGCACGGTTGTGGTCGGTCATCGCCGCGTCGACGAGCGCATAAAGCGTAAACGCAACGGCGATGACGATCCCAATGATTCCGAATCGCACCATGACTCCATGCTACCCGCCCGGGTGCCCTCGAGCGGCCCCCGCGCTGCGGAGTTGCTCAGGCGTCACAGCTAAACTTGGGCGGGTGAAATCGAGCCGTTCTGCCTGGACCATGTACGTATCGTTGCGCCTGCTGTTTTTCGTGGTGCCCTTTGGCATTGTCTACTGGCTGGGCCTGCAGTTGGGGTTCACTCTTGCGCTCTCGGGCGGCGTGGCAGCAGTGATCGCCGCGCTCATTAGCGTCTCGCTTTCGGTGATCTTTTTGTCGCGCCCGCGCGCACAGGCGGCGCAGAGTATCGCCGACTGGCGCAGCCGCGACCGCACCGCCGATGACGTTGAGGAAGACGATGCGCTCGACGGCGAGGCCCCATCGGAGGCTTCGGAGGCTTCGGCAACCGAGGTGGCACCGGCTGAGTCAGCAGGGGTAGCACCGGCTGAATCAGCAGTGGTAGCGCCGGCTGAATCAGCCGGGGACCCCGAGCAGCGCACTGAAGCGTAGACGGGCTTCGGTCGCGCGGCTCTCGTGCCGCACCTCGGCTTGTGGGGACGAGTAAGCATCGAAATGACGAGTCGGCCCGATAAGTACGTACTTATCGGGCCGACTCGTCATTCTGATGCCGTTTCGTGGGTGGCACCGGGTTAGCGCGGCACACAGCGGCCGGCGGCCAGCCGCCGGCCGCCAGCCGCCGGCGCCAAGCCTAGGCCGTCAGACCGCCCGCCAGGCTGAAGCCGACGCCCAGCAGCACGCCGTAGGCGAGGGCCGCGAAGCTCGTGAGCTGCAGCACGAGAATGAGCTCCTTGGGCGTTTTCGCGGTCAGCGCGATGATGGCGCACGGCACCGCGATGAACAGCACAAGCCACACGAACATCATCGCCGGGTAGATCGCCACGTAGATGCCCGGGACGGCGAACGGCAGCAGCACGCACACCACAAACAAGATGCGTGAGGCCCGGTCACCCATGCGCACCGCGAGCGTGCGCTTGCCCGCAAGCGTGTCGGTGGCGATATCGCGCACATTGTTGATCACGAGCACCGCAACAGCAAGCAGCCCCACCCCGGTGCCCGCGAACCACACCTCTTGCGCGTGCAGGTCGGTTTGGAGGTAGACGGTACCCGCCGTCGCAACGAGGCCGAAGAAGATAAACACCATCACTTCGCCCAAACCTGCATAGCCATAGGGCCGCTTACCGCCGGTGTAGAACCAGGCCGCCACGATCGCGAGCACGCCGAGGGCGAGAAACCACCAGCGGCCACTCATTATGACGGCCACAAGCCCTGACGCAGCCGCCAGCCCAAAGAACGCGAACGCGAGTACGAGCACCTTCTTGGGGTTCACGAGCCCCGACCCGGTGAGTCTGGCGGGCCCCACCCGAAACTCGTCGGTGCCGCGCACCCCGTCTGAGTAGTCGTTGGCGTAGTTCACGCCGATCTGCAAGAACACGGCCACGGCGAGAGCGAGCAGTGTGAGCGGCCACGAGAACCCGCGCAGCATCGAGGCGATACCCGCTCCGGCGGCGACGGGTGCGACCGCGAGTGGCAGCGTGCGCAGCCGCGCCCCGCCCACCCAGTTGCGCCACGTGATCGTGGAGCTCAGCCCGGCGTCGACCATCTTGTCGGCCGCCGCCCGCACCGCGGGGTTACCCGACTTGCTTCGGTTCTTCGCGTGGCTCACGCCTGCTCCTTCGTGTGGTTGCTATCAAGTTCTGCCGAGTTCGGTGCTACCGGCACCGCCGATGACACCAGCGCCGCCAGCGCCACCAGGTCGGGCTTCTCGCCCGCCAGTCGAGGGATCACGTCAACCACGGTCTCCCCCACCGGCACGGCGGCAACGCTGAGCGCCGCGCGCAGCGCCTCGCCCACCTCGGCGAAGCTAGCCCCAGCAACACCAACGGCAACACCAACGGCGACACCAACACCAGCACCGCCCGGCTCGCTGGCGCGCACGAGGTGCACGCGCTCACCCCAGTCGCGATCCGGAACACCCAGCGCGATCGTGTCGCCCCAGCCGGGCAGCGCGCGCGCCACGCGCTCGACCTCGTCGAGCGAGACGTTGATGCCGCCCGAGATGATCACGCGATCGAGCCGGCCGGTGACGGTGAGCATGCCGCCGAGCAGCTCGCCCGCGTCGCCCGTGCGATACCAGCGCTCACCCGCGGGCTCGGTGATGAACCGTTCGTTTGTGAGCGCGGCGTCACCGACATAGCCGAGCGCGAGCGAGGGGCCCGCGAGCTGCACCTCACCTGCGCGAATGCGCACGAGCGTGTCGCCGATCTCGACGCCGTCGTAGACGCATCCGCCGGCGGTCTCGCTCATGCCGTAGCTGCGCTTGAGCGCGATGCCCAGCGCGTGCGCGCGGCGGCGCAATTCGAGCGTGACGGCCTGCCCGCCTACGAGCACCGCGTCGAATCGGCGCAGCGCCTCGGCTGCGGCCGCGTCGCGCTCGGCGAGATCGAGCAGGCGCGCCAACTGCACGGGCACGAGCGACACGTAGCGCCTTGCGCCGGTCATCGCTTCGGCCGCTTCGAGCAGCGCCGCGGGGTCAAACTTGCTGTCAAAAAATACTGGCTGCGTGCCCGCGACCGCGCTGCGTACGAGCATCTGCAGCCCCGAAACGAGCTGCGCGGGCAGCGTCACGAGCCACTGTCCAGGCCCGCCCAGGCGCGCGTGCGTCGCCTCGGCGCTCGCCCGGAGCGCATCCGCCGACAGGGCGACGGCCTTCGGCACGCCGCTCGATCCCGAGGTGCGAATCACGACCGCAGTGCCCTCAGGCAGTTCGGCCCGCTGCAGTTCGGCCGCGAAGTTCGTTGCCGCGTCGGTGCCGGATCCAGAACCAGCCGTAGACGCAGCCGCCGGGGCCGCTGCAGCCGCCGGGGCCGCCGGTTCGTGGGTGGCGCTAGCGACCGGCAGAATCGGTGCGCCGCCAGCGAGCGCATCGCCGAGCGCCGCCATCAGCCAGGCGCGGTCAGAAACGGGAATCACGCGAAGCGAGCTTGGAGAAGTCACTCCCCCAGGGTACCCGCTGCGTGCCGCGGTGTCGCTGTGCCGGGAGGCCGCGGGGTCGCTGTGCCGCGAGGCCGCGGGGTCTTCTAGAACGCAGCGGCCGCCTTGATGAGCTCGGGTACGGCGGTGCCCACAATTTCGTCGGTCATGCGCACGCTGGGGCCCGAGATCGACACGGCCGCGGGCACCCCCTGGCCCGGCACCGCGACCGCGATGCAGCGTACGCCGAGCTCCTGTTCACCGTCGTCGATCGCAAACCCGCAGCGGCGCGTTTCGGCGAGGTCTGTGAGCAGCGCGTCGACGTCGCAGATGGTCGTCTCAGTATACCTGGGCAGCCCCGTGCGCGCGACGATCGCGCGCACCCGCCCCTCGGGCAGGGTCGAGAGCATCGCTTTGCCGACACCGCTCGCGTGTGGCAGCACTCGCCGCCCCACCTCGGTGAACATGCGCATGCGGTGCCGCGACGCGACCTGCGCGACGTAGCTGACGAGATCGCCGTCGAGCATCGCGAGGTTGGCGGTCTCGCTCGACACGTCTTCGAGCCTCGCGAGCACCGAAGCGGCCCGCTCGGCGAGCGGCGGGCGGGCGCGTTCGCCGAGCCCGATGAGGCCGGCGCCCAGCGAGTAGTCTCTGTTCTCGAGCTGGCGCACGTATCCGAGGTCGTGCAGCGTGCGCAGCAGCCGGTGCGCGGTGGGCACAGGCAGCCCGGCCTGCGCTGCCGCGTCGGCGAGCGGCAGTGGCGCTCCCGCTTCAGACAGCGCTTCGAGTAGCGCGAACGCTCTGCTGACCGACTGCACTCCGCCCCGGCCCGCGCCCTGCTGTTCATTCATAGCATCCACCATACCAATTTCACGATGTGAAATGATTACTTCATTTGACCCGGTTTCGTTCTATCGTTGGAGCCACACCTCTTCAACACACCTCAAATGCAGCGCATAGGAGCCCCGCATGACCGCCTACGTCAACCGCGCCGACCTCTCGGTCGCGACCCCCATCGCCGAGTTCGCCGAAGAAGCCCTCAGCGCACACAATCTCGATGCCGCCCAGTTTTGGGCCGGCGTGAGCGATATTGTGCACGACCTCGGCCCCCGCGGCGCCGAGCTGCTGCAGGTGCGCGAAGACCTACAGGCCCAAATCGACAGCTACCACCGCGAGCACCCCGGCCGCCCCGACCCCGCCGCGTACCGCGCATTCTTGACCCGCATCGGGTATCTCACGCCCACCCCCGGCGAGGTGCAGGTCACCACGCGAGACGTGGCCCCCGAGGTCGCGCTGCAGGCCGGCCCGCAGCTGGTCGTGCCCATCTTGAACGCCCGGTTTGCGCTCAACGCCGTCAACGCCCGGTGGGGGTCGCTTTACGACGCGCTCTACGGCACCGACGCAATCTCGCGCGAGGGCGATCTCGCGCCCGGCGCGGGATTCAATGCGCGGCGCGGTGCGGCGGTTATTGCGCGAGGCCGCGATCTGCTCGACCAGATCGCCCCGCTTCGTACCGTTTCGGGCGATGCCACCTCAAGCGGCGCTCTCTCTGGCAGTGCCGGATCAGGCCGCGCCAGCCACGCCGATGCGGTCGGTTACACCGTAGCGGCGGGCACCCTGCAGGTGGCGCTCGCGGGCGGCGCGGTCGCGCAGCTCGAGGACACAGCCGCGTTCGCTGGTTACGGGGGCGACCCCAACGCCCCCTCGTCAGTACTACTTATTCATAACGGGCTTCACGTCGAGATTGTCATCGACCCCGAAGGCGCGATCGGTCGCACCGATCAGGCCCACGTGCAAGACATCGTGCTTGAAGCGGCGCTCACCACAATTATTGACCTCGAAGACTCGGTCGCCGCCGTCGACGCCGCAGACAAGTCACTCGGCTACCGCAACTGGCGCGGCCTCATGAATGGCTCCCTCGAAGAGCAGTTCACCAAGGGCGACCGCACCATCACACGTCGCATGAACTCTGACCGCGCCTTCTTGGACCCCGCAGGTGAGGCTTTGACCCTGCCCGGCCGATCGGTGCTGTTTATTCGCAACGTGGGGCACCTCATGACGGGTGACGCCGTGCTCGATCGCACCGGTGCGTGGACGGGCGAGGGCATGATCGACGCGATCATGACGGCACTCGGCTCGCTCGCAGATCTGCGAGGTGCCTCACGCCTCGGCGCACTCGCAAACTCGCGCACCCCCTCGATGTACATCGTGAAGCCCAAGATGCACGGCCCCGACGAGGTCGCCTTTACCGTTGACCTATTCGCCCGCGTTGAACAGCTACTCGGGCTCCCCGCCCGCACGCTGAAGGTGGGCATCATGGACGAAGAGCGTCGCACCTCAGCGAACCTGGCGGCGTGCATCGACGCCGCCAGCGACCGCGTCGTCTTTATCAACACCGGTTTTCTCGACCGCACCGGCGACGAGATCCACACCTCAATGCAGGCCGGCCCGTTGCTCCCTAAAGCAGCCCTGCGCGACCGCGGCTGGCTAGGCGCCTACGAACAACGCAATGTCGGGATCGGTGTGTCGTGCGGCCTGACCGGGCACGCTCAGATCGGCAAGGGAATGTGGGCGATGCCCGACTTGATGCACGACATGCTTGAGCAGAAGGGAGCGCACGTGCAGACGGGCGCCTCAACCGCGTGGGTGCCGTCACCCGTGGCTGCGACCCTGCACACGCTGCACTACCACCAGGTTGACGCGTTCGCGGCGCGTGCCGCACTGCCCGCGTTTGACGCCGCCGCAGACGAGGCCACGCTCGTCGAGCTGCTCGACCCGCCCCTCGCCGCCCCCGGTGACCTCACCTCCGAGGTTGTGGCGCGTGAACTCGACAACAACGCCCAGTCGATTCTCGGCTACGTGGTGCGCTGGATCGATCAGGGCGTAGGCTGCTCAAAGGTGCCCGACATCGACAACATCGCCCTCATGGAAGACCGTGCCACCCTGCGCATTTCGTCGCAGCTGCTCGCCAACTGGCTCGCGCACGGTGTGATCACTGAGGCTGAGGTCGACGCCGCGCTTACGCGCCTCGCCGCCATCGTCGACGAGCAGAATGCGGCCGACCCGCTCTACGAGGCGCTGCTTGGCGCCGACGGCCACACCCCCGGCGTCGCATTCGAGGCGGCCCGCCGCCTCATCATCGAGGGCGCTGCGCAACCGTCGGGTTACACAGAGCCGATCCTGCACGAGCTGCGCAGGGCGAAGAAAGCCGGGGCGAGGTAGCGCGCCTGGGCGGGCCGGCTCAGGGCTAGCTCAGGGCCGGCTCAGGGCCACCGCAGTTCGCGGGTGGCCTCGAGCCGTGCCCGCTGCTCCCCAATGTCGTAGTCCACGTCGGGCCAGTCAAGCCCCATCTGCTCGAGCCTGCTCGTCACGATGCGCTGCACCGCGACCCGGGCGTACCACTTGTTATTGGCGGGCACCACGTACCAGGGGGCATGTGGCGCATTGGTACGCTCGATCGCGGTCTGAAACGCGGCCATGTACTCGGGCCAGCGGGTGCGCTCGGTGACGTCGTCGGGGCTAAACTTCCAGTGCTTGTACGGTTCGTCAAGGCGCGACAGAAGCCGCTCGATCTGCTCGTCGGGCGAGATGTGCAGCATAATCTTGACGATCTCGACCCCGTCGTTCGCAAGCCGCGCCTCGAACTCGCAGATCGCGGCGTATCGGCGCTCGATCTCGTCTGCGGGCGCCCACTCGTGCACCTTCTGAATGAGCACGTCTTCGTAGTGTGAGCGATCAAACAGGCCGATCACGCCCGGCTTGGGCACACGCTTTTCGACCCGCCACAGAAAGTCGTGCTCGCGTTCTTCAGCCGTCGGCGCTTTGAACGGCGACAGCGCCAGCCCGTACGGCTCGAGCGCCCCAAACAGGTGGTTCACAATGCCGCCCTTGCCCGCGGCGTCCATCGCCTGCAGCACGACCAGCACGCGCTTCTTCGAGCCTTCCCAACTGCACGCGAAGAGCTTTTCTTGCAGCTCGCGCAGCGGCTGCTCGGCGCGCTCAAGCTCGGCCGCGCCCTCGTGCTTCGTCGCTTCGGTGCCGGGCGTCGCCCCCGGATCAATGTCGTGCAGCGAGAACCCCTCGCCTACCCGCAGCAGTTCGGTAACGTCGCTCGTCCAGAATTTGTGGTGCCCCATTGCAGCCTTCCCCTGTTGATTGGTCTCGTGAGAAGAGCTTAGCGGCGGGCGATTGGGTTAAAGACGACCGCGGCCGCCAGTCGTGCTTTTCCTAAAAGAAAGCACCCTCGGGCGGCCGCGCTCGGGCACAAGGAGGAATCGAAGTTTTCGCTTGTTAGGAGGTCACCCTACGGTGCCCACAGGCTCAGGCACAGCAGCCATGTGCGCTGACGCGTACGCGGCGAGGAGTCTGTCTGTGTCAGCGAGCTGGTCCTCCCACACTGCACGCACAATGTCGATCACAGCGTTAGCATCTTGCAGTTCTGAAAGGTATTCCTGTACTGGCGCAAATCCGCTTGGGGATGCCTCGTGCAGTCGAATCATATTGATCGCGCGCTTGGCTTGTACGCCGTAAACAGGTATCTGCGGCCCTCTTGGCGCGGAGAGGCCGATGTAGTACAGCTTCTCGAGCCCCTTGGGCACAATGCCTGCCGCATAACGCAGTGGAACTCCGTTACTGCGTTGAATGAGACCCTCATCGATAAACGGAAGGCTTGCATGGAATCCCGTCGCCCACAGAATCGTGTCGTACACCTTCACAGTTCCATCGACGAAGTGAACAGCCTGCCCGTCAAACCTTTCAATTCCCGGCACAATCCCGATGCGGCCATGGTGTACCCAGTACGGCATGAGCGTGTTGACCACGGCTTTACCTTCAGCCAACGAACGTGTTTTGGGCGCGGGCATGCCCGGGTAGTTCTTTGCCTCACCAATCGAGACCTTAGCGAGTAGCCGCGAGAGCAAGTCCACTTCATCAGGGGCGAAGTCCGCGAGCCACGGAACCTCCTGTCGCGGCACTCCGAAGTACATCTTCGGTTGAAAGTGAGTTCCGTCACGCATGACAACATCTACCTGAAATTGGTGCTGTGCCGCATCAACAGCAAGGTCACATCCTGAATTTCCTACACCGACTACGAGCACCCGATCACCAGCAATATCTGCCGTGTTTTGGTATGAACCCGAGTGGATCTGTTTCCCTGAGAAGTTGCCAGGCACGTGAGGGACTTTTTGATCCCAAAGATGCCCGTTACCAACAAACACCCCGTCGTAGTCGGCGCTCTCGCCCGAACTTAACGTAACCCTCCAGCCAGCAGAGCCAACTGGCCCGTCGGCAGGGAGGGGCCGCACTGCCTCAACCGTCGTGTTGAAGTTGATAACGTCGTACAGCCCCTTTTCACGAGCGTACGACTCCAAGTAGGCCACCACCTGCTTGCGGCTGGGAAAGTGGGGGTACTCCGCCGGCATAGGGAAGCCTTCAAAGTGAGTCATGTCTCGCGAGGTAATCAAGTGCAGAGCCTCGTAGTCATGTTGCCAGTGGCCACCAACCTTGTCGCTCTGCTCGTAGCAGTCCACGTCAAAGCCGGCCTCGCGCAGCGCTTGCAGGGCTGACATGCCTGCGGCACCGCCGCCGATTACGCAGTAACGGGTCATGATGTGCTCCTTTGCTTAGGTGCGTGCCTCATCGTCGAGGACTCGCAAGGTTAAGTAATTTCGAAGGTATGCGAAAAGTTGACATAGGGAAATACTCGGCTCAATCTGGGTGATGAAGGAAAAACCTATAACTCACTGAATCCGCACGACACCGGAGTGTGCAACCCCGATCTCCTTCCCCAGCTATACAGCTTGGCGCGCCATCCGCTTTTCTATGGATGCCACAATCCACATGACTGGCAGTGCGAAGGCGACGTATATGAGCCCGGTGAGCATGTAGATGTTGAGGTATTCGAAGGTAATCATGCTGACTTGGTAGGCCTGGCTCATCAGCTCGTTCACCGAGATCGTGTAAGCGAGGGATGTGCCTTGAAAGGACATGATCGCAAGTCCCATCAATGCCGGAATCGCGGATCGTAGCCCTTGAGGCAGGATGATTCGCAAGAATGTCGCGGTGCGCTTGAGCCCCAGCGCATTAGCAGCTTCCCTTTGCCCCTTCGCAACTGATTGGATACCCGATCGCATAATCTCCGAGGAATACGCCGCTGCCGTGTACGTGAGTGCGAGCGAGGCAGCCCAGAAGTTCTCAAGTAGCAATCCAAATGCGGGCAGCCCAAAATACACCATGTAAAGCACGACTAGAGCCGGGATCCCTCTGCCCACTTCAACAAGTACGAGGCATGGAATTTTGATCCACCTGGTGTGGTTCGATGTGCCAAGAGCAAATAGCATCCCCAGCATGTATCCAGCAGCAACAGAGATCCCTGTGAGCTGAAGACTTACGACGAGACCGTCGAGGAGGCGCGGCAGGAACTCGATGAAGGTCATGAGCTCGCTCCCTTCAGCCTTGCATCGAGTCGTCGCGCATACACGGCAATAGGAATGCTAATGATGAGGTACACCGCCGCCGCCATGAGAAACGGTGTCAGGCCAGGCACCGTTGGGTTTTGTCTCGCGAACTGGTTAGCCATGAATACCATGTCCATCACCCCAATCGTCGAAGCGATCGATGAATCTTTTACGAGCGCAAGCAAGAACGTGCTCATTGACGGGAGTACCGTCTTGATGGCCTGAGGAGTCAGAACCCGTATAAATGTCGAGGAGCGGGTGAGTCCAAGCGCGAGCGCTGCTTCTTGTTGGCCTCGCGGCAAAGTACTGTACCCACCGCGGTATACCTCAGCCAGGTAAGCACTCGCGATCAGTCCTAAGCCGATGACGGCCGCGGTAAAGGAGTCGAACCGGATCGTGCCGATCTGCACGCCAAAATAGATGAGAAAGAGCCACACAATGGGCGGAATCGCGCGAACTAGATCTACGGCAAAGCGCAGTATCCAGCGAACCGGCACGATACGTGACTGAAGCCCCAACATGATCGGAAACCCCAGCACCGCACCCATCAGGAACGCGACAGCGGTCACCGCCAGTGTGAGGGGCAGCCCAATAATGACTGCAAGAAATGCCTGCTGCATCTCAACGCTCCAACACCGCGTTGAGGAACCGTCTCGTACGGTCCTGCTGCGGGTCCGACATAATCTGCTCGGGGTTTCCTTCTTCGATGATGCCACCGTCTGCCATCACGACAAGGTGGTCACCCACATCACGAGCGAACTGCATTTCGTGTGTCACGACGATCATCGTCATGCCGCTGTCAGCGAGATCGCGCATCACCGCGAGCACCTCGAGGCCGATCTCGGGGTCGAGTGCAGAAGTCGGTTCATCAAAGAGCATCGCCTGCGGATTCAACGCAAGTGCACGTACGATAGCAATGCGCTGCTGCTGTCCCCCCGAACACTGACTGGGGTGGTGGCTAGCTTTGTCTTTCAACCCGACCCTTTCGAGCAGAGTCAAAGCGCGTTCTTCTGATTCAGCCCGGGACCTACCGAGGATCTGCTCTTGCGGATAGGCGATGTTTCGCAGCACCGACATGTGTGGAAACAGATTGAATGACTGAAACACCATTCCCACTTGTCGTCGCAATTCAAGCAGTTGGCTGTCACGCACTTTTTGCCCCGCATCAATCGTCGTCGCCCCGACCGTGACGGTGCCGCTGTCGGGCGTCTCGAGATAATTGATGCAGCGCAACAGCGTACTTTTGCCAGACCCAGACGGCCCAATCAGTGCCGTCACGCTACCGGGTTCGACCGACATAGATATGCTCTGCAGCACGTGGTTATCGCCGAAGCTCTTCGACAAGTTTCTGATTTCTACACCGGCCCGCATCAGGTCGATATTTCGTGTAAGGATTGGCACGCCCATGAGTGTGTCTCCGTTCTTTCGGGTGGCTCTTGCCACGCGCGTTGCTGCGCGTGGCAAGAGCCAGGTCCGGTTAGTTCTTCACCGTTGCAGCCGCGTCAGCTGGGACAACCAGGTCGGCTGGCAGATCCCAGTCAGCAAGGATCTGGGTAAGCGTGCCATCTTCGCGGTACTGATTGATGAGTTCACTTAGAGCGTCTGTCAGTGCGGGGTTATCCTTGGACGTTGGAAAACCGATCATCGGCTGATCAGTCGTGATGGCGATGCGATCATCAGCCTGTGCAATCTCAACCTGGAAGTCGGTGCCTTCGTAGGCAGCTTTAGCAACGGCGAAGCCATCGAGCGCGGCTTGCACGCGACCTGCCATGAGGTCCTGCTTAGTCTCAAGCGTGCTCGGGTATGTCTTCAACTCGTTTCCGAGCACCTTACTCATGTCGGCTTCCCATGAGAATCCAGCGACAGAACCTACCGCTCCTATCTTCTCGAGCCCCTTCACCGTATCGATGCCGTCAGCAGAAATGATCGCCATCGAGTCGTAGAACGTCGGCACAGTGAACGCCACCTGTTCCTGGCGTGCTGGAGTGATGTACCAGCCTCCTGTGATCATGTCGACTTTCTTCTGCGCCGTGATCGTGGGAATTCCGTTCCCGTAGGTGATCACTTCAAACTTGACGCCCAGACATTCCGCTTCTGAGAGTTTTCGCACGAGGTCAATTTCGAACCCGTCGGCGTCGCTTCCCTCGTTCTTCGTGTAGGGCAGGTTTTCGGGCACCCCGACCGTGAGTACTCCGGCGTTGACGGTGGTCAATCCCTCGGTTTGCGGGGTGCAATCAGCGGGCGGCGCGCTAGCGTCACTACCCGCGCTGCTGCTGCAGCCAAGGAGCGACGCCGCCACGAAACTACATGCCGCTGCCGCGATGAGACCCCGTGTGAACTTCTTGCTTGAATTCATGTTCTTCATCCTTTTCTTTGCTCGGTAGTGAGCCCGTCATGAGGGCGACGTTGCCCTCCCTGACGTTAGATCGTCAGCCCACCGTCGATGGTGTAATTGGAGCCGGTCACAAACGATGCCCGTGCGCTCAGCAGGTACTCCACGAGCGGCGAGATTTCTTCCACGCTTGCCCTACGGCCCAGAGGGGCTGAGTCACTCGAGCCGCCCCGAGGTTCATAGTTGTTCATCTGTGTAGCGACGCCACCCGGGCTAACTGCGTTGATACGCACGTTTGGCGCGTACTCGAGGGCGGCAACTTTTGTCAGCGCCACTATCGCGGCCTTCGACGCTGAATACGCGGCATATCCGCTCGCGCCAGTGAGCGCAGAGGTTGACGCAATATTTACAATCGCACCTCCGCCATTGACGACCATAATTGGGGCGAACGCTTGAATCCCGAGAAACGTTCCGTGCACATTCACACGCTCGTGAAGAGCCCAGTCTTCAAGCGTTGTGTCGCTGATGCTCGCGTGCCGCAAGATGCCGGCGTTATTGACAAGTCCGCGCAGGGGCTGAGAAGAACCTCGCAATTCCTCGGCAAGCATGGCCCAAGAATCGGGGTTCGCAACGTCGAGACTCCGATAGTGTGCGTCAGCCCCCGAGCTTCGCAACACGGCCGCTGTTCGCTCTCCCTCGTCGTCCAGGACATCCGTGAGAATAATGCGCACCCCTGGTCGCCCCAGCAGCGAGGCATGCGCGGCTCCCTGACCGCGTGCGGCCCCGGTCACCACGACAGTGGTTTCCGACGGAAAAATCTTTGTCATCTTCGACTCCCTCAGTTATAACTTCAGTGTTCTTTGCGGGACACTACTGTCGAACGACTGCGCCCCCCGAGAGCGTCACAATGTCACCGGTCATGAAGGCGGTGTACCGCGGTTCAGCCAGCAGCAGGACCCAATCGGCTATTTCTGCAGGCTCAGCGACCCGGCCCAGCGGGATCGCCGCCGCGGCCTCGGCCATTCGCCCGGTCGCAGCGTTGCCCGGGGTCGCAACCCATCCCGGTGCGATCCCGTTCACCCGAATACCCATGGGCGCGAGCTCTAGTGCGAGAGCCTTCGTAAGCATCACCACAGCGGCTTTAGAAGCGCCATAGAACAGCTGCCCTTGCGAAACCTCAAACGCATCAACTGACGCAAAGTTCACCACCGCAGAGCCACTCAGCATGTAAGGTTTCGTTGCCGCGATTACGTTCACCACACCAAAGACATTGATATCAAAAATGCGCCGATATGTTTCCTCGTCATACGTGTCAATGCTCGTAGGCGGATAAATGCCAGCAATGTTCGCAACCGCATCGATGCGACCTCCGTCAGGAACAAGGCTTGATAGAGCCGTTTCTATTGAAGTACGTGAGCGCACATCTACGACGGCACTTGAAAATGTCCCCGCACCTTCCCATTCCATGTCAAAGGCGACGACGTCAAGCCCTAAGACCCTCCAACCTTCCTCAAGAAACAGGCTCACTGTGGCCCGGCCCATTCCCGAGGCCGCGCCGGTGACTACGATGGTGCGCTGAGATGCATTCATTACGCTGAACTCCTTTGTTGCGTTGCGAACCATTGCAACAGGCATCAATACACAGGACAATGCTTATTAAGCCTTGGCGGCTACAGGTTTTACCTATAACCCACCTTGTCTCCACAGCTCTACACGCGTTTCGAGGTGCAACCTCAGAGCTGAATACATCCGTTCCACCGAAATCTTTATCGTTCCGAGACACGCAACCAGCAGCCCAGTTCAAAGGTGAACCATGCCACTTCCTTCGATACGCCAACTTGAATATTTCACGTCGGCCGCACGCGTCGGCACGTTTGCTGGCGCCGCGGCCGAGAACCACATTGCTCAGCCCAGTTTGTCCGAACAGATCAGTAATCTCGAGCAAGGCCTCGAGGTTTCTCTGTTCACGCGCACTTCTCGCGGGCTGCAGCTCACTGACGCGGGCAAGCAGCTACTCCCTCTCGCAGAAGAGGCGCTACGCAGCATGAAAGAGTTTGCAGAATGGAGTCGCCGGCTACGCTCGATCGAGGTGGGAATGGTCTCGTTTGGCACGTTCAGCAGCGCGCACCTCTACCTTCTAACCGATCTCATCAAGGAGTTTCGCACTCTTCACCCCAGCGTACGTGTGCACGTCACAGGATTGAATTCTTCTGAGGTGGCCGACGGTGTGCGCTCCGGTGAGCTTGAAGCTGGTCTCATCCAACTCCCCGTTGATGACCGGGATTTAGAAGTAAGTCCCGCAATTTTTGCCGATCAGGTCATCTATATTTCGAAAGATCCGCTGCCCAACCCCTCCGGCATGAGCGTCGCCGATATGCAGGGGCGCCCGCTCATCCTGGCTGAATCGAGTTGGGCGCTGCGCGACCCGCTCCGCATTTCACTCCTCGAACGAGCCCAACGTGAAGGCAGGCGGCTCGAGCCTGTCATCGAAGTCGAGTTCAGCACTCACGCAGCCCAGCTCGCGGCAGAAGGGCTCGGAGACGCCTTCGCTTCCTACCATGTGGTTCGCTCACTCCTCGAGAAAGAAAACCTCCATTGGGCTCCTCTCGATCCACCGCACTACGAACGCCACGCCTTTATCACCAAGAAAGGTGGGGCGATATCTCCCGCGACCGCCGAGTTCATGCGCATCGCGCATCGTCTCATGCAGCGGTTAGCCGCTCTCTCACCGCTCCAAGATCCCAGTTTCTAACGGAGTGCAGCCCCGCAGCATTTGCGGGGCACCCCGAGCGACCCACCGCCACACGGCGCTACCCGTTAGTAGTAGTACGGAAACGGACTCCAGTCGGGGTCGCGCTTTTCGAGGAACGAGTCGCGGCCTTCGACGGCCTCGTCGGTGCCGTACGCGAGGCGCGTCGTCTCGCCCGCGAACAACTGCTGCCCCACGATCCCGTCGTCGACAGCGTTCATGGCATACTTCAGCATGCGAATCGCGGTCGGCGACTTGCCGAGAATCGTGCGCGCCCACTCGATGCCCGCGGTCTCTAGCTCGGCGTGCGGCACCACCTTGTTCACGGCGCCCATCTCGCGGGCCCGCTCGGCGTCATACGTTTCGGCGAGGAAGAAAATCTCGCGCGCGTTCTTCTGCCCCACCTGGCGGGCGAAGTAGGCGCTGCCGTAGCCGGCATCAAACGACCCGACGTCGGCGTCGGTCTGCTTGAACATGGCGTGCTCGCGCGACGCGATCGTCAGGTCGCACACCACGTTGAGCGAGTGCCCACCGCCCGCCGCCCAACCGGGGACCAGCGCAATCACTACCTTCGGCATGAACCGAATGAGGCGCTGCACCTCGAGAATGTGCAGCCTGCCCGCGCGCGCAAGCCCCTCGGGCCCCACCGCCGCCTCTTGGTCTGAGTACTTGTACCCGTCACGCCCGCGAATGCGCTGGTCACCGCCCGAGCAGAACGCCCAGCCGCCATCTTTCGCACTCGGTCCGTTGCCGGTAAGCAACACCACGCCCACCCGCGGATTCACCCGCACCCGCTCCAGCGCGTCAAACAACTCGTCGACGGTGTGCGGGCGAAACGCGTTGCGCACCTCGGGGCGGTTAAACGCGACGCGGGCGATGCGCCCGTCGAGGCTCAGGTGCGCCGTGATGTCGGTGTAGTTCGCGGCGCCCGGGGCGACCTCCCACACACTCGGATCGAAGATCTCAGATACCTGCTGGGTCATGCCCCAAGCCTATTGGGCGCGGCGGCACACCGCACCAAGGCCTTTCTGTCGCACGGCGCATGTTGATCCGGATCGCGCGTCCCTACCCGACAGCGACCCCAAAGAGCAGGCCGACGCCGTACGTCGCGGCCATGGTCGCCGAACCCATGAGCACGTTGCGCGCGATCGCGCGCCACCTCGGAGCCCCGCCGAGGGCGGCACTGATCCACCCGGTGAGCAGCAGCCCGATCACGACGGCGAACGCCGCGAGCAAGATGCGGTACTGCCCGAGCGGCAGCAGGATCATGACGAGCGGGATCAGCGCGCCCGCAGTGAACGCGATGAACGACGAGATGGCCGCAGCCCAAGGGCTCGTGAGCTCTTCGGGATCGATGCCGAGCTCGACCTCGGCGTGTGCGGCGAGCGCGTCGTGCGCGGTGAGCTCTTCAGCGACCTGGCGGGCGAGGGCAGGCGAGAGGCCGCGCTTGCGGTAGAGACCGGTGAGTTCGGCGAGCTCAGCCGCCGGCTGTTCTTTGAGTTCGCGCTGCTCTTTGGCGATCATCGCCCGCTCGGTGTCGCGCTGGGTACTCACCGACACGTATTCTCCTCCCGCCATCGAGAACGCGCCCGCAACGAGGGCGGCGAGGCCGGCCGTCGCGATCGCTACCGTGTTGCTGGGAGTGGCGGCGGCGACGCCCACCACGACACCAGCGGTCGACACGATGCCGTCGTTGGCGCCGAGCACTCCGGCGCGCAACCAGTTGAGCCGCTGACCCACGTTTTCACCGTGCGACTCATGCAGGTGGTGAATGGCCGCTTCGACGTCATCGAGGTTCGCGGGGTTTGCGGGGGCGGCGGGGCTTGCGGGGCTGCCAAAGTTTTCGCGGCTTTCGCGGCTTTCGCGGCTTTCGCGGCTTTCGCTCATGGTGTGTCCCTCTTCTGCTTGGGCGCGCGCTGCGGCCTGGCTTTCGGTTTGGGTTTGGGCTTGGGCGCTGGCAGCGCTGCGGCCGTGCGACTGATGAGCTCGGTGAGCCAATCGCGGTCCTCCCAGCGGTCGCCGCTCACCCGAAAGTAGGGCTTGGAACCGGGGTACGCCGGTGCTTCATCGGGGGTGCCGAGGTAGTCACGACCAGCATCGGTCGGTTTCACGAAGAGCTCATCGTCGCACACAAACGCGACGGGCTTCTCGTCGTAATACAGGCAGTACTCGCCAAACATCTTGCGTGTGCGCACACCCGGGAGTGCGCTCAGCTGATCGGTGAGAAACTCCATCGTTTCTGCGCGGGTGCTCATGTCGCTAGCGTAGCGCGCACGACCGCCCCGCGCTCCACCACCCTTAACCACACCCCCACCCGCGTTCCACCGCCCTTCACCACCCCCTCCACCAGCGCTCCACCGCCACTTCACCACACCCCGCTCCTCGCCCCCTCGCCCCCTCACCCCTCACCCTTCGCCCCCGCCCCCTCCACCACTCACCAATCGGCATCGAAATGACGAGTAGGCATGATAAATGCGTATTTTCGATGCCGACTCGTCATTTCGATGCCGGTTGGTCATCACTACCGGCCGGTGCTCACTACCGGCTCGTGATCACTACCGGCCGGTGCTCACTACCGGCTCGTGATCACTACCGGCTGGCCTTCGCTGCCCCTCGACCGCCAGTGGTGGCAAGATCGAAGCATGTTCGACAACGCCCAACAGCTCCCGCCGCTCGCTGACGTGCTCGAACGTGCACGAGTCGTAGCGATCCCCACGCGCACCAGGTTTCGCGGCATCAGTGTGCGCGAGGCGGTCATCATCGATGGCCCGCAGGGTGCGACCGAGTTCTCGCCTTTCCCAGAGTACGGTGATGCCGAGGCCGCACACTGGCTCGCGGCCACCCTCGACTTCGGCTGGAACGAGCAGCCCCCGGCCCTCAGGCGCAGCGTCGAGGTGAACGCGACCGTGCCCGCTGTCGCCGCGAGCGACGTGCCCGGCATTCTCGCGCGCTTTCCCGGCTGCACTACCGCCAAGGTGAAGGTCGCCGAGCGCGGCCAAACCCTCGCCGACGACATCGCCCGCGTGCGTGCGGTGCGCGAAGCCTTGGGCCCACACGCAAAGGTGCGCGTCGACGCCAACTGCGGCTGGAGCGCCCCTGAGGCGGTCACCGCCCTCACCGCACTCGCTCAGTTCAACCTCGACTATGCCGAGCAGCCCTGTGCAACCATCGCCGAGCTCGCCGAGGTACGCGCGGCGCTCCACGCCGTAAGCACCGGCAATACGCTAAATCCCGGCACCCGCGAATCTAGCACCAGCTCGACCCCAGATCAGCACAGTCTGGGTTCAGACCACACATTATGCACGCGCCGCGTGGTGCGCATCGCCGCAGATGAAAGCGTGCGCAAGGCGAGTGACCCGCTCGAGGTGGCGCGATCCGGAGCAGCAGATTTGCTCATCATCAAGGCACAGCCGCTGGGGGGCGTGCGCCGCGCGCTCGCGATCGTCGAGCAGGCGGGCCTGCCGGTCGTGGTGTCGAGCGCGCTCGACACGTCGGTGGGCGTCGCGATGGGGCTGCAGCTCGCGGCGGCGCTGCCCGAAGGCGCGCTCGCGGGCGCCTGCGGCCTCGGTACGGTCGCGCTGCTCGCGGGCGATGTGACCCGCGACTCGCTCGTGCCCGAGGCCGGGGCGATCGCGGTGCGGCGCCCCGCCCCCGATGCAGGGTTGCTTGCGCAGTATGCCGCGGCTCCGGATCGCGAGGCGTGGTGGCGGGAGCGGGTGGCACGGTGCTACGCGCTGCTTGCTACGCCTTAGAACGGTAGATGAACGCCGCCATCGCCTCGCGTGTGACCTTACTCTTGGGCTCGTACTTAAGTGATCCGTCTTGCTGCTTCGTGCCCGTCGAGAGACCTGACGTGTACATCCAGGTGATTTCGCGGTAGAACTTATCGCCGGGGCGCATGTCAATGAACGGCACGCTGCCTGCGCCGGGCCCGGGGGCGCCCTCGACCCGGTACAAGAACGCGGCCATCGCCTCGCGTGACACGGCCGCCTTCGGCTCGTACTTGAGTGAACCGTCTTTCTGCTTGGTGCCCGTGGAGTAGCCCATCTTGTGCATCCAAGTGATCTGGTTGTAGAACTTATCGCCGGGTTTCACATCGGTGAACGGCGATTTCTTGGGGCCCTTGTAGTTGGCGTGTTCCATGCGGTAGATGAACGCTGCCATCGCTTCGCGCGACGTGGTGTCTTTCGGCTTGTAGGTCACTTCGGTTGCGCAACCTGGCACTTTGTTGCCGGTGCTGTAGCCACTCGTGCCCATCCAGTCGATCTCTGTGTAGAACTTGGTCCAGGGGCGCACGTCGAGAAAGACGCCTCCTGCGTGCTCCGGATAGCCGCCAAACACCTGCGTGCCGTAGGTGCCGTAGTACCCGTACGGGCCGGCCTGGCTCGCGACAAAGCCGATACCGATGTCAGTGTAGCCGGGGTTCAGGATGTTGCCACGGTGGCCCGGAGAATCCATCCACCCGTCGAACATGCGTTGGCCGCTGCCGTACCCGGCCGCGATATTCTCACCCGCTTGATACCAACCACTGGGAATCTGGGTCGAGTAATTGGGGTTGTGGTGAAAGTCGCCGGTCGTGGCCATCTTGCTGGACCAGTCTCGTGCAACCTTGTTCATCTTGGGGTTGCTGTTCAAAATCGGCACGCACGCCGAAATTCGCGCCTGGTTCACGAGCCGCAGAATTGTGGCATCTTCGCTCGCTACAGATGCTAAGGCCGCCGTTGGGGCGGCGGGTGCAGCTGCTTGTGGGGCTGGGTCGGCGTCGGTCGCAGTGTCAGTATCGGTATCGGTATCGGTATCGGTATCGGTATCGATGTCGATGTCGATGTCGATGTCGGGATCGGTACCGACGCTTTCGAGTTTCTCTGGCCCATAGAGCGGCTCAGGAGCCACCAGCGCACCGTCAGTCGATTCTGCGTACGCGACCCCGCCCTGCATCAGCAGACCAAGAGCCACTGCGACCGTCGTGGTGATTTTGAACGCTCGCCCGTGGCAATCTTTCTTCATAGAAGACACGTTAGCCACACTTGTCGTGGTGGACAAGGAGAATCTGAGCGGCCGGCGGCGCGGGCACGGCGGGCGTTGGTGCCCGATTCACGAGCGCCCCCCAGTGCTCGACGGCCGCCCGTGGCCCAATCCACCTTCACGCACAAATCGACCCTCACGCACACGTTTCAAGCGAAACTTGTGCGTGAAGGTCGATTGTTAGCTGAAGTAGCGCGGCAGGCCGCGGGTGAGCGCGGGCACGAGCACGGCGGCCAGCGCGCGCAGGCTCAGGCTAGATGCGCGCGGCGGCCAGGCGTGCGCCGTCGCCGAGCGAATCGAGCTTTGCCCACGCAATCTGCGGGTGCACGCGGCCGCCGAGACCACAGTCAGTCGCAGCGATCACGCGCTCCGGGCCGACCACGTTTGCGAAGCGTTCGATGCGCTGGGCGACGAGCTCGGGGTGCTCGACCAGGTTGGTGGAGTGGCTGATCACGCCGGGCACGAGCACCAGGTCATCAGGGATAATGCTCTTGTTCTCCTCCCACACCGCCCACTCGTGCTCGTGGCGAGCGTTGGCCGCCTCGAATGAAATCTGGCCGACGTTTGCACCCAGCACGGTCTTCAGAATGTGCTTCAGTTCAATGTCGGTGGTGTGCGGGCCGTGCCACGAACCCCAGCACAGGTGCAGGCGCACGAGCTCCTTCGGTAGCCCCTTGATCGCCTCGTTGATCGCGTCGATGCGAATCTGCGTGAACGCGAGGTAATCCTCCACCGACGGCTCGGGATTGATCTGGTCCCAGTTCTCGGCGAGCGAGGGGTCGTCGAGCTGCAGAATCAGCCCCGCATCGGTGACGGCCTTGTACTCTTCACGCAGCGACTCGACCCAGGCGTCAATGTGCGCCTGCTCGGTCGGGTAGAACTCGTTGTCAACGCGTGCGGCAGAGCCCGGTGCGATCGCCGTCAAGAACCCGGTCTCGCCAGGCGCAAGCGCCGCGGCGAGATTCTTCGTGTCGGCCGCGATCGCCGCCTGGCCCGTGTAGCTAATGGGGCCGGTGGTGGCAGGGAACGCGGTTGCGTTCTTGCCCGTCGAGATGCCACTCTCGGGGTCGTTGTACGCCTCGGCGAACGCTGTCCAGTCGCGGCGATCTGGGAACGACGTGAGGCGCACATTGCCGGGCTCTGAGCGCACGGGCTGCTGCGTGAAGATCGTCTGCCCGTTGAGCGAAAGTCCCGCGTTGCGCTGGAACGAGTACGCCCACCACGCGCCGTAATCGACCGCGTTCGACATTGCCTTGCCAAACTCGCCATCGCCCGGCTGCGTGATACCGGCCTCGCGCTGGCGCTCGACAACGTCGCGCACGGCCTCGGCCACGAGCGCTTCGTACTCGGGCGTCGACTTGAGGGTGAAGCCGTCGGCCTCGAACTCGCGCGCCGCATTGGCATCGATGAGGGCCTGCGTGCGGGGCAGACTGCCGGCGGTGGTGGTCTCAATCTTCGTCATGTTTCGACGCTATCGGCGGGCGCAAGATCGCTTCAAACTGCGTGTCTTCAGATGACGACATATGTCGTAGTGTGACGCGCTGACTACCCCTTCAGCCCCGGAAAATCGTCTTCGCGCCACTCTGTCGCGATGCGCTCGCCCGCTGCGTGCGCTGCAATTTCTCGCTGCCGCAGCTCGACGCGCCGGATCTTGCCCGACGCCGTTTTGGGCAGGTCGTAGAACTCTACTCGGCGCACCCGCATGTACGCGGGCAACGCTACGCGCGCGTGCGCCAGCACCGCCCGGGCAGTCTCAGCGTCTGCGGGCACTCCGGCCGCGAGCGCGACGTACGCTTTGGTGATGTTGAGCTTCGTGTCGTCGGGGGCGCCGACGACGGCGGCTTCTGCGACGAAGGGGTGCTCGATGAGCGCGCTCTCGACCTCGAACGGCGAGACCTTGAAGTCGCTCGATTTGAAGATGTCATCTGTGCGGCCCACAAACGTCAAGACACCGTTCTCGCCGCGTACCGCCACGTCACCCGTGTGGAAGTAGCCGCCCGCTGTGGCGCGCGCTGTCGCCTCGGGGTTACCGAGATACTCGGTCATGAGGTTGACGGGACGGGGCGCGGCCCCTGATCCGGAGCGAGATTCGAGGCCAGAAGCACCCGCACCGAGCGGCAGGCAGATTTCCCCCTCGCTGCCTGCACCGGTCACCGCCTCGCCCGTGAGCGGATCGATGAGCGCAATTTCGACGCCGGGCAGCGGCACGCCCATAGCGCCCGCGACGACCGGGTCGCCGGGCATGTTGCCGATGAGCGCGGTGGTTTCGGTTTGGCCGTAGCCATCGCGAATTTCGAGGCCCCACCACTCTTTGATGCGCGCGATCACCTCGGGGTTGAGCGGCTCGCCCGCCGAGACGACCTCGCGTAGTGCGCGGGGTTTCTCGGTGAGCTCGTGCTGAATGAGCATGCGCCACACCGTGGGCGGCGCGCAGAACGTGTTCACGGCCGCGCGGTCGAGCTCGGCGATGAGGTGCTGCGGGTCGAACCGGGGTGAGTTTGTGACAAAGATCGTGGCGCCCACATGCCACGGACCAAAGAAGCTCGACCAAGCGTGTTTGCCCCAGCCGGGCGCGCTGATGACGAGGTGCGTGTCGCCCGGGCGCACACCGAGCCACGACATCGTGGTGAGGTGGCCGAGCGGGTAGCTCACGTGTGAGTGCTCGACGATCTTGGGCAGGCTCGTCGTACCCGACGTGAAGTAGATGATCGCAGCGTCGGCGCTCGCCGTGCGCTTGACGACCTGCGCGTCAGACGCAGCGCGCGACTCCTCGTATCGGGCCCAGTCCCAGAGCAGCGCGCGCTGATCTTGTGTGCCGTCGTCGAGGCCCACGCCGATGCCGCGGTACTTGCCCGTCACCCCGGTCTCGCCGTTCGTCCCCACGAATTTCACCGCGTCGTTTGGCCCCGCAAACACCCACTTCACGCGGCCGCGGTCGACGCGATCGGTGAGCTCTGCCGCCCCCAGCACGATCGAGGTGGGCAGGATCACGACCCCGAGCTTCATCGCGGCGAGCATGATCTCCCACAGCTCGACGCGGTTATCGAGCATGAGCATGGCGACGTCGCCGCGGCGCAGGCCGGTGCGGGTCATCCAGTTGGCGACCTGGTCTGAGCGGCGACGCATCTCGTCGAAGGTGAGCTTCGTTTCGCGGCCGTCGCGCTCAGAGATCCACAGCGCAGTCGTGTCGTTGCCGTGCGCGAGCGCGTCAAACACGTCGTGCGCCCAGTTGAAGCTGTCCCCCACCGCGGGCCAGACGAACTCGCGCCGCGCCCCGTGAGGGTCGCCTGCGAGACTCAAAAGCTGATCTCGTGCCGCAAAGAAGGCCTGTGTCGCATCGGTCATGAGGTCTATTGTCTCGTGAGCCCGGCGTTTGGCGGGGCCGCCTCGCGGCTCAGCTCGAGAACCTAGCTCGAGAACACGGTGTGCAGCTCGCGGCCGCCGAGTGCTTCGCGGCCGCCCAACCCGTCGATCTCAAACAGCACCGCGGTGCCAGCAACCTCGTACCCCAGCTGCGCCATCAGGTCGTGCGCCGCCACGAGCGTGCCGCCCGTTGCGAGCACGTCGTCAAGAATGAGCACGCGCGCACCCGGTGCAAAGTCACCGTGAGCTTCAATAACGGCGCTGCCATACTCAAGCGAGTACTCGACGTTCACAATCGGCCTTGGCAGCTTGCCGGCCTTTCGAATAGGCATCAGCCCGGCACCACTCGCGTAGGCGGCCGCACTCGCGAAAAGAAACCCGCGTGCTTCGAGCCCGGCGATGACGTCGTAGGTGCCCGCGAACGGTGCGATCATCGCGTCTACGGTGGCGCGCAGCGCCGAACCGTCGGCGATGAGCGGGGTGATGTCGCGAAACACGATGCCCTCAGTCGGATAATCGGGGATCTCGAGGATGAGGGATTCGGCGCGGGCGAGTGCTTGCTGCGTGGTCTTTTCGGTCACGCTCAAGGATACCGCGATCTCGCGACCCGCCCGGGAGTCGCCCGTTTAGGGGGTGCGATTTTTGTTTTGCAGGGGACCCGTGTAATGTTTAACGAGTCGGCAAGCCAAGGCGAAAAGCTAAGGCAGGCAGACAGGGCGCCCGTAGCTCAGCTGGATAGAGCGTCTGACTACGGATCAGAAGGCCAGGGGTTCGAATCCCTTCGGGCGCACCACTTCAAAATCACCCGGTGAGAATTTCTCGCCGGGTGATTTTTGTTTTACAGTGCAATACCCACAAATGAATTGTGTATCCCCTTAGGTCGACCTACAATTTTCAATCGGGAGAACTTTTCGCCGAAGCAGTTGTTCGGCTTTTCATCACGCACGCTCGGTGCGATTACTCACAGGGGAATATTCGTATGCCTTCGCTTTCTATCGGCGCGCGCCGAAAACTCGCGCTGCCCGTCGCCGCGCTCGCGGCGGCGACCGCCCTCGTCGGTGCTTTCGTGCCGGCCTCGTTTGCTGATGACGGCGGGGCCGGCGCCGCGCCCGCGCCGATCAATTCGGTACCGTACGACCCGAACGGGTCTTACACATGCGTGGGCACAACCGAGTCGCTGACAGCGGACTGGAACCCAGACGACTTTACTGCGCCCCCCACGCCCAATGCCCCCCAGCCTTCAAACCCTGCGACGGTCACTGTTGGTGCCGGCGGCGAGAACCTCACGCAGCTCTTTGGCAACCGCATCACGGACCTGGAGGCAGGGCACGTTGTACCCCTCTACGCCAACCAGGGAGACAACGCCAACACGCCTGCAGCCTGTGCACTGCGCCTCGTAACGGATGCGACCTCAGGCGAGAGGACTGCCGTCGCTGAGTGGATTTACTGCACCGATCAGACAAACCCTGCTTGCGTGTCAACAGACGAGGACGGCCGCCTCAATGAGGCAGGCACGTTCCCTGGGGCACAAGAAGAACTAGAAGACGGCAATCCGCGCCTGTCCCCCGAGCAACAGCAGGTCATTAGTTACCTCATCCAGAACGATTTTGATCTGCCTCTCGTCCCAGCAGAGTACGCAGCTTGGGTTGAATCGACCATCAGCTCCCCTCAGGGCGACGGATACCGGTCTTCAAACGACAACAGCACCGATCGACAGGTGCGTCAGCTTCTCGTCTGGTGTGTGAGCGACTACGCCGGAGGCAATTACACCGCTGACCCCGGCAACAGCCGCAGACACATTCAGGGCTGGTGCAAGAGCCTCGGCCTCGAAGAGGGCGGCAGCGGTTTCAACGCGATTCTCGACATCATGAACGCAACTCCGGACGTGGCGGTCTCTTTAACCGACCCCGCAACTGGTGACGTCCAGCCCGGCGGTACGGCTTCGTTCAGCATTACAACAGCAACCCCGGGAGTCCCCGTTTCGCTAGTCGCTTCGAGCGGTACGCTCGAAATTGTTTCCCCGGCAACCGCCACGCTGAACGCGGGCGTGCTCACGTACCCAGAAGGTGAAGATACGGCAGTCGTTCGTGTCACCGGCGCCGATGCCGGGGAGCTCACTCTCTCAGCTTCCAGCACCGTCCCTCGCACGGGAAACGTCATGTGGAGCCAGTCGCCCCAGGAGATCGTCAGCCAAGACAAGTTCTGCCAGGTTTTTGCAACCACTGCGGCACTTGGCCCGGTCGTTGTTAGCGGCGAGGCCTCCGTGAAGGTCCTCGAGGAAAACGGGGCCGCCGCAGACGCAGATGCTAACGGCGCGGACGCAGACACCAACGGCGCAAACGCAGACACCAACGGCGCAAACGCAGACACCAATGGTGCAGACGCAGATGCAAACGGTGCAGACGCAGATGCAAACGGTGCAGACGCTGGTACCAACGGTGCAGACGCCGATGCCAACGGCGCAAACGCAGACACCAACGGAGCAGACGCAGACACCAACGGCGCAAACGCTGGTACCAACGGTGCAGACGCGCAAGGCAACAACGCACAGGGCGCAGCTAGCGCCAAGGCAAGCGCACAGGCAAGTGCAAGCGCTCAGGGCGGCAACGCTCAGGGTGACAACGCACAGGGTGCCGCAAACGGCGCCAAGGGAGGCCTCGCCGCGACCGGCGCAGCCTCACCGCTGATCGCTGGGACCGCAGCGCTGCTGCTGGTTGCAGCAGGCGCAGGCGCACTCGCAATGCGTCGTCGCTCAGCACGCTAACGCACACACAGAGTTGAGGGGGTGTCGGAGCAAAAGCTCCGACACCCCCTCAACTATTTTGGCACCAGTCCGCTTCACCGCTCACACCGCGCGAGGCCGTGGGTGTCAAACCTCAAGCCGTAACCCTCAGGCGTGTTTGATGCGGTCATAGCGCGCGAGCGCCGCGATGCGGCTGGTGCGTAGATCGGCCATTGGTGGCAACCCGAGTGAGTCTGCCGCCCAGCGTGATTGGTAGAGCCCCAGTGGATCAAACTTCTTGGCCTGCAGCTCGGGGTTGAAGATACGAAAGTATGGTGCCGCGTCGAGACCGCAGCCCGCCACCCACTGCCAGTTAAACGGGTTGTTGGCCTGATCTGCGTCGACGAGGGTGTCCCAGAACCACGCCTCCCCCACGCGCCAATCCACCCCGAGATTCTTGGTGAGCAGCGATGCCACGATCATGCGGGCGCGGTTGTGCATGGTGCCCGTGTGCCACAGCTCGCGCATGCCAGCGTCGACGACGCCAAACCCGGTCTCGCCACGCTGCCACGCCGAGACCACTGCTGCTTGCTCTGCCGCGGGGCGCACCACCCACGCGTGCGGGTCGAACCGTGCATCGAGGCTGACCGTGCCCATGTCTGGATTGTGGAACAGCGTGTGCCATGCAAACTCACGCCACGCAATCTCTGACAAGAATCCGCCGACGTTGGTCGCGTGCTGCGCCGCCGCGTGCCAGACCTGCCGCGAGCTGATCTCGCCCCAGCGCAGGTGCGGTGAGAGCGACGACGTGCCCTCGTTGGCGAGCGCGTCTCGTGCCTCGTCATATTCGGCGATATCGTCGCGCAAGAATTCTGCGAGGCGCGATTGCGCAGCGCGCTCGCCCGGCTGCCAGCGGTCACACAACCCGCCGGCCCAATCGGGGCGCGTGGGCAGGAGCTCCCATTCGCTCAATGGGTCGCTAACGACCGCGGGAGCGAGGGCAGGTGCAGATCCGGATCCGGATCCGGTCGCGGTGCTGGCGGGCAGCGGCGCGGGCAGCGGTTGCCGGGGCGCCGGCCTGCGCAGCACCTGCCGCCAGAACGCAGAATAGACACGGTAGGGCGTGCCCGTGTCGGTGAGAATCTCGCCTGGTTCGTGCAGCAGGCTCCCCGCGAAGGTATGCGCCGCCACACCCGCTGCCGCGATCGCTGCTTCGGCCTGGGCGTCGACCCGCCGTTCGGCACCACCGTATCGACGGTTCCAGAAAACGGCCGTCGCGCCGGTCTGCGCAGCCACTTGGGGCACCACCTGCGCCGCAGGCCCGCGCCGCAACACCAGGGGCACCCCGAGCGCGGCGAGTGAAGCTGCAAGCGATTCGATCGAGTGGTGCAGCCACCACTTACTCGCACCCCCCAGTGCGCGCACGCCCGGTGACTCTTCGTCGAGCACGAACACCCCGATGACTGACCCCTCGGCAGCGAACGCTGCGGTAAGCGCCTCGTGATCTCTCACCCGCAGGTCATCGCGAAACCATACGAGGCTTACAACAGAATCGGGGCCGACCGCCTCGGAGCCCGCCGCCCCCGGCGCCACTACCCCAGCCCCTCGGCCCAGGGCTCACCCGAGACGTCGAGCTCGCGCGCCATGTCTGTGAGGAACCGTGCAACTACTTCGCGCTCGTCGCCTGTGAGCCGCGCGGCCGCGTGAAACCTTTTCGCCTGCTGACGGCCGACGGTTTGCATCGCGGCCTCGCGAGTTTCTGGCGTGATCTCGATCGCAAAGGCGCGGCGGTCGCTCGGGTGAATCGACCGCGTGATGTGGCCGCCCCGCTCGAGCCGGTCGAGCAGTTTTGTCGTCGAGGCGGTTGAGATTTTGAGGTGGGCCGCAATGGCGCCGGGGGTAACGACCTGACCCGAGTTCGACGTCACGATGAGGTAGTGCAGCGCACGCATATCGGTGCGCCCGAGTTTCATGTATGCGAGCGAGGCCTCTGCGAGCTTCTCTTCGGCGTCGCGCAGCGCGCCGAGCGCCTGCATGATTGAGCCGATCTGTGCCATTGAGGCCGGGTCGATCCCGGTGCGGTCGATCAGCTGACTATTGGGGTCGTTGGACCCCACGTCATACAGTCCCACGGCTGGGGGCTGGGATGGATCCGGCGCAGACATGGTGCTATATTAGCCGACAGAATCTATATCCACTTAGATATTAAACAACCTGGCTAGATAAGTTGGAGAGGGTCATGAACCAACACCCCAAACACGGACGCCGCCGCTGGCTCCGCATCCTTATTCCCGCCCTGTTGATTCTGCTGTGGGTGGGCGCGGGCAGCGTGGGCGGTCCCTACTTCGGCAAGGTGAGTGAGGTGTCTTCCAACGACCAGACCACCTACTTGCCCAGCTCGGCCGACGCGACTCAGGTGCAGCAGCGCCTCGCCGACTTTCGCGACTCAGAGGCGATCCCCGCGGTCGTCGTCATCACGGGCGACGAGAAGCTCAGCGAAGCGACCCTCGAAGCGCTCTCGACGGCAGTGAACGACCTTCCAAGCACCGTACCCAATGTGTCGACCGACATCTCGCCGCTCATTCCCTCAGAAGACGGCATGGCGGCGCAGGCGTTCGTACCCATCGAGGGTAAGAACACGATTCGCGAGGCGACCACGGGCATTGGCGATGAGCTGCGCGCAGCCGCCCCCGCAGGCGTCGACGTGTATGTGACCGGCCCCGCCGGCTTCACCGCCGATCTCGTCAACGGCTTCTCGGGCATCGACGGCCTACTGCTCGGCGTCGCCCTCATCGCCGTCTTCATTATTCTCGTCGTCGTCTATCGGTCCCTCTTGCTGCCTGTCGCGGTGCTCACGACGAGCCTCATGGCCCTCACCGTCGCGCTCCTCACCAACTGGTGGCTCGCCAAATGGGGTCTCTTCATGCTCTCGGGCCAAACCCAGGGCATCCTCTTCATCCTCGTGATCGGCGCCGCCACCGACTACTCACTGCTCTACGTCTCGCGCTACCGCGAGCAGCTGCGCATCACGCAAGACCGCGGAGAGGCCACCCTGCAGGCGATCCGGGGCTCGTTTGAACCCATCTTGGCGTCGGGCGGCACGGTCATCGCGGGGCTTTTGTGCCTGCTGCTGTCTGATCTGAAGTCGAACAGCTCGCTGGGCCCGGTCGCCTCGGTGGGCATCGTGTTTGCGATGCTCGCGGCGCTCACGCTGCTGCCCGCGATCCTGTTCGCGTTTGGGCGGGCCGCGTTCTGGCCCAGGCGCCCGCACTTCGAGCCCGAGCTCGTCGCCGCAGAACACGGCATGCCCACGGGCGTGTGGGCCAGGCTCGCGGCGCTCATTCGCCGCCGCCCGCGCCCCATCTGGATCATCACCGTGCTCGTACTGCTCGTGGGTGTCGTGGGCGCGGGCCAGCTGAACGCCTCGGGCGTACCCCAGTCCGATCTCGTGCTCGGCGCGAGCGAGGCGCGCGACGGCCAGCAGGCCCTCGGCAAGCATTTTCCTGGCGGTTCTGGCAGCCCGGCGTACGTAATTACGAAGGCACCGGATCTGCAGCAGGCGGCCACCACGGTGCTCGGCGTCGCGGGCGTCGACAGCGTCACGGTGGTCGCGGCCGACTCCCCCAGCGGCACCGCCCCCGTCACGAAGGACGGCGTGCAACCGCTGGGGCCGCCCGGCACCCCCGCGCCCGAACCGACAGTCGCCGCGGGCGACGTGCTGCTGCAAGCCACCCTGAGCGACGCCGCAGATTCAGATGCGGCGGAGCAGACGGTGCGCGAGATCCGGCACGAACTTGCGGGCAGCGGGGCGCTCGTGGGCGGCGTGACCGCGACCGCGATCGACACGAATGATGCTTCGATTCACGATCGCACGCTCATTATTCCCGTCGTGCTGCTCGTAATCTTGGTGATCTTGATGCTGCTGTTGCGATCGATCGTGGCACCGCTCATTCTGATCGCCACGACCGTGTTGTCGTTTGGCACCGCGCTGGGCGTCGCAGCCCTCGTGTTCAACCACGTGTTCGACTTTCCGGGTGCAGATCCGGCCGTGCCACTCTATGGATTCGTGTTCTTGGTGGCGCTGGGCATCGACTACAACATCTTCTTGATGACGCGGGTGCGCGAAGAATCGATTGCGCACGGCACCCACGAGGGCATCTCGCGGGGCCTCGCGATCACCGGCGGCGTGATTACATCGGCCGGGCTCGTACTCGCTGCGACGTTCGCGGCGCTCGCGGTGATTCCGATCTTGTTTCTCGCGCAGATCGCCTTCATCGTGGCGTTCGGTGTACTGCTTGACACGTTCATTGTGCGCTCGCTGCTGGTGCCCGCGCTGGCGACCGATATTGGGCGCAAGGTGTGGTGGCCGTCGAAGCTCGCGCGCGGCGAACGGTAGGGCGGTTGTGGCCGTGTCGGTGTTTGCCTCCACCTACGCCTATGGTTGCGACCCGCGCCTATGGTTTCGTCGGCGTTACAGCGCACGGTTTCATAGGCGCCAGTCGAAACCATAGGCATCAGTGGACATAGCCGTGGGAGTCGAAGCTCGCGCGCGGTGAGCGGTAGGGCGACGCATTCTAGAAGTGTGCCCTGCTTGAAATAGAGCGGACATTGCGATGAGCCGCACGACCCAACCTACGCTCTAAACTCAGAGGTTCACTTCGCCCCTGACGCAGCTCGAGACCGTTCCACCGATCCAGATGCCGTCGTCTTCGACGGACACGTGCACGCGGCCCTGGTAACCAATAGCCGTCCCCTGGGCTGCAACGTACTGCCGGTCTGCGATTCCAACCGATGTCAGCCACTCGGCCAAGCCTGCGTTGAGGCTGCCCGTGACGGGGTCCTCCCAGACCGGGTCGCCACCTAGAAACGCACGCACCTCAAACTGCACGTCGCCGCCCGGCGCGTAGGGCCCGACGACACCTATCGAGAGTGAGCCGAGGTCTGCGGGATCGGGGCTCAACGCGAGCACCTCTTGCGCGCTCGAGAGCCTGACACCAATCCACTCTGGTCCGTTGACTACCCATGATGCGTCCAGGATGCGCTCCCGGGGAACACCCAATGCAGCGGCCAGCTCCTGCACGAGGGACTCCTCGACTGGCTCAAAACGCGTCAGAGGTGGGGCCAAGAACGAGAATTTCTGGCCGTCCACCCGCACCTTCACGAGCCCCGCGCCGCACTCCTGCACGACGGTGCCTGCTTGTGCCGGCACGCCACCCGCTTGAAGCCAGGCAAACGCAGACCCCAAGGTGGGGTGCCCGGCGAAAGGAAATTCTTGGCTGGCAGAGAAGATGCGCACCCGGTAGTCGGCGGCGGGGTCGGCCGGTCGCAGTAGAAACGTGGTTTCGGCGAGGTTCGTCCACTTCGCGAAGCGCTGCATCTCTTCAGTCGTTAACCCCTCGGCGCCATGAACGATCGCGAGCGGGTTGCCGAAATATGGTGTCGACGAGAACACGTCGACCTCGCTGTAGTTGCGCATGGTCACGGTAATAATTTATCGCCTGGCTGGCGACCCGTCGCCGGGCGGCGCAAACCACTCCGAATATGGCTCCTTGATTCGAACAGCGTGACGAGGCTGGGCCACGCGAAACTGAACGCGCTGCAGGCGCAACCTGGAATAGTGTCGCCACTATTCCAGGTTAATAGGGTCAACCTGGAATAGCTGTTCTCTTGTTCCCCGCGCGGCTGACCGCAAAACAACAAAGCCCCGACTTCCTTGAATTACTGGAAAGTTGGGGCTTTGTGTTTGTTGTAAATCTGGCGGAGACGGGGGGATTTGAAACCTAATCAGATCCGCTCAGACACTAGCTCCTCTTTAACTTCGTTGTTATCACGCGGCTCTTTGGTCATCTCGATCACTTCGGGGCGCGTTCAATCTCAAATGTTTGTTGTCAGAATGTTGTCACGAGACCGACTGCTGCGCGGTCACGGCAGGAACCCCAGACGCGGCAAGAGCCACCCAATCAACACGCCCACTATCCCCCACCACACGACCATTAGCGCGAGCCCACCGCTCTACCGCCTGCCGATGAAACATCACCGGCGTGAACCACGGGCGCAACCTGCCACGCGGCCGCTGATAGCCACGCTCAGCACACCATGCCGCCAACATCTCCCACGATGACCACTCCAACGCGTCAACACTCAGCAGCTCACTCGGGATGCTCTCATCTACAACAACGACGGCACGAACACGCCTACGCCTAGCCACGCCGGCCACCCTTCCACCGGGCGCGATTCGCAGTCTGAGAGCGCACCTGCTGCGGGCTCTTCACCCCAACCTCCTCGGCGTCAAGATCCAACGCAGCAAGCAAACGAGCAAGTGAGGTCTGCTGCTGCCGAAGCTCAGCCACCGCACCATTGAGCACCGGCTGCCCCTGCGACCCCGCAAGCATCACACCATCATGCTCAATAGCAGCGGCGAGAGCATCAATCGTGTCCAACGTGCGGCACGCCTCCACCAACACCTGCGAGTCATGCTCATCCCACTCATACGCGGCTTGCTGAGCCACCCAAAACGCGGCACCACGAACACCCAAATACTCGGGCGGCGGCACCGGCTCACCATCAAACTCATCAACCATCATTCAGTCCTTCCAAAAAACCGAGCTAAGGAGACACAAACACTCTTCGGCTCTCACCGGCGGGTTGGGGTGCGAGGTCGAGCCTGGCCCCGCCCCCACCTGATGTTGGGCGGTGGTGTGTCTCCCCTGGGGCTGGGGCGCAGCGGTGGTGTGTGCTGCGCCCCAGCCTCTTAGGTGGTTAGCCTTCGGGGTCGGGGATTGCCTGCGCGCTGTCGAGCTTGATGCGTACGATGGCTTTCTTCCACGGGAACCCGAACGCGATGCGTGCTTCGCCGCGTACTGCGACCTGACCACTATCGAAGTAGCGCGAGTGGTCGGTCTCGATGGTTGCTTCGTTGCGTACAACGGTGGTGATTGTTGGTGCGCTAATGCCGTACACGACACCGGGCAAGCTGGTGTTACTGACGTAGAGCGGCACACCTGCGATGGTGCGGAGCGTGGGGCTGTTCGCGTCGGGTGCGAGTAGTGGTTCGTTGGAGCCTGCCTCGCGCTTCAGCTTCGAGAGCACGGTAACAACATCTGCACCGGCGACGAATGCTGTGAGGGGCGCGCCAACCGATTCGGCCTTGATGGTCGCTTCGGTGAAGGGGTCGACGTTCTCCCATGCTGCGCCCGCTTCAACGATGGTCACCTGACTGTCGGGAATGTCGTTGAGGCCGGCGGGCTGTTTCGGGTTGAGGCTTTCCCCAGCGATGAACGCGACGTCTACCCAACGGGCGATGCTGCGTGCGATGGACTGCCCTACGATGGTCTGCGCTTCGGGTGACGCGTCGGCGGCGAACTCGCGCGAGATCTTCGTGAACCCAACAATCTTTTTGGGTTCGATAACTTCTTCGTCGAGGCCGATGTCTGAGGGCGTGAATGTTTCCCCTTCGCCGTACCATGCGGAAGTGATTTCCTGGTTGACGATGGGAATGCGGTATTCGCGCGAGTTGGTGGTGACAACGTTTGTGACTTGCATTGCGACTGACGTTTGCTGTGCGGTCGCGACGAGAAGTTCGCCGAAGTCTGCGGGGGTGAATGTTGCCGGTGTGTTGTTGTTGAAGGTAGCCATGATTTTGGCCTTCCTGCGCCGTGTGATTGTTGGCGCGCTCAAAATGATTTGTTGAGTACGGGGAGCCATGCTCTACCCGGTGCGCGCCTGGCGCAGGTGGTGTGTGCAGAAACCTGTCTGCGGGGTGTTGGTACGTCAGCGCCCGGCTGATAGTACCTGGAACGATTCTATCAGCCGGGCGTCGTGGCGGCTATCGGCGTAGTAGCGCGCCGAAGGTGGGTTGTTCGGTGCTCGGGTGGCGGCCGCCTGAACCTTGATGTCCGCCGCCTTGGAACCGCCTGATTCCGAACGTCTTTTCTCCTTCTTTCTCGAACTCGGCGAGGGCTTCGAGGTCGATGGTGCCGTCTACAAAGAATTCGGCGTAGGTTCGACCGAGAGCGGGGATAGCTTCGGCCTTGACGCGCTGCAGCTGTGAGGCGATGAGGTCTCTCTGCAGTGATTCGATGAGGGTGTCGCGTTCAGCCAGTGTGGTTTCGGCGTCTCGAAGCGCGCGCCGGTATCGTGCGGATTCGTCGCGCGCTTTTTTCACGCGCGGGTCGGTGCGGTCGTCGTCGTCCGGTGCCGTGTCATCCTGCACCGTGTCAGTGTCGATGGTCTCATCTTCGACGGATTCAGAAACAGAAACTTCTTCAACGACCTCGGTGGTGTCGTCGGCCTGTACGTCGTTCATCTGGTCAGACATGGATAGCATCCTTTCGGTTGGTGAGTGCGGAGCGCAGCCCCGCGATGGTTTGGTCGCGTCGCTCGATTGCGGCACGGTGTTGTAGGGCTTCGCCCTTGGCGACTACTACGCGATGTTCAGCGGCGGTCGCACGATTTTCGATGTCTGCGAGTTTGGAGCGCAGCACCCCGTTCTCGGTGGTCAGACGCACGACTTGTTGCCGGGCGGGGTCGAGGTCGGTCTGTAGCTTGTTGGCTTTGCGTTGCGCGTTGCGTCGGCATTCGCGCTCAGCAGCGAGCGCGTGTTTGAGTCTGGCGACGTCTTGCTCGAGATCGTTGATGCTGGTCATGTCATGCTCCTATCGTGTGGTGGCCCAGTGGCCGGCTAATGGTTTGGCGGTTGCCGCGAATTCTGCGCATGGCACGCGTACCGGGCACGCGGCGCATATGGCGCGCATCACGTCGAGGTCGCCGGGCTCGAGGTCTTGCCGGTCGGCGATAAACCTGTCGTCGCGGTGGCAGTCGGGCCGGGTTGTTTCGAGGGCGTCTTGTAGTCGCTCAAACGCTGTGTGCGCTCGAGGTGTGAGCCTCACTTGTCGGCCTCTCGAAGCAGCTGTTCGTGTGCATCACACGCATCATGCACCGCGTCCACAAGACCGCGTGCTGCGTCGAATTCGATGAACGCGATGGGTTTGCCGCCGCCTGCGTAGAACGCGAGGACGGGGCGTGTGTTGCCGTCTTTTTGTCGGAATTCGTAGGGGCGTACTTTGAGGCCGCGAAACTTGGTGTTCATGGGTTTCCTATCGTTTTGACCGTAAGGGGTGACGTTTTCACCACCCCTTACAGCCCAATGTTTTAGCCGTTTTTAGGGGTGGTGATTTCGTCACCCCTAGACGCATTGAGGGTGATTCTCAGGCCCTTCTGGCCCTGGTATTCAACCTCGGCCACTGTCACGACACCCTCCTGCTCGAGCTCCTCGAGGGCGGCATCGAAGTAGTCGCGAAGCTTCGGTGAGAGCTTTTTGCGCACTGCACTCGCACCAATGGGAGCAGCCCCAACGTGCAACAAGATCCGCTCTTTCGCTTTCGCGGTCGCGACATCGGCGGCGCGCACGTCGGTCTCGATCTCGGCGTCGCCGCGTGCGAGCGCGCGGGCCATGTTCGCGGCGTGCGCAGCGCCCCTGAGCGCGTCCAAACAGGACTGACGCACCCGGCTAGATTCGTCCATCACGTAGCCCGCTAGATGCCAGTCGTCAGAGTTCACGCCTGGCACTGGCGACTGGGCAAGCATGTTGAGCGCGGCGGCGACTTTCAGCCGGGTTAGAAGCGCGTGGCCGTCGAGCGCGTCACCTTCGCCGCGATGCCGGGCCCGGTGGTTGTCCATGACCACCTGGCGCACCTCATGGCAGACGTTCAACACCTGTTTGCCGTGTTCGTTGGCGGGCAGCGTGGGCGGCTTCCATGCCTGGAGCGCGGGCACGCTATCGGGCGCATAATCTGGCATGTCTGGATCCGCTGCACTCAACCACAGGATTCGCTGAGGTAGCCCACCTGCTGATTCGTCCCCGAGCAGCGCGCCTGACCGCTCGGGCTGCACCCCCATGAGGAGAGCTGCCCGGTAGTGGTGCGCGGGCACAATCACTGACCGCTCGCTGCTGCGGTTATTGAAGCCGAGAGTTTCACCACTCCACAGCTTGCGCAGCTCACTTGAGAGCGTCGAGCCTGAACGCCCGGCGACTGCTAGAAACGTGTCAACCTCGGGAACACTGAATAGGGCCGCGTCGGTGTGCTGCTCAAACGCGGCTGAACCGTCTTCGTGTTTCGCGGTGTGACCGTACGCTGTCGCGATTCCTTCACCTGAGCCGATGGTGATTTCTGAGAATCTGAGCGGCTGATGCCATGCACAGAATTCGCGGCCTGCTGCTTCGGCTCCACCCTTGCCCATACCAGACGGGGCGACGAGCGCGACGAATAGGTTGAGTGATGCGTACCCGCCAACGATGGGCGGTAGTACCACCTCGGGCGCTATGGTCGTAACGACGCGGGCGAGGACTACCCCGAGGGTTGCCCACGGGCTTACGAGGCGTGCGCGGGCGTGCTGCCTGATCTGCGCCAGCACTGGGAGCGCGTCCCAGAATTCATGCGGCCCGTAGGAGGGTGCCGCGTTCACTCGTTCCATTGTTTGTGAAGTCATTGTGACCACCTTCTGCAGCAAAGAAGCGCTGCTCTTCAAGTCGAAAATGCTGATCAAGGCGCGCCCGGTATTGAGCGGCGCGCTCTCGGGGGCTGAACGCTGCGAGGTAAAGCAGATCGGCTTCGTGTTCCAGGCGGCGAATCTGCTGCAGTAGCGGTTCGCGGCCCAGCGCTTCACCCATGTACACGTACTGGGCTACCGCCGGGGGGAGCTGCCACAAGGCGAGTTCCCCCCGGTCGAGCGCGGTAAACCACGCGTCGAGGTGCACGGTGGCCGCTGCGCTGATGCTCAGCCGTGACATGGTGTGCCGCCGGTAGGGTTCATCGGGTCGCGCCCGGCCGCGAGATCCGCATATACGGCAAGCGCGACCGCAAGCATTTTCACCGTTTCAGCGAGCGTTACGCCCCACATGCCGCTGTCAGTTTTCCTGACGACGCGCGCTAGCGCTTCGATGGTGGCGTCTTCGCGAATGTCGCCTAGATCGTGGCTGGTGGCGATGGTCACGAGTTCTTTGGCGAGGTCGTGGCCTGCAGCGTATGCGCTGCCGAAGTCGAGCCCGCCAACCTGCCCGCTCACAGGGCTCCCCCGATGGTCTCAGCACCAATAAGCGCACCTGTCGTGAGTTCGCGACTGATCCGTTCAAACTCCTGTGCTTCGTTGATATGGTCGCCCAGGGTGACGCCGAACACCCATGCGCGGCTGTTCTTTGCGCGGCTGCGCTGCCAGGGCAGGTTGCGTGCTTTACCGCGCGCGATTTTTGCGGCTGAGCGAAGAGAGCGGGCCTTCTCTTCGTCGGTTGTGTTGAGGTAGTGGAGGACGCGAACGAGTTTTTTGCTGGGGATGCGCACGAGTCGGGCCGTGAATCGGGCGTAGCCGTCGTGGATCGCGTCGGGGCCAATAAACGCAGACCTGCTGCTGTCGCGTTCTTCGATTGTCCAGCCATTGCTGAGCTGGTGCATGGCGCGCATTAGATCGTCTCCTCAAAGCTGGGCGCGCCGGGTTCGGTGCGGCGGGTAATCTGCCGGCCCTGTTCCTCCATGAGCCGCACGACACTGGACTGGAGCGCCGCCATCACACTGAGCGCCTGTTCCAGGGAGAGTGCCGCGTCACGTTCGGGAACGTCGAGCACGATAACCGGGCTGTCGGGTTCGCCGCCGCCGGTGAGGTAGCCGCTGCTAACGGACACGTCGCCCGCGTTGAGGCTGGGGAGCTCGAACCGAATATCGCGGCCGTCGTCGGTGTGTGAGAGACTGTTCATGGTTTCAATTCCTTCGTGGGTGTTGAGCTTCTGGCCTCGGCGAGCTGCAACTCGCTCGGGGCCGTTTTCTTTCTGGTGGGCAGTCATTACGCGACCTCCGCAGTTCCGTCGCGCTTCGTTGATTCAAGCCAGGCCACGACATCGGCCCAGTCGTAGATAACGACCTTTGGACTAGGTTTCATGTACTTCGGCCCCTGCCCCTTGAATCGCAGCTGCGCGAGATTCGAGACGGTCATGCCGGGGATACGGTCGGCGATTTCCTGAGGGCTCTTGTAGTTCGCGAGCTGTAGGGGCTCTGCGTTTTCCGCACTCACTGATACTCCTTTTCGGTGTGACTTGTCACGGTTTCGTGTGAACACTCACACCCTAACATGATTTTTGCGAAATGCGCTAATTTCTCGTGACCACTCACACTTTTAGGTATCCTCATAGGCATGAACATTCACGAGGAAGAGATACGGCGCAGAGTTCGGTCTGTACGCGAAGCCAAAGGCATGTCACAAACGGATCTCGCGGGATACATGAACGCAAGAGGTTTTGACTTCAAGCAGCAAACGCTCAATAAGATTGAAAAAGGTCAAAGGCGAGTCTCAGCAGCGGAACTCGTCGCGCTCGCCAGCTCGCTCGGCGTTGAGGCCTCGAACCTGCTGGGTGGCGGCGATAGCGGCGTGCCCTTAGCGACAGTGGCAGGGAGATTAGAAGAAGCGTCAAACACTTTGCGTGGGGCCGCAATAGCATACGGGCGGGCCATGCTCGCATACGCCCAAACTGTTGACGGACTGACTGATCCACATGCAAATATCGTTCAGTTTGCAAGCGACGGCCTGACGCGCCAAACCCCCGGATGGGTCGCTTCGGGCGACGTGCTGGGCAGCCTTGAAGCCACGCTAAAGCTGAACCGAGTTGAGCTGACCGGGCACCACGCCCTAGCAGTCATGGAAGCGCTGCGTGCCGATCACGACAAGTTCCACAGCAATGGGTAGCGTTCACGCATACACCAACGCGCAAGGGGACAAGCTCTACCGCATTGCATACCGTCGCCCAGACAACACCCAAACCAACGAGCGAGGCTTCACACGCAAACGAGACGCCGAAGCCCGCTTAGCGCAAGTCGAGGTGTCCAAACACCGGGGCGAATACGTCAACCCCACAGACGCCAACGTCACCATTGACGATCTCGGCGCGCAATGGCTCGACGCCCACGATGCCGCCGTAAAACCCTCCACTCACACGAGCGTTGAAACGTCTTGGCGCATCCATGTGCGACCCAAATGGGGCAAACGCAAAGTCGGGTCAATCCGTCACACTGAGGTAGCCGCCTGGGTTGCGAAGCTCAGCAAGGAGCGCTCAGCAACCATCGTGAAGCGCGCTCACGGCGTGCTCGCCTCAATCCTTGACGGTGCCGTGAAAGACCGCCGCATAACGACGAATCCGGCGCGCGACGTCAAGACACCCCGCAAGGGCAGCAAGCCCCGCGTTTACCTGTCACACGTTCAAGTTGAGAGAGTCGCTGCAGCGTCCAAATATCCTGAGCTGCTGCGCTTTCTCGCTTACACCGGCCTGCGGTGGGGCGAAGCAACCGGGCTGCGCGTCAAACACGTTGACCGTGAGCGCCGCCGCGCCAACATCGTCGAGAACGCTGTCAACGTTGGCGGCACCGTCATTGTCGGCACACCAAAAACACACGAGCAACGCTCAGTGCCCTACCCTTCTTTTCTAGACGCGGATCTCGAGCGTATGAGCAAAGGCAAGAGCCCGGCATCACTTATTTGGGCGGGGCGCGGTGGCGCTCACCTCGGCCCAGGTAACGCCGCTTCGGGCTGGTTTGAGCGGGCCGTGCAACAAGTGATTGCCGAAGACATCGAGGCAGCAGCCAAAGCCAAAGCGCGGGGCGAGGTGGAGCCGCCGGTAATGCCGCGCGTCACACCACACGATTTGCGGCACACTGCAGCGAGTCTTGCCATTAGTGCCGGGGCAAACGTGAAAGCTGTTCAGCGCATGCTCGGCCACGCAAGCGCAGCCATGACGCTAGACACGTACGCCGATCTCTTCGATGACGACCTAGACGGCGTGGCGGTGGCCCTGGATCACGCCCGGCGTGCGGCGGTTGTTGTCAATTTGTTGTCACGCGGCGAAAACTAGAAACGGCAAAGGCCCCTACTTCCCAATGTTTTCTAAGGGAGTAGGGGCCTTGCGTGTTGTTCAATCTGGCGGAGACGGGGGGATTTGAACCCCCGGTCGAGTTTAACCCCGACCCTTCATTAGCAGTGAAGTCCGTTCGGCCGCTCCGGCACGTCTCCTAGGTGTAAACACCGTTCCCCACTGTAGCGGAAAGACCCAGCTCACGTGAAATCGTGAGCTGGGTCTCTCGGCGTGTCACGCGAAATACCGGATCAAAAGACCGTGCGCCCCGCCGAACAGGTCTCGTTGCTGGCCTGTTGGCCCGTGATGTTTTCGGGCAGCTTGACCGCTCCGCTTGCATCAACGGGAGGCGCGGCCCCGTCGCCCTCGATCGGTAAGCCGGTCTCGGGGTCCACAGCAGGGTCTGCCGCCGGGTCAGTCACGGCCGGATCCTCTGCCGGCACCGACGGGTCTCCCCCAGCGCCCGCATCGGGCGCGACACCCTCGCCCACCGCAGTCACCGCAAACGGCTGGCCACTCTTGACGATATCCATGAGAGTCTGCGCATTGAGGTAATCGGGAGTCAGGCGCCCCTCTTCGTAGGGGTGTGAGAACGTTGGGTACTGCACGAAATTAATACGATCAAGGTCGATGTCCTTCACCGTGCCGGCGAGAGCCTGCATAAACTGCACCGTCGCCATGTTCTTCGACAGCGTCATGTTCTCAACGCCCGCCTTGGCAAGCCCGTACACCTTGACGGGATCAGACAGCGTTTCAGCGCTCTTCAATTCGCGCATCAGGGCAGACATGAACACCTGCTGGTTGCTGATGCGGCTAGTGTCGCCACCATCGCCCACACCGTGACGGGTGCGCAGAAACTGCAGCGCATCCATACCCTGCAGGGTGACCATACCGGCGGGCAGATCGAGGTTCGCATGGGGATCGACAATGGGCTGCGCGAGACAGACGTCAACGCCACCCAGCGCGTTGGAGACACCGATCACACCGTCGAACGAGATGAGCCCGGCGTAGGGAATGTCGATGCCTGTGAGCTCTGAAATTGTCGCCGCGACACACGGCAGACCACCGTACGAGATGGCGGTGTTGAGCTGCTGCTCACTCATCGCCGAGTAGTAGTTCGGTTCACCGTTCGGGCCGGGGCAGCTCGGAATCGGCACCATCAGGTCACGCGGAAAACTAATCACCGTCGCGTTCTGGTGATCGGCCGAGACGTGCAGCAGCAGGTTGACGTCGTTGAGCTCGCCCTCCTCGCCGTCGTCGATGGCCTGCCCGACACGAGAGTCCGTGCCCGCCAGCAGAATCGTCAGCTCACCATCGAGCGACTGGCTGCCCGCCCCAACGGCATCGCCCTTCTTATCAACCAGGTCGACGGTGCGAATCTCTTTCGCGAGGCCCCACACCGCATACGAAACCGTCGCGACGCCGCTCAGCACGACAACAATCGCGGTCGTCAACAGAATCCGCAGCGCATTGCTCCAGCTCTTCGAGCGGCGCAGCTTGCCGTGGCGCACAAACGCCTGACGCACAGATCCGTCAGCGAGTTTCTTGCTCATTCAGTATTCCCCGTGTCTTCAGGTGCGGTTTACGCACATGACCGAGCCACAAATCTACCCGAATCCACTGTGCAGGCCCTCGGAGCATCTAAACCCCCAGCTAAATCGCGGCTCCCCGTTAGGCTTGAGACATGCGCATCGCCACTTGGAACGTCAACTCTATTCGCACCCGTGTCGGCCGCGTCGTCGACTGGCTCGTACGCGAAGACATCGACGTGCTCGCCATGCAAGAGATCAAGTGCCGGCCCGACCAGTTTCCCGTCGAAGCGTTCGAGCGCGCCGGCTACCACCTCGAGCTACACGGCCTCAACCAGTGGAACGGCGTCGCCTTCGCCAGCCGACACGAGATGACCGATGTCGCCCGCGAGTTCGACGGCATGCCCGGCTTCGGCAAGCCCATCAAGGGGCAAGAGGGAGTGCAGGGCGAAGGACCCAACGGCCTACCGCTCGAGGCGCGCGCGCTCGGTGTCACCGTCGGTGACCTGCGGCTCTGGAGCCTCTACGTGCCCAACGGTCGCGGCATCGACGACCCCCACTACGCGTACAAGCTCGAGTGGCTTGCGGCGCTGCGCCGCAATGCCGAGGCGTGGCTCGATGAAGATCCGGATCTGCCCCTCGCCCTCATGGGCGACTGGAACATCGCGCCCCTCGCGGCCGACATGGGTGATCCATCGTTCACGGTGGGTAAGTCCACACACGTCTCGGCGCCCGAGCGCGACATGTTTGCCTCGTTCGAGCCGTTCGTCGAAGACGTGGTGCGCCCAATCGTGCCCGACGGGTTCACGTTCTGGGATTACAAGGCGGGCCGCTTTCCCAAAAATGAGGGCATGCGCATCGACTTCATCATGGGGTCGCGTGGTTTCGCTGACGCCGTCACGGGGGCCGCGATTCACCGTGACGAGCGCCGCGGCGACGCCCCCAGCGACCACGTGCCGGTCGTCGCCGAAATCGACGTCGAGCTGCTGGGCGGCACGTTTGAAGACGAGTACGACCGCCCCATGGTGTTCTAGGCCACAGGCCGGTCACGGCTGAGTAGACTAGAGCGCATGGTCGAAACCCTGCGCGTCGCCTCCGTCAACGTCAACGGCATTCGTGCCGCCTACCGCAAAGGCATGGGTGAGTGGCTCGCGTCTCGCGACGTCGACATCCTCGCCATGCAAGAGGTGCGCGCGCAAGACGAGCACCTGCAGCAGTTTTTGGGCGACGCGGGCTGGCACTGGCTGCACGACCCCTGCGAGATCAAGGGGCGCGCGGGCGTCGCGATCGCGAGCCGACTTCCCTCCATTTCGCACCGGATCGGGTTGGGCCCCGCCGACGCGCAGGAGCGCATCCAGTCGTCGGGCCGCTGGATCGAGGCCGACTTCGAGCTGGGCGACCAGACCCTCACCGTGGTGAGCAACTACACCCACTCGGGTGAGGTGGGCACCCCCCGCCAGGAAGCCAAGTGGGCGTTCCTCGACGCCATGGGCGACCGCATGAGCGAGCTCGACACCGACGGCGCACTCGTGTCAATCGTGGGCGACTTCAATGTGGGTCACCGCGAGCTCGACATTAAGAACTGGAAGGGCAACGTCAAGAAGTCCGGCTTCCTGCCCCAGGAGCGTGCCTACTTCGACCGTTACTTCGGCACGAAGGGCGAAACCATCATCGGTGTCGACGGTTCAGAAGGGCCCGGCCTCGGCTGGATCGATGTGGGCCGCAAGTGGGCGGGCGAGGTCGACGGCCCCTACTCGTGGTGGTCAAACCGCGGGCAGGCGTTCGACAACGACACGGGCTGGCGCATCGACTACCACGTGGTGACGCCCGCTCTCGGTGAGCGCGTCGAAAACTACGTGATTGACCGGGCGGCCGCCTACGACGAGCGATGGTCGGACCACGCTGCCGTCGTCGTTGACTACTGCGTGTAGTCCTCCGCATTAGCGGTTGGGGCTTTGCCCAGCGCTCTCCATCCGCGTCGGCTGCGCCGCCGCTCCCGCCAGACCCAGCCAAGCGCTGGGCAAAGCCCCAACCGCTACTGCTCGAGTAACAATCGATCGGCTGCGAGGGTGGGGGTTTCGGGCCCGCCGATTGGCTGGGCCTGGCAGGAGCGAAGGCGAAGCCGAAGCGACCGGAGAGCGGCGGGCCCGAAGCCCCCACCCTCGCAACACCACAATTTTTTAACCTTTAGCGAAGAAGCAACACTATGACTGACACCAGCAACACCGTAAAGCCCGTTCTGTTCTCGGGCATGCAGCCCTCGGCCGACTCCCTGCAGCTCGGCAACTACATCGGCGCACTGAGCCAGTGGACGAAGATGCAAGAGGACTTCGACGCGTTCTTCTGCGTCGTCAACCTCCACGCCATCACCGTGCCGCAGGATCCGGCAGGCCTTATCGCCCGCACCCGCCGCACCGCCGCGCAGTACATCGCCGCAGGCATTGATCCGGCGCAGTCGACCCTGTTCGTGCAGTCACACGTGCCCGCTCACACCGAGCTGGCCTGGGTGCTCAACACGATGACGGGCTTCGGTGAGGCCGGCCGCATGACGCAGTTCAAGGACAAGTCGCAGAAGCAGGGCACCGACGCCGCCTCGGTGGGCCTGTTCACGTACCCGATTCTGATGGCCGCCGACATTTTGCTGTACCAGGCTGCTTCGGTGCCGGTGGGCGAAGACCAGCGCCAGCACGTCGAGCTCACGCGTGACCTCGCGAACCGCTTCAACTCGCGCTTTGGCGACACGTTCATTGTGCCCGAGGCGCACATTTCGAAGGGCACCGCAAAGGTCTACGACCTGCAGACCCCCACCGCCAAGATGTCGAAGTCGGCCGAGAGCGATGCCGGGCTCGTGAACGTGCTCGATCCGGCCAATGTGACCAAGAAGAAGATCATGCGCGCAGTCACCGACGACGAGGGTGTGGTGCGGTTTGACCGCGACGCGAAGCCCGGCGTCTCGAACCTGCTCACCATCTACTCGGTGCTGTCGGGCCAGACGGTCGACAGCATCGTCGCTGAGTACGACGGCCGCGGCTACGGCGACCTCAAGAAGGGCCTCGTTGAGGTCGTGGAGGGCAGCCTTGCGCCCGTGCGCGAGCGCACCGAAGAGCTCCTCGCAGACCCGGCAGAGCTGGATCGGCTGCTCGCGAAGGGCGCCGAGCGCGCGAACGAAGTCGCCGAGCGCACCCTGAAGCTCGTGTACGAACGCATCGGACTGCTGCGCTAAATCCTGCGTTTGGTTGCCCGCTTTTCGTAGACTGTGTCTATGAGCGACACAGCGGTCAGCGAAACGGCGAGGTCGGGGCGGGGCAGGGCGGGGCTCTCAGCCACTCTGCGCGTACTGCGGCGCACCCCCTTCACCACGAGCTTCGTGCTCGCGATGCTCATAGTGGGTGTGGCCACGGGCAGCCTGTGGGCCGCAGCGGCCGACCAACCCTGGTTTCACGACGTTGCCACGGGGCTGCCCGCGCTCACCGAGGGACGCTGGTGGACGGTTTTCACCGCCATGTTCTTCGCCGGTCACCCGTGGGTCTACGTCACCCTCGCCCCGCTCGTGATCGGCGGCACCGGTTGGGCCGAGTGGAAGTTTGGGTCGCTGCGCACAGCGGGCCTCTTCGTTGCCGGGCACCTGGTGGGTGTGCTGGGCGCGGCGGCACTTTTGGCCGCCGCGGCCCAAACCGACTCGCTTTGGGCGACCCACCTCGCCACCGTGTACGACGTGGGGCCATCTTGCGGTGCGCTCACCGCGCTCGTGTTTGCGATTGCCACGCTGCCGTCGCCGTGGCGGTTGCGCGCCCGCATCGCGGTCTTCCTGTGGGTCACCATCTCAGTGTTCTACCTGGGCATGATCCACGACCTCGAACATGCCATCGCGATGGCGATAGCGCTCGCGGTGAGCGGCTTTCTGCCCGCGTTTCGGCGCCGCTCGGGGCGGCCCAGCCAGCGCGAATGGCGACTGATCGCGTTCACCGGCATCATCGCCATTGGTGTGATTCAGATTCTCAATTTGGTCGTGCCATACGACGGGCCACTCGGCCGCAATCAGCCGGTCGCGTCGTTCGTTGACGTCGCCATCGATGTGGCGGTGATCGCACTCATCGCGAACGGTCTGCGCCTCGGCCACAAACTGGGCTGGGTGGTGGCGCTTATTTTGGGGTTCTACAACGTGGTCACGGGCGTACTCGCTACGCTCGCGTTGCCGCTGATGCTGCAATACGAGCTGATCGATGCCCCCATCGACATTGTGGGGCTCGCTTTCGCCCCCAGCGTGTTGTGGGCGGCAATGTTGGCTGTGTTGTTTGTGGGTCGCGGCTCGTTTCGCGTGCGGCTGCGGCGAGCGCATCGCACGCTTGCCGCAGAAGCCCTATCCAGGGAGGAGCTCGTGGCTCGGCTCGAACGCTTTGGCGGTGGCACGATCTCGTGGATGACGACGTGGAACCTCAATGAGCGCATCGCGGCGGGCGCGGTGGCTACTGCCGGGCCGACTGCCGTGGGCACGACCGGCGCTGCCGCATCGGGCGCGCTCGCGTACCAGTCACACTCGGGCGTCGCGATTATGCTGGGCGACCCGATCGTCGCCGCGCACGAGACGGCCGACGCGCTGCAGGAGTTTGCGCAGGTCACCGAGCAGGCGGGGCTCGTGCCGTGTGCGTTCTCGGTGAGCGCTGACGTCGCGAGTGCCCGGCCCTCGGGCTGGCGCAGCGTGATCGTCGCAGAAGACACGATCGTCGACCTGCCTGGTCTCGAGTTCAAGGGTAAGCCGTGGGGCGATGTGCGCACCGCGATTAACCGGGCCACCCGCGAGGGCATCGAGTTTCGCATGGTGACGCTCACAGACGAGCCGTGGTCGACGCTCGCGCAGGTGCGTGCGATCTCTGAGCAGTGGACGGGCGACAAAGGCCTACCCGAGATGCGCTTCACCCTGGGCACGGTTGACGAGGCGCTCGACCCGCGCGTACTCGTGGGCATCGCGGTCGATGCCGACGGTAGCCTGCACGGCATCACCTCGTGGCTGCCCGTGTATGGCCCGCAAGACCCGGCGACGGGTGAGCCCCGCGTTGTGGGATGGACTCTCGATCTGATGCGGCGTCGCGACGGCGGGTTTGGCCCCGTGATGGAGTTTTTGATCGCGTCGTCGGCGCAGCATTTTGCGCAGCAGGGGTACGAGTTTGTGTCACTCTCGGGGGCCCCACTCGTGCGCCCGGCAGACGCCGAGACCGGGCCCGTAGACCAGGTGCTCGCGCAGGTGGGCGAGCTTATCGAACCGCTCTACGGGTTCAAGTCGCTGCACCGCTTCAAACAGAAGTTCAATCCGCGCCACGAGTCTCTGCACCTGCTGTTTCGCGACGAGGGTGATCTGCCCCGCATCGGCATCGCCCTCACGCGCGCGTACCTGCCCGATGCGACGCTGCGCGACCTCGTCGCTTCGGCGGCCGCGAAGCCCGAAGGGCCAGCGAAGCCCGAATCACAAGCAAAGCCCGGTTCGACAGGCGCACGGGCATGACCGGCACGGCACGATCCGGATCTCAAAGATGGCGTACCGCCGTGGGCCTCGCGGTCGCGATTACCGGCATCTTGATGCAGCTGTGGCTCGTGTGGCTGGGCGCCAAGCTGCTGTGGGGGCCCGATGACGGCTTCGATATTTTGCGGCTGCTCGTGTGGTGCGCGATCGCGACTCTGTATCTGGGGGCGACCGCGATCACGCTCACGGTCGGGGCGATGCGCGAGCGACCCGACGCGCTCGTCACGCGCACGATCGTGGGCCACCCGATCACGCGGCTGCTGTCGGTGCTGTTCACGTTTGGCTCGAGTTTCATCGGCCTGAGCGTCGCGATCGATCTGATCACGAGCCTCGGCATGGACCAGCACGACGCTGCGTCGGAGGCCGCGGCGGTGTGGGCGATGCTGCTGTCGTGGGCAATGTTTAACTGGGGGTATGCGCGCATCTACTACTCGCGCTATCTGCGGGCGAAGATGCCGCCGCTCAAGTTTCCGGGCACCCCCGAGCCGAAGCTTGTGGACTTCGCGTATTTGTCGTTTACCAACGCGACCACGTTCGCGGTGTCAGACGTGCAGGTGCTGAGCTCGCGCATGCGGTGGACGATCGTGTGGCACACCTCGATCGCGTTCTTCTTCAACGCGATGATCATTGTGCTCACCATGAACGTGATCGCGAACGGCAAGATGTTCGCCGACCTGTTTGGGTGAGTGGGTGGGGCTAAGTTCGATGCCTGTAATACCCCGTCTGCCAAGTACCGTTGCTCGCGCGGTGTCCACGCATCCAGACCCTGGTCGAAAAAGTCGCCATATCCATTCGGGCCCCCTCAAATTTAGGGGTCTCGAGCAAGTCAGACTCAGACACTCGGTTTACGACATCATCAGCAAAACGGCAAACCCGGTCTGGCATGCGTCGCACCTGTTCCACTGCGAAACCTTGGGGGAGCTCTGCGACAGCCTGGTCAAAAGCCTCAGGTAGAGCTTTGGCCAGCTCGCGTAGTTGCTCCACGAAATTCTTTCGGTCGATTCGTAGCACATCTGCTGCTCGGGCTAAATCGCGTCCGGTGATGTTCCGATACCTCCGATTCTTGCCATACTTCACAGCTGCGCCCGACTTAAACCGAACTCGATGCTCATCCCAAATTCCATGCGCCGAGATAAGGTCGTATGCCGGAGCAAGACGAACATTTCTACCAACAAGCAGTAGGCTGTGGTTTTTTGCGTGCGCATCCACTCCCGCCGCCAAGAGATTAAACCCAGCAAGGCGCACAAGGGCACTACGATCCTGATCTCTATATGAGGGTGAAGACGCAGTACGAACGAGATATTCGGTGTCACCCAGGGTTGGCCCACCATCGTCTTCGTACTTGCGCGTGGGAAACACACTAAGCGCCTGGCAAAAGTCTTCTTGATGTACCCGTGTCACTTCGCCGTCGTTTTGCACAACCCTGTCGTACCGGGTGGTAACAAACGCTTGTGTACCAGCAAAGTCAAGGATCTCAACAGTAGCTGCTGGTACTTGGACAGCCCGTGCCGCTCGCATAGTGACAAATTCGACCGCCTGCACGGAGTCATTCGTCGCACCTGTTGCGGTCACCATCCCAGGTTTCACAATGTGAGTACTCGCAGCGCGCCCGTTGGGCTCGAACCAGCGATCTCCTACCCGAGATAGCGCAAACTTGCCTTGATAACCGCCAAGGGAAAACCGGCTTTCGTCTTCATCAGTGTCGTCAACCCAGTGTTCTGGATCTACGAGGATCCCCGCAATGCGATCTGCAATCTTTGCCTCGCTAATATGCGCAAGAACTCCTGTTTGCGAGGGGCTTTCACCTTCAGGAACAATTTGAACCGACCCAGGCGCGTCTTGTCCCATGTAGCGAAGCAGCGTGAACGGGTCACTCCGATGTTCATGAAACTTTCTTGCCCACCGTTCACGCACTTCCTGGGCATCTGGAAGCAAATTGGACAACCACGGCATCACCCGATCAGGCCCATGGTTCTGATGGGATTTGGGAAGACTCATCGACACCGGAGTCGCATACGGGTCATGCGAATAAGCCGCATCGTAAATGAATTCAACGTCCCCCGCCACGCCGCGCAAGAGCTGACCCGCCAAACGGCCATCAAGCCACAGGTCGAGTGTGTCTACGTCGCCACTCATTCCAAGTTTCCAAACACTTGGTCAAGCAGCCTCGAAGGCTCTGAGCGTTCAGCCATAATTTCGTACCCGAGTGCGTTCGCCAGGGCGATCGCGCTTGGCAGGGATGGTGCCGTTTTTCCTCCCTCAACATCTTGCAGCCATCGACGGCTCTTCGCGGCCATACCCGCCAATTGCTCTTGAGTTAGACCAGCTTGGATTCGCGACGAACGCACGAACGCGCCAAAACCACCCTGGTCTCGCACTAGCACTTGAGCACCGTGCGCACTATTCTTCACATTCACCACAGTGAGAAGTATAGTGCGCCCCTAGTGCAATCGGAAGCGCAGCACGGCGCTTCAGCTTTGAAGCGCGACTATCCCTCCGCCAACAGCGAACCGGCAGATCCTGCTATTTCGCACCCCTCCCGTCACGGGCTACGATGAAGAATGTGTTCCGGGGTCGGTGAGAATCCGAACCGGCGGTGATAGTCCGCGAGCGTCGCATCCGCGATGTTGAACCGGTGAAACTCCGGTACCGACGGTGATGGGCGATGCTTTCGCTCTAGTCCGGATGAGAGGAACGCAGAAACCGCGCACCCCGCGGTTCCTTGCGTACCCGGCGTGCAAGGAATGGCGGCCATGAACGACGCGGTGACCACTGACTCGCTGGTCGACGATGCCATGCGGCGGGCGCTCACTATCGCGCGCCGCGGCCCAGCGCTCGACGAGAACCCGCAGGTCGGCTGCGTCATCATCGACGCCCGCGGCACGATCGTCGCCGAGGGCTGGCATGAGGGCGCCGGATCGCCCCACGCCGAAGCCGCCGCGCTCGCGCGCTTGCCCGCGTCGTGGCGGGCCCGTGCGGGCGAACTCACCGCCGTCGTGACGCTCGAGCCGTGCAACCACACGGGCCGCACGGGCCCCTGCGCGGTCGCGCTCGCTGCGGCCGGCATCGGGGCGGTTGTGTATGCGCTCGCCGACCCGGGCGGCGCCTCGTCTGGTGGGGCGTCGGCGGGTGGCGCAGCCACACTGCGATCCGCGGGGGTGCGGGTGCGCGGCGGGGTGCTGGCGGCCGAAGCGCGCGAGCTCATCGCAGGTTGGCTGGCGCGGCAGGCCACGCGAGCGAGCGCCCCCACCCCCGTCATGCTGCGCGACGCAGGAGTCGCAGCATCCATGCACCGCGACCTGGATCCTGCGACTCGTTCCTCGCGCAGGATGACGGAGGGGGAACCCTCGCACACCCCCTCCCCTGTCATGCTGCGCGACGCAGGAGTCGCAGCATCCACGCACACCGTGGCCGGTGAGGGGATGCCCCTCATCACCGTGAAATGGGCGCAAACCCTCGACGGGCGTGCGGCCGCGGCCGACGGCTCGAGCCAGTGGATCACCGGGCCAGACGCCCGCGCCGACGTGCACCGCCGCCGCGCGACCGCAGACGCGATTCTCGTCGGCACGGGCACCCTCATCGCTGACGACCCGAGCCTCACCGCGCGCACCGCGTGCGGTGAACTGCTCGTGCCCGCCGAGCAACAACCCATACCCGTGGTATTCGGCCGCAGGCCGATCCCCGCGTCAGCCCGTATTAACCAGCACCCGGCCCTCGCCGCGCACGCGCTCACCGCCCCGCTGCAGTACACCGGCGAGTACCTCGCCGACGACTTGCGGGCGCTTGCGGCACGCGGGATCCGGAGCGTGTTTGTAGAGGGCGGCCCGGGCATTGTGAGCGCGCTGATTGCGGCGGGGCTCGCGCACGACGTGCTCGTGTACGTGGCGCCCGCGCTGCTGGGCGGGCCGCGGGTCGCGCTTGGTGACCTGGGCGTCGCAAGCATGGCGGGGTTGAAGCCGCTGCGGGCTGCACGGCTCACGCAGCTGGGGACCGACTGGCTGTTCGAGGCCGAGATCGTGGCAGGCGAGGCCGACTCAGCAGGCGAGGCCGACTCTGCTGGCGATACGCACCAACCATCGAAGGGAATGTGATGTTCACAGGGCTAGTAGAAGAGGTCGGTGAGGTCGTCGCGATCGAGCCGGTCGCAGATTCACTGCGGCTCACGATACGCGGGCCGCTCGTCACCAGTGATGCCGAGCACGGCGCATCGATCTGTGTGTCGGGGGTGTGTCTCACCGTCGTCGCGCGAGGCGGCGCTGAGGGCGGCGTCGAGGGCGGCACCGACGCTGGCACGTTCGTGGCCGATGTGATGGCGCAGACGCTCAATATGTCGACGCTCGGCTCCCTCACCGTGGGGGCCGCGGTGAATCTCGAGCGCGCGGTGCGCATGGACACCCGGCTCGGCGGCCACATCGTGCAGGGCCACGTCGACGGCACCGCCCGGCTCGTGAGCGTCGCCGAACACGAGGCGTGGCGGGTGCTGGGCTTCGCGGTCTCACGCGACATCGCGGCGCTGCTCGTCGATAAAGGCTCGGTCACGGTGTCGGGCGTCTCGCTCACGGTGTCGAACGTGTCTGACCCCGACGCAGCAGACGAGCACTGGTTTGAAGTGTCGCTGATTCCCGAGACGCTCACCGCCACGACGCTCGGAAGCCTCGCCATCGGCGCTCTCGTCAACGTTGAAACCGACATTCTCGCCCGCCACGTCGCCCGCATGCTGCGCATGGGCGTCGCCCCTACCACCGCTACTTCCGCCAACTCCGCCTCAACCGAAGGGCTCAGCTCATGATCACACCAGGCATCTCCACCATCGACGAAGCTGTCGCCGCCATCAAGGCCGGCCGCCCCGTCATCGTCGCCGACGACGAGGACCGCGAGAACGAGGGCGACGTGATCTTGTCTGCCGAGCTCGCGACGCCCGAGTGGATCGGCTGGGCCGTGCGCTGGTCGTCGGGGCTACTCTGCGCTCCCATGACCAACGACGTCGCGAACCAGCTCGACCTGCCCATGATGGTCGAGCGCAACGAAGACGTACGCGCCACCGCCTACACCGTCACCGTCGACGCGGCGCAGGGAGTCACCACGGGCATTAGCGCGAGCGACCGCGCTACCACCCTGCGCGCGCTCGCGAACCCCAAAGCTGTGCCCACCGATGTGCACCGTCCAGGGCACATTCTGCCGCTGCGTGCCGTCGACGGCGGCGTGCGCGCCCGCGCGGGGCATACCGAGGCCGGCGTCGAGCTCATGAAGCTCGCGGGGCTCTCGCCCGTCGCCGTGATCGGCGAGATCGTCGCCGAAGACGGCGAGATGATGCGGCTGCCCGGTCTGATCGAGCTCGGGGCGCAAGAAAATATTCCTGTGATCACGATCGAACAGCTCATCACGCACCTCGACGCGGTCGATCCTATTGATCCGGATCAGCGGGCCGCTGCCCCCAAGCAGCGGCGGGTGAGCGTGCGCGCGAGCACGATGCTGCCGACCGAGTACGGCGAGTTTCAGACGAGCGCATACCGCGATCGCCGGGTGGGCGTTGACCACCTGGCGCTTGTTGCGCCGCTGCCCGACGGCACCGCACCGGGGGCGGGCGCGCTCGTGCGGGTGCACTCAGAGTGCATCACGGGCGAGGCATTTGCGTCGATGAAGTGCGAGTGCGGGCCACAGCTGCAGGCTTCGCTCGCGCTGATCCATGAGCGCGGCGGCGTCGTCGTGTACCTGCGCGGGCACGAGGGGCGCGGCATTGGGCTCGCGAACAAGCTGCGCGCCTACCAACTGCAAGAGCAGGGCGTCGACACGCTCGATGCCAACCTGCAGTTGGGGCTGCCCGGCGACGCTCGCGACTACTCAGCCGCCGCCGAAATCATCGCCGACCTGGGGCTTTCGGGCATTCGGTTGCTCACGAATAACCCCGACAAGGTTGAACAGCTGCGCGCAGCGGGTATCGACATCGCCGAGCGGGTGCCGCTCGTGGTGGGCGTGAACGAGCACAACATCGGCTACATGTCGGCCAAGCGCGACCGCATGAACCACGACCTGCCGCAGGATATTCAAACGAGCTAGTCGCTTGGATCCGGCGACTTCGCTCGCAAGCTCGCTTCGCGCCGGATGACGAGGGGTAGCGCGGGCACCGTCCCCCGTCATTCTGCGCGACGCACCCACCCGTCATTCTGCGGGGCCCACCCACCCGTCATTCTGCGCGACCCACCCACCAGTCATTCTGCGCGGCCCACCCACCCGTCATTCTGCGCGACGCAGGAGTCGCAGAATCCACACCCACCCAAACCAACCAAAGGAGTACCCCATGAGCGGAGCCGGAGCTCCAGACCTGTCGGTCGATGCGAGCGGCTTGTCGGTCGCCATCATCGCCGGCCACTGGCACGACGAGATCTTGTCGCCCATGATCGAAGAGGCGCAGCGCGCGGTGGCCGCGGCCGGCGCCACCGCCGAGGTGTTTCGCGTGGCGGGCGCGTTCGAGCTGCCGCTCGCGGCGCAGGCAGCGCTGAGCAGCGCCAGCGGCGTAGCCGGTGTAGCCGGTGCTGGTGCCGGCGGCGCTGGTGCCGGTGCCGGTGCTGCCGGGCCGCGGTTTGATGCGGCGGTGTGCCTCGGTGTGATCGTGCGGGGAGGCACACCGCACTTTGACTACGTGTGCAACGCCGTCACCGACGGCCTCACGCGGGTGCAGCTCGACACGGGCCGCCCCGTCGGGTTCGGCGTGCTCACGGTCGACAACGAGCAGCAGGCGCTCGATCGTTCAGGTCGCCCGGGCGACCCCGAGTCGAAGGGGCGCGAGGCCGCCGAGGCTGCGCTTCACCTTGCGGTGACCACGCGCGCGATCCGGAGCTAACGCAGGCCGCCAGAGCCGCGCGCTGCCGCCGCGCGCCGCGAAGCCTGACCACTCGGCATCGAAATGACGAGTCGGCATCGAAAATACGTATTTATCGGGCCGACTCGTCATTTCGATACCGGCTCGTCGGCAAACCACCACACGGGTCGATACCGGCTCGTCGGCAAACGGCCATACGGGTAGCGTGCCAGGGCAACTGTCAGGGGGCGCAGCTTAGAGTAGGGCCGTGACCGGGCACACTCAAGACGCAGCAACGACGATGAACCCGCAGCGCGATTCCAAGCGCCGCCCCACACGGGCCCGCGGCCCGCGCAGCTTTCGCGCAGGCAGGGGCGCAGGCAGTACGCAGCATCGCGGCCCGCGCGCCTCGCTTAAGCAGCTGCTCCCGTACCTGTTCGAGCAGCGGCGCCTACTCACCCTCGCGATCGCTTTTGGGCTCGCGGGGGCCGTGGCCTCGCTCGCGCAGCCGCTGCTGCTCGGTCAGCTGATCACCCGTGTCGAGGGCGCCGAGCCGCTCGGCTGGCTGCTCGGAATTCTCTGCGCGATTGTCGTGGCCGGCGCGATTCTTGGCGGGCTACAGCACTACGTACTGCAGCGTATGGGCGAGGGCGTTGTGCTCGCCAGCCGCAAGCGGCTTATCGCCCGCATGCTACAGCTGCCCATCACCCAGTTCGACCGTCGCCGCACGGGCGACCTCGTCTCGCGCGTCGGCAGCGACACGACCCTACTACGGGCCGTGCTCACGCAGGGTCTCGTCGAGGCGATCAGCGGCATGCTCGTATTTGTGGGCGCACTCGTGGGCATGCTCATCATTGACGCTGTGCTGTTTCTGATCACGTTTGGCGTGATCGTGGTGGCCCTCGTCGTCGTGGTTATCGTTTCGGGGCGCATTCGTCCCGCGGTCGCCCGATCGCAGGAGAAAGTGGGCGATCTCGCCGCCCAGGTCGACCGGTCGATCTCGTCCATTCGCACCATTCGCGCGGCCGGAGCTACCGAGCGCGAGCAGCGCGCCACCGAGCGCGACGCCGAGGAGGCGTATGTGCTGGGCGTGAAGGTCGCCAAGATCTCGGCCTTCATCGTGCCCGTCTCGTTTCTGGCGATGCAGCTCTCGTTTCTCATCGTGCTCGGGCTCGGCGGCTACCGCGTCGCCACCGGCGCGATCACCATCTCCCAGCTCGTCACGTTCATCATCTTCCTGTTTCTGATGGTGATGCCGCTCGGGCAGGCTTTCGGTGCGATCGCGGCCGTGAGCCAGGCCCTCGGCGCTCTCGGCCGCATCCAAGAGATCACGGCGCTGCCCACCGAGACTGAACACGACGCCGAGCTCTCGCCCACGGGCCGCATCGAGCCGCTGCGCGACGTGGACAGCCACGTTGGTAGCGACGCAAGCGGCACCGCCGGCACCGGCACGGGCATTGTCCCGGCCATCGAGTTCACCGACGTGCACTTCACCTATCGTTCTGCGGCCCCCGCCCGCACCGACGCCCGCGACCTCGTACGCAGTGGCGGCCGCGGGTCGCGCCGCGACGCCGAAGCCGCCCCCGCCGAGATTCTCGAGACGCCCGTGCTGCACGGCGTCAGCTTCACCGTGCCGCGTGGCGCCCGCGTCGCCCTCGTGGGCCCCTCGGGCGCGGGCAAGTCGACGATTCTCGCGCTGATCGAGCGGTTCTACGACCCCGAGTCGGGCTCGGTGTCGATCTTTGGCCAAGACCTGCGCACCCTCGACCGGCGCGAGCTGCGCGCCCAGTTCGGCTACGTCGAACAAGACGCCGCGGTGCTCGCCGGCACCCTGCGCGACAACCTCACGCTCGGCGCGCCAGACGCGAGCGATGCCGCCTGCGAACGCGTGCTGCGCGCGGTGAACCTCGGCTCGCTGCTCGATCGCTCCGGATCAGCCAGCCCTGGTGCCACTACTGCGCATTCGGCAGCTATCAGCGGCAACCGTGGCACCAACGGCACCAACGGCAGCGACCACGCCGACGGCAGCGATGGCAGCGGCGGCACCAACGGCACCAACGGCAGTGCAACTGAAACGGCGCGCGCACACACGGCAGGTAATGCCGCGACCGACTGGCTGTCGAAGGCGCTTGACCTGCAGGTCGGCGAGAACGGCGTCATGCTCTCGGGCGGCGAGAAGCAGCGCCTAGCAATCGCCCGAGCGCTGCTCACCGCGCCGCCGTTTCTGCTGCTCGACGAGTCGACCGCGAGCCTCGACGGCGTCAACGAGCGCCTCATGCGCGAGGCCCTTGACTCGGTGGCAACCGGGCGCACGCTTGTCGTTATCGCGCACCGCCTGTCCACCGTCGTCGACTCAGACAAGATCGTGGTGCTCGAAGAGGGCCGCGTCATCGGTGAGGGCACACACGCAGAGCTCGTCGAGTCGACGCCGCTCTACCGCGAGCTCGCACAACACCAATTGCTCGTGGCGCAAGACTAGCCCGTCAGAGGGCTGGCTCACTCCACGGATGCTCGATGAGTGTGTTAAGCCAAAATATGCGCGACAAATTCCGCTTATGACTGACCCAGAAGCGGAATTTGTCGCGCATATTCTATTGTCAAGATGTGGCCGGGCCCAACCACTCAGCCCACGCGCAACGACTCGAGTAGCTCCGACAGTGCCGGCCGGTAGTCGGCGATCTTGTCACTCGCGGCCCCCGGCTGCCCCGTGATGCGCGCGAGCACCCGCACCCGCTGCCCGTCGACCGTGACGACCGCTCGCACCTCACCGGTCGCATCGACGTGCTGCAGCTGCGCGCCCGACGCGAGGGTCTCATTCAGCACGGCAGCGGTGTCGGGCGCGGCGCTATCACTCGCGCCTTCGCCCAGCCACGTGGCCGCAGCACCACCAGCACCACCGGCACCACCAGCACCACCAGCACCAGCACCGCCACCACCAGGCGCAGCCGCGAGCTCGACGCTCAACCCGCGATCGGGGCTCAGCAGTTCAACCCCGGTATCGGCGCCGGTGAGCACACGCCAGTCGCGCACGGCCGGCAGCGGCGGCCACGCCACCAAATTGGTAACGCGCGGCTGCGCGATCCACCCCTCACCCGGCACGACCTGCGCCACGCCACTCACTTCAACCACCGAGTCGCCACTCAAGCGCTCGGCCTGAGCCGCCGCATAGTGATCCGGAGCCAGCGTGACCAGGTACGCGGCCGCCGCTACCAAGAGCAGCGCGGCACTCGCGGTCACAGCGATGACGCGGCGCGACCGCCGCGACCGCCGCGACCGCGGCGACCGCCGCGCCCGCGGCGAGCGTGCGACACCCGCCGCGGCAGGCGGCTCATCGAGCAGCGAACCACCGGGCAGTTCTTCACCCAGCGCTTCTTCGCCCAGCGGCGTCTCTGTGTTGGTGTGCCGGATCATCGGGCAGACACCCTTCCTTGCGGCACAATGCCGCCAAACAGTTGAGTCACCGTGACGGGCGTGAACCCGCGGTCTTTCAGCCCCGCGAGCACGTCGTCGGCCGCGTTGACCGAGTCGGCGTGTGTGTCGTGAAACAAGATGATGTCGCCGGGAACGGCCACGTCAACGGTGCGGTTCACGAGTTCGGTTTCGCCGGGGCCCTGCCAGTCGAGCGTGTCGATCGACCACAAGATGGCGGGCAGCCCCACCGCCTCAAGCACGCTGTCGTTGACCGCGCCATAGGGTGGCCGGTACATGGTGACCGGCTGGCCGGTGATATCGGTGATCGCCTCGCCCGCGCCGACGACCTCGCTGCGGGCAGCGCTCGGGCTAATGCTTGTGAGGTCGGGGTGCGTAGTCGAGTGGCTCGCGAGCTCGTGCCCCTCGCCCGCGGCACGCGCGACCACATCGGCGCTACCCGCCACCATATTGCCCATCATGAAGAACGTCGCGGGCGACTCCTGCGCCTGCAGCGTATCGAGCAGCTCGGCGGTGAACGCCGAGGGACCGTCGTCGTAGGTCACCGCGACGCAGGCGACCAGGTCACAGTCGACGTTGTGGGCGCCGCTCCACGCGGGCACACCCACGAACGGGGCGTCGCGCTGCGCGAACAGTTCTTGCCCGTCGGGTGTCAGCCAGCCGTCGGGCAGCTCATTGACCGTGAGAGTGAGGGGCGCGGTCGTCGCAGTGACGCCGAGCGCCGCGAGTTCGTCGGCTGCGAGTCCTTCGGGCAGCGTGAACTCGAAGCCGGCGCTGCCAGCGTTGTCAGCACCGTCGCCGTCGCCGCCGCCGTCGTCGTCGCCGCCGCCGTCGTCGTCGCCGTCGCCGTCAGCGCCGCCGTCGCCGCCGTCAGCACCGCCGTCACCAGCGCCAGAGCCCCCGCCGCTCGCGGGCCGCACGGCGCCGAGCGCCCCGCGTGCAAGCTCGAGCTGTTCTTCGCTCGGGGCCGCGAGCGGCGCGGCGCTCAGCGCGCCAGCGTCGCGGCGCACCCCTTCGACAGCGAGCTCCCACAGGCCAGCGGCCGCTTCGGGCGCCCACAGCACCCCCGCATCGACCGCTTCGCCCGTCTCAACGTTGACGAAGAACAGCTCAGCCTCGTCTCCCGTCACCTCGGTTGCTGCGCCAGTGACGGTGCGAAACATGACCCCGAGCATCGGGCCAAACGCCTCCGTCAGCTCGCATACGACGGCCGTGCCCGCGCCGCCCACCGGCCCGACTGTCGGATCGGCGAGCAGCTCGGCCGCGGGCCGCTGGGCGGAGCCAGCCACACAACCGCGGTCACCGAGCCCGGCCTGCCCGTCAAACACCTCGGGCACAAACCTCGCCGCCCCCGAGCGCCCTACCGCACCATCGATCGCGGCATCGAGCACGCCCCGCACCAGCTCAGTGAACTGGGGAGCCCCTGGCATCTCGACGTACCGCGCCTGCAGCGCCACGGCGTCGTTGCGAATGCGCCCGTCGACGAGGCCTGCTGTGTCGCTCGCGGGTGACACGGCGGCTACGCTCTGGGCATCTGCTTCTTCGGCGCCGCTTTCGGGGGCGGCCGGTTTTGATCCGGATCCTGCGTCATCTCCCACAAGCATCGTGACCGCCGTGGAGCCCGCGGGCCACACGGGCGGCACCCATGAGGCGTCGGCGGGAGGGCCAGCGCAGCCGGCCAGCAGCGCCGCGGACAGACCCGCTGCTACGGCCGTAGCGATCCGACCTGCACGACGGCCATCGGTCTTCATGCTGGCTCTCACGATTGCCCCCTGCTCGTTTGTGTGGTTTCGACGCTACCGCGAAAAGCAATCTCAACCTGGCGACGCGGCGGAGCCACAGATCCCACATTGTTAGACCACATGAAACGCCTGCGCGCGATGACTAGAACGCTAGAAGGTGAAGCCACCCCTGTTGACGGCCGGGTGACCATCTTTCATCACCAACAAGATTTTGCTACTGTCAGTGACCAGCGAGATATCTTGCAGCGGGTCACCGTCGATGACCACGATGTCTGCGAGCTTGCCAGCCTCTACCGTGCCGAGGATATCGTCAACCCTGCAGCACTCGGCAGAGGTTTTTGTGCCCGCCACGATCGCTTCCATCGGGGTCATTCCGCCGTACTCGACGAGCAGCGGGAGCTCACCCAGGTTGTCCCCGTGATCGGGCACCAGGCCCGCGTCGGTGCCCACGGCGACCTTAATGCCCGCGGCGATCGAGGCGCGCACCGACTCGTGCGCGATCGCGTGCCATTTCTCGCTCTTCGCCCGCGCCTGCGGGGTCGCGGTGTCTGGGCGGATCGTTTCGAGCAGCGTTGGCACGAGAAACTGACCATTTTGTACCATCTGCTGGCGCAGATCGTCGTCGATCTCGTAACCGTGCTCGACACTGTGCACGCCGCCCTCCACCGCCGCCTTAATGCCCCCGTAACCGATGGCATGCGCTGCGACGGGAATGTTGCCGTAGTTCTTGCCTTCCTCGACAATGGCTGCCACCATTTCTGTGCGCATGCCCACCCACGTGGGGTCGTCGTTCATGGAGGTGACGCCTCCACTCGACGCGATCTTGATCACGTCAACATGGTCGCGCAGCAGCTCCCGTGCAGCCTTACGGGCTTCATCGACCGAATCGACGAGCTTGCCACCGACCACCGAGGTACCGTCGACCCCCGAGCCCATGTGCCAGTCAGCGTGACCGCCCGTCTGGCTGAGCATCTTGTCGGCGACGAGCAGGCGCGAACCCTTGATGAGCCCGTACTGCGCCGCCAGCCGCACCCCCGTGTCAGTGCCCATCAGATCACGCACAGTCGTCACTCCGGCCGCCAGCGTCTTCTCGAGCCGCGCGGCGATTTCGAAATAGCGAAACGAGGGCGGCACGATCGCTTCTTGCATGAGGGCTTGGCTACCACCGCTGGGACCGGGAAGTGACAGATGCACGTGCACATCAAAGAAGCCCGGCGTGATCGTGTTGCCGCAAAGATCTACCTTGACCGGGTTCTTAGAAGCGTCAACCTCGGGGGCGTCGGTCGCGGACCCCGCCCAAACGATTTTGGCAGCTTCGATGATCACCACGGCATCGGCGATCACGTCGCGCCCGGTCCCATCAATCAGCTGGGCATTGTGCAAAACTATGGTTGACGTCATTGGTATCCCCCCTGTAGCACCGAAGCTGGCTCATCGGCGAGCGGCAGCTGAAGCGTCTTACGGCAACGCTACTCGGAGTCTACAGGTGACGTATTGCGCGGTGCACTAAATCTACTTGCGCGACTTCTCGCCGGGATCACGGGTGAAGAGCCAATCGATCCGGGGCTCGATGAGAGGGCGCGTGGCGCGCGAGACGAGCGTCGTCGAAAGCAGCACAGTGAGCGCGACCCCGAGGACGATGAGCAGTGTGATGCCCCCGAGACCGAGACCGTAGATGGCGTCGATCACGCCGGTCTTGCGCAGCACCCAGACGATGGGCGCGTGCAGCAGATAAACGTAGAGCGTGCGGGTGCCCCACACCGTGATGATCGAGTGGCCGCGCGGTACGACGATGAGCACCGCGAGCGTCATTCCCGCCGCGAGCACCAACAGCATCGCCGTGATAGAGAAGCCCGAGAGCATACCGAGCAGCTCGGTGGGGGCCCGCCACTCATCGATAGGCGCCTCCGAGAGCAGCTGTGCGTCGCTGTCGCGCCAGGTGAGCCACGTGTCGATGCGCCAGATCTCGCGCAGGTTTGGAATGAACGCGATCGCCAGGCCAACCGCGGCGAGCAGCCCCCAGCCGGCTCCGCGCAGTGCCAGCGTGGGGCGGGCAAACCAGTCGCCCGTGAACCAGCCGCGCGTGCGCGCGAGCCACCCGAGCATAAAGAAAGGCAAGAACGAAAGCGTGCGAGACGCCGAGAATTCGGTGCCAGCCGCGGGCAGCAGCCCGCTCAGCAGCGCGACCACGACCGAGAAGATGAACGGGTGACGCATCTTTGCGAGGTACGGCAGCAAGATGCGCATTGTGGCGAGGCTCACCAAAAACCAGAGGGTCCATGCGGGTGAGATCAAGAACCTGGGCCCGGGCTCCTCGCCCTCGACCGTAAAATGGATGATCGCCCAGATGCCCTCCCACATGAGCCACACCGCGATGAGCTGAACCGTCGACTTGATCGCTTTGGGTGAGACCTCGGCGTGCGCGAAGTACCCCGACAGCAGAATCATGGCGGGCATGTGAAACAGGTAAATGTAGGCGTAGAGCCCAAAGGTGAGCGCAGAGTCGGTGCGCACCGTCGAGATCACGTGCCCCACAACCACGAGCGCGATGATCAAGAAGCGTGCGTTGTCCCAGAGCGCGATGCGCTTGCGCGTGGGCCGCGGGGCGGGCGGGCCCTGCTGGCGCTGCTGGCCTTGCGGGCCCTGCTGGGGTGTGGGTGACACGCTCAAAGTGAACCTCCGTGGCTCGAATGCATCAAGGATACTTGCCGCGAGACGAGAGAAGCCCTCGCAGCATATGCTGTGAGGGCTTCTGGCTGAGCCGCCTGCCGGAATCGAACCGGCGACCTATTCATTACGAGTGAATCGCTCTACCGACTGAGCTAAGGCGGCCTGGCGCGCAATCTCTCGCACACCAGGGAACACTTTAGCACGCGGTGAGCGCTACTCGTGACACGGGTCGCGGCCCTCGCGTGTCACGAGCGCTTGAGGTGCTCGCGGCACCCGCGAGTCGCGGGCGCGGCGAGCACTATTTACTGCAGGTCACAGCTGCACTGGGAGCCTCCCCCGTGAGCAGGTACGTGTTGATCACCTCGTCGACGCAGTTACTCTCGCCGTAGGCCGTGTGGCCCTCGCCCTCATAGGTGAGCAGCACGCCGCTCTCGAGCTGGTCGGCAAGCGACTCGGCCCAGCGGTACGGCGTGGCGGGGTCACCCGTGGTGCCAACCACGAGAATCGGGTCTGCACCCGCTGCAGTCACACCATTTCGTTCGCCCTTGCCATCGACCGGCCAGACGGCGCACGAGATGTCACCGAAACCTTGAAACCGGCCGATTGTCGGCGCGATCTCGGCGAGATCCTTGGCTTCTGCACGCATGCGCGGCACGTTGATCTCGCGCTCGGGGTAATCGAGGCAGTTGATCGCGGAGAACGCTTCGGTCGAGTTCGACAGATACTTACCGTTCTCGCGCTCATAGTAGAAGTCGGCGAGCTGCAGTGCGACGTCTGCATCGTCTTGATGCACCGTCAACAGCAGCTGATCGAGGTAGCCCCAGTTGCTCTGCGCGTAGAGCGGGGTGATGATCGCCGTGAGCAGCGTATTGGCGGTCACGAGCCTGCCGTCGCTGCCGGTGAGGGGCGAGCTGTCGACTTTGTCGAGCAGCCCCGAGATCTGGGCCATTGACTCGTCAACGCTGCCGCTCAGCGGGCAGTCACTGCGAGTGAGACAGTCGGTGACATACGCACGCAGCGCGAGCTCAAATCCGAGGGTCTGTTCACGTACCACCTCACGCATGGTCGTTTTGGGATCCATCGCGCCGTCGAGCACGAGCCTGCCCACCGTCTCGGGGTAAGCGTCGGCGTAGCGGGCACCGATGTACGTGCCGTAAGAGAACCCGAGATAGTTGAGCTTGTCGTCACCCGCAATGGCGCGCAGCATGTCGAGGTCTTGCACCGTGTCGCTCGTGGCGACGTGGCCAAGTAGCTCACCCGTCTGCTCGGCGCACGCATCACCAAAGGCGCGCGACTCGGTCTCGGCAAGTTCTAGCCACTCATCGCTGCCACGCTCAAGGCCTGCGTCGGCGGCCTCACCGGCACCCTCACCAAACAGGTATTCGTCCATGCCTGCTGCGTCGAGGCAGGCGACGGGAGACGAGGCTCCCACACCCCGCGGATCCCAGCCGATCACGTCGTAGTCGCGCTGAATCTCGCTGGGCACCGAGTAATCGAGGCTGTCGGTGACATAGCTTGCGCCCGAGGCGCCCGGGCCGCCCGGGTTGACGAACAGTGTGCCCTGCGGGTTCTTGCCTGTCGCCTCGTGCTTCACGAGCCGCAGCGTAATCAGGTCACCGCCCGGGTCAGCCCAGTCGAGCGGGGCGTACACATCGGCGCACTGCATACCCGCGGCACAATCGCGCCAGTTGGGTTGCTGCGCCCCGAAGCCCTCGACCGTGCCCTCAGGTTTTTCGGGCAGATCGACCGGATCGGCGCCGCCAGGTGTCGCGCCCCCCTGCGCCGCCGCCCCTGTCACCTCGGCCAGTAGCCCGGCGAGGGAGCTGCACCCCGTCAGCGCAAGCGCCAGCGTTGCCGTCAGCGCGACGGCCCCCGCGGCCGCACGAGCGCGCCAGCGCTCGGCGCCGCTCTTGATCCGGATCATTGTTGCCCTTCCCTGTTTGACACCCTGCTGGCCGATCACCGTTCGCTGCCCGCGCCCACGGCTGTCGCGAAGAGCGCTTCGAGCACGAGCCCCGGCGTAATCTGGCGGCCGAGACGCTCGCGCGCTGACTCAACCGCGTCGACGGCGCGCAGCGCGCCCTTCGCGCGCCAGCGTTCGGCTAGCTCGGTGATTTGCCGCGCATACTCTGCGTTCACAAGCGCGGGACTCGCAGCGCGCACAGCACCCGCAGCGCCCTCACCCACAGCGCCAGCACCCGAGGCACCCTCGTGCATCAGCGCGGTCACAACAACGTCGCGGTACAGCGACAGCACATCGGTCAAGATGCGGTCAACGCCGTCGCGCACGCCGCGCTTGGCACGCTGTTTCTGGTCTTCTTCGAGCGCGCGTATTTGCGAGCGCATCTGCGGCGGAATCGCAGCGCCCGGCGCCAACCCGAGGCTGCGCATCGCGTCTTCACGCTCAGCGGTCTCCCGTCGCTCGGTCGTGGCCGCTGCGTCTGCTTCGGCCACCTTCATGAGTGACCCCGCCACGGCCATCGCATCTCCCAGCGTTTGCACCGAAAGCGCCCCACGAATGACCCGTTCACGTCGCTCGAGCGCGTTGGGATCACGCGCGAGGCTGCGCGCCATGCCGATGTGGCTCTGCGCGAGCCTCGCCGCCCGCTCAGCGTCGGCGAGGTCGATACCGTCGCGCGCATGCAAAAGGGCGGCCACGTCAGTCACCGCGGGCGTCACGAGCCGCAGCGATCGCGTGCGCGATCTGATCGTGGGCAGCAGGTCGGCCTCACTCGGTGCGCACAATACCCACACCGTGCGCTCGGGCGGCTCTTCGAGCGCCTTCAGTAACACGTTCGAGGTGTGCTCGGTCATGCGGTCGGCGTCTTCGATCACAAACACGCGATACCGCCCCTCGCTCGGGGCGTAGTACGAGCTCGCTACGACCTCGCGGGCCGCGTCGATCTTAATCACCGTGGTCTGCGTCGTGAGCACCCCCAAGTCTGGGTGCGTGCGCGCGAGCACCTGCGCGTACACGCGCTCACGATCAGCCTCGCTACGCGCGATGAGCGCCGCCGCGAAACGGTACGCAATGTTCGACCGGCCCGACCCCGGAGGCCCCGTGATCAGCCAGGCGTGCGCGGGAGTGGCACCCTCAGCGGCCGCCCGCTCAAGGGTCTGCGCAGCGGCCTGTTGACCGGCGATATCTGACCAGAAGTCCATGCCGTTTAGCGTAGCGTGTGCCTCTGACACGGGCCCGCGGGCTGCGAGCGCCACCGGCCCGTCATCGCCATCGCCACCGGCCCGTCATCGCCACTGCCACCGCCACCGCCACCGATCTCGCGTAAACCATCAAGAACTCACAAAATTTGATGGTCTACGCGAGATTGATGTAGTTGTCGTTGCGCGCGACCGCCCCAGCGCCCCAGCGCCAAGCACCCCAGCGCCGAGCGGTCAAGCACCCCCTGCGAGCGGCCAAGCACCCCTGCGCCCTACAGGTCGACGTAGCGCGGTTCGCCCGTTTCAAACAGGGCCACACCGGCGCTCAGCTCTTGCGCGGCCGCCGTGAGCTGATCGATGTCTGGCTCCGCCACCCAAAATTCTTGCGCCACCCGATCTGTGTAGCCTGCCTCACCGACGACGAACCCGCGGCGGCGCGCCTCTGACTCAATCTGAGCGGCGACGTCGTACGCCGAGGTGACCTTGACCGGAAACCGCAGCCCGCGCCGCACCCGCGGGGCTACCAGTACCGCCTCAGCGACCGCTGCACGGTAGGTGCGTGTGAGCCCGCCCGCGCCAAGCAGCACCCCGCCAAAGTACCGAGTCACCACAGCGACCACATCGCTGAGCCCCGCCGACACGAGCGCGTCGAGCATGGGTGCGCCCGCCGTGCCGCTCGGCTCGCCGTCGTCGCTCGACCGCTGCACGCGGCCGTCTGGTCCGAGCACAAACGCGGTGCAGTGGTGCCTCGCGCGCGGTTCTTCTGCTTTCACTTCGGCGATAATGTCACGCGCCGCGCGCTCGTCACTCACCTGCTCGAGCCGAGTGATAAACCGCGACCGCGACACCTCAATCTCGATGTCGGTGCGCCCTGCCACCGTTTCGTACTCCGTGCGATGTGCCATCTACCCATTGTCTCAGCTGCGGGCGCACCGTCTCAGCTGCGGGCGCACCACCTCAGCTGCGGGCGCGCTACGATCGGGGCATGAGTAGCGTGCGCGTCGACAGTTGGGTGTGGGGTGTGCGGCTGGCCAAGACCCGCAGCCAGGCGACAGCCGCCTGCAGGGCCGGCCACGTGCGCATCAACGACCAGACGGCGAAGGCCGCGCAGCCCGTCAAACTCGGCGACGTCGTGAAAGTGCGATTGCACGGGTTCGACAAGATCTACCGTGTCACTGGCCTGCCCACGAAGCGCGGCAGCGCCCCCGAAGCTGCGAAGCACTACGAGGACCTCACCCCGCCTCCCCTGCCCCGTGAGGAGCGGCCCGCGGCCATCGTGCGCGACCGTGGCGCTGGTCGCCCCACGAAGCGCGAGCGCCGCGACATCGACCGCCTGCGCGGCCGCGACACCGAGTTTTAGCGGGCTAGTGGACCACGGGAGGCGCATCCACACCACCAGCAGCCGTCAGGCCATGATCGCCTAGGCTGGTTGAGTGAATCCGTACCCCGCCCAGCTCGGCGAGCCCGAGTGGCGTGCACTCGAGGCCGCCCACGCCGCGCGCGCCGACGCACTCACCGAAGCACACCGCGCTCGCAAGCTGCGCGGCGAGACGCACCCCATCGAGGACTTTCTCTGGACCTACTATTCGGTCAAGCCTCGCGAGCTGCGGCGCTGGCATCCAGGGGTCGGCGTGCTGCTCGAAAACGCTGCCCCGGATCGCGCCTCATGGAAGCACTACCGCGCGACCGGCGACGCACTCGCGAGCGCGGCGCGCGCTGAGTTCAGCGAGGATACCGGGGAGGCTAGCGCAACTGGTGAGACCGACAGCGCGACCGCAGCGCACGCCGAGGTCGACGTGGCCGCGTACCTAGAGCGTCGCGCGCAAACCGTGGACTACGTCGAGAAGCTGCTCACCGCCACGCTCGCACACACCCCGCGCTACGGCTGCTTTGGGCTGCACGAGTGGGCGATGGTGTACCGCATGACCCCCGAACAGCTGCGGCACTCTGCGCTGCCGCTGCGCATTGGCCACGAGGCGACCAACGCCGTCGTCGAATCGCACACGATCGGATGCACCCACTTCGACGCGTTTCGCTTCTTCACGCCCGAGGCCGCACCGCTCAACACGATCGAGGTGAGCCGTGAGGCTCAGCACGAGACCGAACAGTCGGGCTGTCTACATGCCGGCATGGACGTCTACAAGTGGGCCTTAAAGCTCGGCCCCATCGTGCCGGGCGAACTACTGCTCGACGCCTTCGTGCTCGCCCGCGACATACGCGAGCTCGACATGCGCGCCTCACCCTACGACGTCACCGGATATTTTAGCGCCACCGGTGACCCGCTCACCCCCGTACCCATCGAAACCCCCGACGGCAAGCGCGAGTACGCGCGCCAGCAGCGCGGGTTTGCGGCGCGCGGCGACGCGATCCGGAACAGACTGCTTGACGCGATCGCGAGGACTAGAACCGTTCGCCCGTAACGCACCGGTCACCACACGGCATCGAAGTGACGAATCGGCCCGATGAATACGTATTTTCGATGGCGTCTCGTCATTTCGATGCCGACTGTAATGCCGCTGCGCAGTCGGGGCGACAGGAAAAGGGGGCGCCTCCTTTCGGGTGCGCCCCCTCATCTCGTGGGTGCTACGTGCCTGTTGCTAGTTTGCCCGCTTGCGCCTGCGGGTCAGCATGAGCGCGCCCGCGCCCAGCCCAAGCAGCACGACGGCGGCGGCGATCATGCCCGTGATGTCGCCACCCGTGACGCCCAGCCCGCCAGCGCCCTGACCCGTCGTGCCCTCACCGTTGTTACCCGTGCCCTGGTCGGCGGGCTTCTTGCCCAAGAACCCGTTCGAAACGAGCACGTGCTGCGCAGAAGCACCGACTGTGACGCCGGTGACGGTCGCGCCTGCCTCGTCGGTCGCGCCGCCGTTGCCCGTGGACGACGTGCCAGCCACCGTGATTTCGACGGAGTTCGCGCCGCCCGTGGCGACCTCTGTCAGGTCACAGACCGCGCCCTGCGGCAGGTCGCTCAGCGCGTACTGCTCACCGGTCTTGAGTGAGAACTTGCGCTCGATGGGCTGCTTGGCGCCCTGGGCGACGCACGAGAGCTCGAAATCGAAACTCTTGGCAAGCGTCTCCTGGTCGAGATCATACTCGTTATCGCTGCGCACACTCTTCTCGACGATCAGCCCACCCTGACCATAGGTGTTGGTGAGCGCCACGAGGGTCGCCTCACCTTGCGCGCGCGGTTCACGAATCTCGATCTGCGCGGTCTGCCCGTCGACCGACGGGTTGACGCCGTCGCTCACCTGGAAGGTGCGCGCGATTTCGCCGTGGTCGCCGAGCTCACCCGACTCGCTGATTTCACAGTTCGTGCCGATCGGCAGGCCGTCGACGCGCACCGGGGTGCCATCGGCGGGCAGCGTCAGGGTAGCTTCGTCGCCGAGGTCAAGCGCGACCCGCTCGGGGTCCGCGAGGCCACTCGGCACGGTGCACGCGAGCTCAACGTCGAATGCCTCGGGAGTGTCAGTCACACCGTTTGCTGCCACGGTTTTCGAGACCTCGAGAGCGCCCGTCTTCACTGTGACGCCCGCGGGCTGCGGGGCTTTCACCAGGTTGATGGGGGTGCCCGCGGTGTCCCACGCAAACACACCGTGCTGGTTCCATGCGAACTGCGGCTGCTCGAACTGGGCGAGCGTAGGCTGCAGACCGCCAGCGGCCTGACCCGCGACACGGTTGACCGTGTCGTAGTTCATGTTGACCCACTTGCCGGGCGCGAGGGGCGACGCGGTCATTTCAACCATGACGCGGAAGCCCGCAACGTCTGCTGCGTCGCCCGTGAAGCTCTCGAGCGGAGTCCAGTCGGCATTTGCCGGGTTAATCGTGGTGTCTTCACAGAACGGATCGTCCGCCGTCCACAACGACGGGCCCGAGCCGTCACCGATGCACGCCTGCGCGTTCGTGGTGACGTCGATAGCGGTCTCGGCGCCCGCGGGCAGCTCATCGAACTCGAGCGAGTCGAGATCGATGACGGGGCGGAACGTGCTGTTGCGCGGTGCTGGCCCCTGCACGAGCAGCATGTCACCAGGGGTGGGCAGCAGATCAACGATAGTCATGCGGTTAAGGTTCGTAGTGCCCGCGTTGACCTGCTGGAGGCGCCAGTTGTCGGTGGCGCCGACCGTGGTGTAGTCAGCGCACTCGGTGCGCGTGTAGTCGTCGGGAGCGCCGGGAGTCACGCAGTCTGCTGCTTCAGGCTTCTTGGTGCTCATCGACCCAGTGACGAGGTTCTCGCTCAGGGTGTCGATGTACTCACCGTTGACGAACTTCTGAGCGCCCACGAGAGTGCCCGTGCGCGGGGTCACGAAGTTGGCGTTCGCGCAGTCAGTCGTTCCCAGAGTAGGCGCGTGTGCCGACTGCTGGCCGTTGTTGCTCGGCTGCGTGCAGCTTGCGAGCTCAACGCCCGTTTCGACGACCACTGAGTTCCATGCCTGCTGCGAGGCGGTGAGACCGGGCTGCAGTGTGATGCCCAGCTCGATCGTGATCGTCTCGCCCGGATCCATGCGGGTGCCCTCGGGCCAGGTGAACTGCAGCGAGCGGCTGTCTGCTGACAGCTCCACCTCGATCTGTTCGGGGTCGATCGTCGCCCCCGTGCCGCCCGTCTGCGAGAAGGTCGGCTGTGCGCCGTTCCAGTCAAGCGTCGCCGGCAGGTGGTCGGTGACCGTCTCGAGCGGCAGGTAGCCCGTGCCGTTGTTCGTGAAGATCAGCTGCCACGGCATGCTGGTGAGCGGCTCGACCTGGTGCGTCGTCGAGTCGAGCGGAGCGCGCTTTTGCACGGTGAGCTTGTGCGTGCCCTCGTTGAAATCGAGCTCGGCGGGTGCGTTAGCTGAGACGGTCATGCCCGGGCTGCCGTTGGCCGTCGTCTTCGCGACGTTCTCGACGCTCACGCCCTTCTTCCAGTCGATCGACTCTGGGTTGCGCAGCTTCACTTCGATGGGCAGCTCGGCGCTGCCCCAGCTCGAGGTCCACGAGGTGGCACCAAGCGGAAAGTACTTGCCGTCGACCCGGTCGAATGTGATGCGTACGCCCGCGACATCACCGAGCTCGCCGGTGAATGCGCTCTGCGCGACCCACGCTCCGTCGACGTAATAGTCGTAGCGGTACTGATCGCTGTTGGTCGGTTTCGAAGCCGGCTCAGGCAGCGAGACGAGCTCGAAGGTGCTCCAGAACGCAGGCGTAGTGTCTTCGATCGTGAGCTCCGACAGCGGCACCTTTGATGCGCCGGGTGTGGCCTTGATCGTCACGTCGACCGGGGTCTCTGCCTCGGCTTCGATGAGCGTCGTCGCACCGCCGCGCACTGCGATCTGCTTTTCGAGCAGCACGTCGATGCTCGCGTCGGTAAGCAGCACCTCGGCGTCATCGATGTCAGCTGGGTTCTCGGCCCGAGGGATCACGTTGTCTTGACCTACTGCCTGCGCCGAGTTAAAGACGGGAATAGCGGCGCCCGATTCACCGCCCGTGACAGGTTTGCCCGGGGTCGTAGCCGTCTCGCCCGCGCGGTGCGTCGCGCGCATCTGCACGTCGAGCCGCACGGTGAGCTGGTCGCCCGCGACGATCGCGTTGCCGTTGGCCTCTGGATCGGTGCTCTGGTAGGTCACCGAGACACCAATCGCGTCGGCAAACTCGGCGGCGGGCACGAGACCCGCCTCGACATCGGCGATCGAGTAGCTCACGGTGCTCTCTGCACCCTCGTTGTACAGCCACAGCTCGACCGTGCTCGCGCTCTTGTCGATGTAGCTCGGCAAGGCTGCGAAGGTCAGCCCGGTGAGGTTGAATTCGTCGAAGGTGTTGCCGTCGTTGCTTGCCGCTTCGGCGTCAAAATCGCGGCCCGCGAACGGGCTCACGCCCATGTCGCTGTTACCCACGCTGCTGCTCGCGACATCGGTGACCCGGATCTTGCCGAGCTTCATGATGCCGTTGGCGTTGTTGGGGGTCAAGAGGTCGTTACCCGACGCGTTCGTCGCGGTGAGTGTGAACCAGGTGGCCGGGTAGAACGCCGGGTCGACGTCACCGTACTTGGGTACGACGAGCGATACCGTTTCGTCTTCGTCAAGGCCACCGACGGTCTTCACGAGGCCCACGTTGGGGGTGCCGTCGATCAGGCTGATCTCGTCTGAATCAGCCCCCACCGTATAGCCGCTCGATGTATAGCCCCTGAATTCAAAGGAGTTGAGCACGCATCCCTGCTTGAGCGCAGGGGTGCCCGTCGTACAGTTGAACGCCTCGTCCGACGTCACCCAGTCACCGCTGCGGGCTTTGTCGCGCAGCTGCCAAGTGAGCTCGTAGCTGCGGTCGGCGCCAGACGCAGAAATACCACTTCCGGCTGCCGGCACACCGATATCGCCCGCATCGATCGCGGTCTGACGTGCAGTGTCATTGGGGGCGTAGCTGATGCGCATACCGAGCGTGGACTGCTGCTCGGCCGCGGTGAGGGTAACCCCAACGAAGCCGGTGGCGTTCATCCAGTTGCCGTCTGCCGGGGCATTGGTCGCGGCGACCCACGACAAACCGTCATAGAGCTCGACGTTGGAGACGATGTCCCACGCGAGCTGCGGGTCGTCAGCGAGCGTTATCGGCTTCACGCCCGTCAGGTTGAAGGCGTCAAAGACGGAGCTATCTACCGACGCGGTCGGCGACAACGGGTCAGTGAAGAGGACCTTCGTGTAGCCGGTCTTTGACACGTGCCAGGTATGCACGGTCGAAGTCTCGGCGTCAGACTGCGTGACAAGGTGGGAATCAGTCCACTTCTTCGTCGCGTAAATTCCGTGACCTGGGCCATCCCACTCGGGGGCCCGCAAGTTTACGTTTTCGGTGGCAGATGCATCGTCCGTCACCGGGCGCGTGTCGAGGATTCCCTCGGCTTCGGCCGTCACCGTGTTTTCGTACGGAGTCGGATCAAACGGCGCGGTGTCGTTGGGCGTCGTCGTGCCGCCGCTGCGCAGCTCAGTGCGCGCTTTGAACTTGAGGTTCGGCTTCACGAGCGTCGTCTCACCAAAGCCAGCCGCATTGGTGTAATTGAAGCGAATACCGGTCGTACCTGTCGCGCCTGGCACCGGGATATCGCCCGAGGTCTGCGTCGCCGTGAGCGTGGAGACCGGTTCCCATGCGCCGGTGCCCGAATCGAAGCGCTCAATCTTGAGCGTGCCGCCGGTGGGCACCTCGATCGGCGCCAGCACATGAGTCACATTATGGGCGTCCCAGAACGTGTCGTCTCCGTTCGTGCCATCGCCCGTGAGCTCGTCGGTCACGACGATCTCGGTCGGCTTGGTCTTATCGCCCGTCGCGGTGGCAGTGGTCGGCAGCTGCACGATCACATCGTCGCCCGGCAGCACAATGCTGGGGCTGATCTTCTTTTCGGTGACCACCTCGATCTTCGGCGAGACGACCTTGAGGTCTGCAGAGTCGCTGTCGGTGGCAGGCTCCGTAATGCCGGCGCGTGTACCCGTCACATCGATCACGTTCGTGAACGGGCCCGCCTCAGCGGCGTTCGTCGCGAGGTTCTCGCTGGTATTGATCTTGTACTTGACTTGGCTCACCGCGCCGGGCACGATCGCACCTGTGAAATTGATCCAGAACCCCACCACGTCTTCGTTCGTGTGCCCCGCTGGGGGAGCCGCCGGAAGCGCTGCCCCCGGGGTGTTAAGCGGCACGCCCTGGGTCCTACCGTCCGCGTACTTCCAGGTGAGCGTCGCGCGCTTCGCGCCCTCAGGCCACACATCCGTAAACGCCGGGTCGAAGCCCGCGAACTGCAAGGCGTCAGAGAAGTATTCCGCGTCGGCACCTACGCCCGGCTCTGCAATGGTCAACATATTGAGCGTCGCGCTCTGCGGCGAGTCCTGGTTCTTCGCAGTCAAGAGCACCTCGACGGTGTTGCCTGCGACCGTGGTGAGCGGGTCGACCTCGGTGCCGGTCTTGTCGATGAACGTCTTGCCCGCCTCAACGGCGATGGCGAGCGGGGTTACGGCAAACGGGGCGTCAGCCTGTTTCGTGACGGGCGCTTCCCCCGGCACGGTGACGGTAGCCGAGACCTTGTTGCTTGCGTCGTAGCCCTTCGAAAGGTCGACCGTTCCGAGCCGGTCTTCTTCACGCTGCGTCACATCAAACGGTTGGGTCGCGACCGCGCCGGGCTCAATGTCGCCCGTGTATCCGAGGCGCACACCCGCGATATCTGCGTTGTCGATCGACGAGGCGTAGGTGGTCCAGTTCCACGTTCCGCCGACGAACGCGTAGACCTCCACGCTTACCGCGGTGGCGCCAGTGGGCCAGTTCGCCTGCGTGTTTGGGTCGGTAGTAAAGCCCGCGAAGTCGACGTAGCGAAAGGGGTTCTCGGCGTCGAGGGCGGTGGCGCCGTCTGCGGCGCCGGGGTGATCCTGCAGCACGAGCGATGCCGCGTCGACGTTTGACGCCTGCGTCGCACCGATCGTGATCGTCGACGCTGCGCCGGGCTCAAAGCCCTGGCTCGCGGGGTCCCATGCCTTTGCGGGGGTCACGTCGACCGTGAGAGGCACATCAACCGAGATGACCGCGGTGTCGTTCTTTGAGATCACGCCGTTGGTCGTCCCACCGAGACCGCTAATCTCGGCGGTGTTGACGAGATCCTTACTGTTGCCATCCCAGCGCGGGGAAAGCGTATCGGGCACCGTGATGACGTATTCGAGCCAGCCCTGCGCCCCGGTGGGGAGACCGGTGAGCCCGTCATCGGTGGGGGCCTTGATATCGACCGTGATGCTGCGGTCAGCATCACCCGTGCCAATCGTGCCCGCGTCGGAGGGCGAGACGCCCGGCACGTTTACTGATACGGCCGAGTTGTGCCCGGCGAGGCCAACGTTTACACCGCTAATCGCCCAGCCCGCAAACTCTGCAGGCAGCGTGTCAACGAGCTTCACGGCACCGTTGTCAGCTGCCGCGCCGTCGACATCGTAGTTCTCTGCACTGAACTCAACGCGGTACGTGACGCTCTGACCGGGAGTGAGCTCGCGGTGCGCGTCTTTCCCGTCGACCTTCTTGACGATCTGCAGCGCACCGTTCGGCGCGGCCGTGGCGGGCACGATGCCTGCACCGCTCGCGACCGCGGTCGAGCCCAGCAGCAGCGCGGTTACGCCCACCGCCAGCCATCGCCTGATCGTTTGCACACGTGAGTTGCGAGGTTGACGCACTATTGAGCTCCCCTTAAAGCTGGACGGCATACACATGTAAAGCTATCAGCAAGCTGTGTCCTGAATGACCAAAGGCCGCCGCCCCAACGGGACGACGGCCTCTACGCAAGCAGCAAGCGCGAGCGGCTACTACCGCTCGGCAGCAATATCGGTGTGGTGCTGAATCACTTCGGCGACCACAAAATTGAACCACTTCTCTGCGAACTCGGGGTCGAGGTGCGCAGCCTCAGCGAGGCTGCGCAGGCGCGCGATCTGTCGCGCCTCTCGATCCGGATCAGAAGCGGGCATCTCGTGCTCAGCCTTCAAGATGCCGACTTCTTGGGTGCAGCGAAACCGCTCAGCGAGCATGTGAATGAGCGCGGCGTCGATGTTATCGATGCTCGCGCGAATGCGCTCGAGCCGCTGCTGCGGCGAAAGCTCGCTCACGACCGGGCCTCTAGTCGAGCAGGTCGTGCAACACCACGACCTGTTCGCGCTCGGGGCCCACACCGACGGCCGAGATGCGCGATCCGCTCATCTTCTCGAGCGCGACGATGTAATCCTGGGCGTTCTTCGGCAGGTCTTCGAACTTGCGCGCGCCCGTGATGTCTTCGCTCCAGCCAGGAAACTCTTCGTAGATCGGCACCGCGTGGTGGTAGTCGCTCTGGTTGACGGGCATCTCGTCGTGGCGCACACCGTTCACGTCGTAGGCGACGCAGACGGGAATCGTCTCGAGGCCCGAGAGCACGTCGAGCTTGGTGAGCACGAAGTCGGTGACCCCGTTGATGCGGGCCGAGAAGCGCGCCATGGGGGCGTCGTACCAGCCGCAGCGGCGGGGGCGGCCCGTCGTCGTGCCAAATTCGAAGCCCTGCTTGCGCAGGTAGTCGCCCGAGGCGTCGAACAGCTCGGTGGGGAAGGGACCCGCGCCCACGCGCGTCGTGTACGCCTTGATCACCGAGATCACGCGAGTGAGGGCGTGCGGGGGCAGGCCCGATCCCGTGCTCGCGCCGCCAGCGGTCGCGTTCGACGACGTCACGAACGGGTAGGTGCCGTGGTCGATGTCGAGCATCGTCGCCTGGCCCGCCTCGAAGAGGATCGTCTTGTCGTCTTCCATCGCGTTGTGTAGCAGCAGCCCGGTGTCGCACACCATCGGCTCGAGCATTTCGCGGTAGCTGAGCAGGTCTTCGACGACCTCGTCGGCCGAGATGGCGCGGCGGTTGTAGATCTTGACGAGCACCTGGTTCTTAAACTCGAGGGCCGCCTCAACCTTCTGACGCAGGATCCCCTCGTCGAAGATGTCTTGAATGCGAATGCCCACGCGGTTGATCTTGTCGGCGTAGGCGGGGCCAATGCCGCGGCCAGTCGTGCCGATCTGGCGCTTACCGAGGAACCGCTCGGTGACCTTATCGAGCGTGCGGTGGTACGCCGTGATGACGTGCGCGTTGGCGCTCACCTTGAGGCGCGACACGTCGACACCGCGACCGCCCAGCGCTTCGAGCTCGCCCTTCAGCACCTCGAGGTCGACGACCACGCCGTTCGAGATCACGGGCGTCACCCCCGGCGTCAGAATGCCCGATGGCAGCAGGTGCAGCGCGTACTTTTCTTCACCGACAACCACGGTGTGGCCGGCGTTGTTGCCGCCGTTGAACTTGACGACGTAGTCGACGCGGCTACCGAGCAGGTCGGTTGCGCGTCCCTTACCCTCGTCGCCCCACTGGGCACCGGTGATGAGAACTGCGGGCATTTCAGCCCCTTCCTTTGCAAGCACGTACTGCACCAGTCTACCGACGATCAGATCGGCGCGGGCCGAGACTCGGCCCGGGCCGATTGATCCGGCGCCATTTCGTGCCGGATCAGTGCGTGCTCAGCGCCGCGCTACAGCGCCTGTTCGGTCTCGATCGCTTGAATCGCCCGCGGGTCAGCGCCGTCGAGAAACTCGGTGAGGCGTTCGATCTCACCCGATTCGCCGATCGCGATGGCGCCGCGGCGCAGCGCGTAGAGGGCGCGCAGCACGCCGCGGTTGGGCTCGTGCGACCAGGGCACGGGGCCCGCGCCGCGCCATCCGGCACGGCGCAGGGCGTCGAGGCCGCGGTGGTAGCCGACGCGCGCGAAGGCGTACGCCTCGATGTCGCGGCCGTGCTTGTTCGCTTCGTCGGCGAGGGCTGCCCACGCCAGCGGAGACTCGGGGTGGTCGCGCACGACCTGCTCGAGCTCAGTGCCCGCGGCGAGCGCGGCTGCAGCGGGGTCGATGCCGAGCAGGGTGGGCTCGGGGGCCAGAAGGTTTTCGCCGATCATGCCGCCAGTCTACGAGGGGTTCTGGGCTGTGATCCGAGGCTTGCCGAGCTTGCGCCCAACTGGCGAGCTGGGGCGAGCACGGCAGGCCCTACGGTGCGCCGCGCTCCCAGTACCTGGCCGCCGCCGCGATCTGCGCGATGTCGGCGGCCCGCGCACCGAGCCTGCGCGCCATGTCGCGCTCAAGCGCACGCAGCACTACGGCGGCGGCACGCGCGTCGCCCGAGCGGCCGAGCGCCTCGGCCAACTGCGCGCGGCCACGCAGCACACTGGGGTGGCCGGGCGGCAGCGTGCGCTGCATGAGCGCGAGTGTCTCGCGAAACTCGCGCACCGCGTCGTTCGCCCTACCCGCTTCGAGCAGCGCCAGCCCTAGGTTCATGCGGGTATCAAGCGTGTCGGGGTTTGTCTCACCGAGCGCCTCGGCACGCTCGCGGGCAAGCTGCGCGAACTGGCCTGCGGCCTGCTCGGCGTCGCCGCCGTCAAGCAGCATCACCGCGAGATTGTTACGGGTGGTGAACACCTGCGGGTCGCTTGCGCCGAGCGCGAGTTCTTGGTCTTCGAGCAGCATGCGGGTTTGCTCAGCGGCGGCGTGCGGCTGGCCGCTCTGGCTCAGAAACGCGGCGAGCGCACCTCTTACAAGGAACGTATTGGCGTTCGTCTCGCCATACGCCTCCATGAACGCGGGGAGCAGCGCACGCAGCTCGGCGACGGCGGCGTCGTACTGCCCCGAAAGCCCGAGCGCCTCGGCCAGCCCGGTGCGGGCGTCGAGGGTCTCGGTCGCGCCCGCGCCCACCACCGTGGTGAGGTCGGCGATGACGGTGCGAAACTGGCCAATTGCCTCGTCGGTGACGCCAGCGTCGCGCAGTTCAATCGCGAGATCTCGGCGCACGGTGAGCGTGGCAAGATGGCGGGTGCCCGCATGCCGTTCCATTTCGGTGAGCAGGTCGCGCAGGGCATGTATAGCTTCGCTCTGCTGCCCGAGCTCGCCAAGCCACCCCGCAATGACGAGCCGCATCGCCCACTCGGGTGCGACTCTGGGCTGGTCGTCGAGGGTTCGTGGGGCGTGCTGCTGGACCTGCTGCTGTTGCAGCTCTCGCTGATTGCGCAGATACTCGGCCGGGTGGTCCTTGCCTAGTACACGTTGAAGTTCGGTGACGGCTTGCCGCGCACGATCGACGGCTTCGTCATAGTTGAAGCGCGCAGCAGCGTCGCAGGCGATGCGCCACAGCGCCGCCGGGTGTGGGCGGCCGAGCGGCGCAGGCGGCGCGGGTTTCGCAGGCGGCCCCGGCACCAACGTCTCGGCGAAGGCGACGTTCCAGCGGGCGATCAGGCTGGCCTCGTCTGTGTCTGGCAGCGTGTACTCGTCTTGCTTATCTTCGACCCAGCGCGCGATGCGGGCACGCGTGAGCGCGCGCAGCCCCGCACGGTGCAGCCCGAGGCTGCGCAGCTCGACGGCGGCAGCCGCGTAGGCGGTCTGCGCGAGCAGAGTGTCTTTAAAGCGCTGCACCCCCGCTTCTACCCGACACCAACCATTCGGCGCTACGGAGCTCGCCCAAGCGTCGCGCAGCTGCGCAGGCGTAAACACGTGCCCCAAGAACTCGTCACACACGTCGGTCAACACGTCTACGGCAAAGGGCGCCACCCCCGCGGCGCGACGCGGATGCGCAAACACCGCGCACGCCAGCACCGCCCGCACGGCCGCCGGTAGTTCGCTCCACCGCTCGCGCAGCACGTCGGCACCGCGCTCGGGAAGCAGCACGCCTCCTTCGCGGTCACCCGCGGCCGCCGTTTCAGACGCCTCGAGCTCCGAGTGATCGGCGAGCCCTAAATGATCGGCGAGCACAATCGCGCCGTCGTGCGCGGCAATGTGCCTGCGCACCGCGGCAGACGTCAGCCAGAGTTCGAGGTGCAGCGGGCCACCCAGCCGCGCCACGACGCGCATCGCGGTCGCATCATCGGTGCCCGGGGCGTACTCACACAGCATGGCGATCAGGTCTGGGGCGGGCAACTGCGCGACGTCGATCACTTGCACGCCAGCGCCGGAATGCGCCAGCCATTCAATGAACGCGGGGGCGCTCGCGGAGTCTGACGTCACGGTGCCGATGATGAGCACGGGCCGATCCGGATCAGAGATGCCCACCTCGTCGACCAGCGCCGCGAGCTCCTCGCCCATGAGCTGCATGTCTTCGATGATGATCACGCCGGGCAACTGTGGGTGGGCGAGGGAGCGCAGCGTGCGGCCGAGCGCGATGCCCTGCTCGGCCAGCGACTCGGGCAGTTGCTCGCCGACAGCGCCGGCCTCGTGCTCACCCCACGCCGCGAACACGGCCGCGTAAGGCGCCGCAGCGCTGGGCGCAGCAGCGGGCTCAGCAGCGGGCTCAGCAGCGGGCGCAGCAGCGGACGCAGCAGCGGGCTCAGCAGCGGGCTCACCGGGCTTGGCCTTGGCAGCGATCTCGCCCACCGCTTGGTTTCGGGCGAGCACGAGTGGTGCCCCGTGCGCTTCCCATTGCGGGTGTGCGGCGCCTACGGCGCTGCGTGATGCCCCCGAGCTGAGGCTCTCACAGTCGAACACCCACCAGCCAAACTGGGGCACTGCACCGATGGTGCGCTCAAACTCGGCAGGGTATGGCGCCACTTCCTTGCGCGTCGTGATTGGGTCTGGGGACTGCCCCGTGGGCGAGGGCGAGCCGACAGCGTGCTCACCGGGCTCAGCAAGCGCAGCAGGCACAGCGGGCTCAGCAAGCGCAGCAGGCACAGCGGGGGGCTCAGCACCTGCAAGCTCGGGCCAGTACTGCTGCGATGATGATGACGCCGGCGCCGGCATCCGCAGCCGCGCATACACCTCTCTGATGATGCGAGTCTTACCCTCGCCCGCCCCGGCACGCAGCAGCACGACGCGAGGCGCCCCCCGGTCGCCGCGCTGCAGTGCGCGCAGCCGTGACAACAGCTCTTCGACGATGCGCCTGTGCTCGCCCAACAACATGCCTGCCATGCGCTCACACTATCGCTGCCGGCGCTCTGCTCACCAGGGGCGACTGCCCGAGCTCGCCTGACACACGTGCGGCGTCGGGTGACGCACAGACGCACAGACTCGTGCACACTCCCGCAGACTCGCACAGACGCACACGATCACCCGGTGCGCCTGTGCTCAAGTGGTTTAGCGGTAGTTCACAAACTGCAGCGCGGTGTCGATGTCGGCACCCTTGAGCAGCGCCATCGTCGTCTGCAGATCGTCGCGGCTCTTCGAGCTGACGCGCAGCTCGTCGCCCTGGATCTGGCTCTTGACGCCCTTGGGACCCTCATCACGAATCAGCTTGTTCAGCTTCTTCGCGGTGGCCTGGTCGATGCCCTCCTTGAGGCTCGACTCAATGCGGGTCTCCTTGCCGCTCGGGTAGGGCTCGCCCGTGTCGAGCACCTTGAGTGACATGCCGCGCTTGATGAACTTCGACTGCAGCACGTCGAGCACTGCGAGCGCGCGTTCCTCGGTGTTCGCCTTGATCATGATCTTTTCGCCCGACAGCGAAACGTCGGCCCCCACGTCCTTGAAGTCGTAGCGCTGCTCGACCTCCTTGCGGGCCTGGTTAACCGCGTTTTCGACCTCCATAGAGTCGACTTTGCTCACAACATCAAATGAAGAATCAGCCATGTGCTCAAGCGTAGACGAAACGGGCTGAGCGCGCCTGGCTATCGCTGCAGGCTATCGCTGCACCCCCGGGCGGCCCCCGCCCATTGATCCGGAGCAGACACGGTGACCAACCTCACCCTGTGGCAAAAATATGCGCGACAAGTTCCGCTTAAGCGGCCCCCATAGACGGAAGAAGTCGCGCATATTTTCAAGTGCGGGGCAGCGCTAGCGGGCGAGCGCACGCGCCTCCGCAATGGCCTCAGATATGCGCCGCAGCGTCTCCACGGGGTCACGCATGTCGAGCGAGGTGAACGTGAGCACTCGCCAGCCAGCGGCGCGCATACGCTCACGGCGAGCAGTGTCGAACTTGGCCTGCGCCGCGCCGTTCTCGAAGTGATACGCGCCGTCGTATTCGATCGCGATACGCCACTGTGGATACCCAAGATCGGCGTGCAGGGTTCGCTCTGGCGTTGGCACCGGGCAGTTCGTCACCGGCTCAGGCAGCCCGGCACGCATCACGAGCAGCCGCAACTCAGTCTCGGGCGGCGACGCCACCCCCGGCCGAATCTGCGGCAGCGCTTCGCGCATGCGAGCGGCTCCCGGGCATCCCTTGAACCGAGCCACCGCTCCAGCAAGCTCCTCGAATGTGCACGATGGCGACGGGTCTTTGCGCACTGTCGAGATGAGATGGTCGCTGGCAATGATCAGGTCCTCGAGGCCCACCACCGCCGCAAGGAGCGCCCACGCGTCGGCGGGGTGCGGGAGCCAATCGGGTGCGCTCGGCTGCTCACTCAAAACGCCCGGCTGCACCTGGTGTCCCATGACTTCACGCATCTCAGGTGGCCTACTGGGCCGCACCGCTCCCACTTCGAACCGGATCAGTGCGCTCGGGTTCACCGGTTCCCATGGCAGCGGAATCTTGAGGAGCCTGGCAGCCGTGCGACGGGAAAGAAACTGGCCTTCTGTGAGAAGTAGTTGCAGCCCGGCCACGCGCGCTTCCCACGTGGTCCCGTCGGTGCCCGGCCTCGCTCTCGTGCCGCGTATGGGCACAACCATGTCTGAGCCGTAGCGGCGCCAACGCTTCACGCCGGCCGCGCTGAGGTCGCTCACGCGCACCACGGGTGCGGTGAGGCCGGGGGCCTGAATCGGAGCAAGTCGCCTCATGTGGCCGAGGCTAGGCGGGTTTCGCTCTTATAAATGGGTTATCCACAGCCAACCCGACACCTGGTCAACTTTGACTACTTTTGTGTGCCTGTGGACGAAGATAGTCCACCCAGCGGCCGAGCAGCGGCGGAGCAGCGGCCGCCCAGCGGCCGCCGCACACGGATCGCGTGGAGCCGTGCCCGCGCCGCGTCGTGAAAATATGCGCGACAAGTTCTGCTTAAGTGGCCCCCATAGACGGAAGAAGTCGCGCATATTTTCAAGGGGCGGGGTCGCAGCCCCGCGCCTGCAACATGAAGTCATGTTTTATGATGCGTGCCATAACGTGAACGAATATGTGCGTATACTCGTCTCGGCCCGGTTTACCAGATCGAGCCGCTCGAGCCCGGCACTACCGGGCCCGACCACCCGGCTCACTGACCCAGGCCAGCTCGCACACCAGAAGGAACCCACCAGTGCCACTCGACTCCCCCGCGGCGACCCCGGCCACACCGGCGACCCCGGCCACACCCGCCACACCGGCCAGCGCAAGCCCCGCACAGCCGGCAAGCCTCGCACAAGCAACGTCAACAACACCAACAACACCAACAACACCGACCACGCCCACCCAGAAGCGTCGCCTCCCCAAGTGGACCACGTCGTTCGGCTGGCAGATCCTCGCGGGCCTCGTGCTCGGCCTGGTGCTCGGCGGCATCGCCATGTCGCTCGGCCCCGACTCAGCAGACAACAAGAACGGCCTACACGCAACGCTCAGCGTCATCGGATCGAGCTACGTGTCGCTGCTCAAGGCAGCGGTGGTGCCACTCGTGTTCACGGCGATCGTGTCGAGCATCGTGGGCCTGCGCAAGGTGACGAACGCGGCCCGCCTTGCCGGCCAGACCCTCTTGTGGTTTGCGATCACCGCGCTCATCGCGGTCACGGTGGGCATGGTGCTCGGCCTTGTGCTGCGCCCCGGCGCCGCCGCTTCGCAGTCAGAGCTAACACCCGGCGACCCCTACTCGGTCGGCACCTGGTGGAACTTTCTCATCGGCCTCGTCCCCCAAAACTTCCTCGGCCTCGGCGTGGGCGGCAGCGTCAACGCCGACACCGGAGCCCTCAGCGCCAACGCCAGCTTCAACGTTCTGCAGGTCATCGTGATCTCGGTCGCCGTCGGCATCGCCGCGCTCAAAATCGGCGAGAAGGCCGAACCGTTCATCAAGCTCACCGAGTCGGCGCTCGCGATCATCCAGAAGATCCTGTGGTGGATCATTCGCATCGCCCCGCTTGGCACGCTCGGCCTGATCGGCAACGCGGTCGCCGAGTACGGCTGGGACAAGATGGGCTCGCTCACCTGGTTTGTGGGCACCCTCTACCTGGGCCTCGCAATCGTGCTCTTCGTCGTCTACCCCACACTCGTCAAGGCGCACGGTCTCTCGATCAAGCAGTACTTCTCGGGTGTCTGGCCGGCGGTGCAGCTCGGCTTTGTGAGCCGCTCGTCGATCGGCACGATGCCGCTCACCGAGCGCGTCACCGAGCGCAACCTCGGTGTGCCGCGCGGCTACGCCTCGTTCGCGGTGCCGCTCGGCGCGACCACCAAGATGGACGGTTGCGCCGCCCTCTACCCCGCGATCTCAGCGATCTTCATCGCCCAGTTCTTTGGCATCGAGCTCACGATCGTGCAGTACCTGCTCATCGCGCTCGTCTCGGTCGTCGGATCGGCTGCGACCGCTGGCACCACCGGCGCGACCGTGATGCTCACGCTCACCCTCTCCACGCTCGGCCTGCCCCTCGAGGGCGTCGGTCTGCTGCTCGCGGTCGATCCGATCGTCGATATGGGCCGCACCGCGATCAACGTCGCGGGCCAGGCGCTCGTGCCCACGATCGTCGCCAAGCGCGAGGGAATTCTCGACGAGCAGCTCTACAACGCGCCCCGCAAGGGCCTCGCGTTCGACAACACCGACGTCGAGAGCACTGACGTCGAACATGCCGCTGTCGAGAGCGCTGACGTCGAGAGCACCGCTGTTGGGCACCCCGCGGCTGGGAGCCCCGCCGTCGGTCCCGCTCAGGCCGCAGCTGCCGCCTCCGCACCGGCTGCGGCCGCTGCCTCGGCCACGACCGCGGCAGGCACCCTAGCGCCGGATCCGGATCAAGCAACCGTGCGCGAACCCGAGCCCGCCGCGTAACCAGTCAGCGCTCCTCTGACCCGTCCCGGCCCGAGCCGCAGCGCACCAAAATATGCGCGACTAGTTCTGCTTTAGCCGCAGCCATAAGCGGAATTAGTCGCGCATATTTCTTTCGAGCGGGGCGACCCTACCTGACCGAGGCGCGGCGCATCGCGAACCAGGTGGCGATGAGCGAGACCGCCATGATGATCACGGCGGCGAGCGCGAGGCCCGCGCCGGTGATCGATGCCACGACCTCGCCGAGCACCGGGGCCAGGATCAGCAGGGTGAGCGCGGCCGCCAGCCCCAGGGCGAGGCCGACGATCGCGGGCCCCTTCGGGCCAAACCGCACCCAGATCGCGCCGAACACGCCGCCGATCGTGAGGCAGCCGAGCACGCCGAGAAAGCCGGTCGCGAGCAGAATCCACGGGTTACCGGCACCCATCGCGTAGGTGTCGAGCACGTAGGTGTTCGAGAACCAGTGCCCGGTCGCGAGCTCGAGGCCCAGCAGCGCGAGCAGCAAGACCGCGACGTAGGCCGCCTGCAGCGCGTTGGCCAGAAACGTGCCGAGAATGAAGTTGCGGCGGGTGGTGCCGAGGGCGAGCGCGAACGGGTACGTCGTCGAGACGGCCTGCACGCCGTAGTAGATCAAGAATCCGGGCATCGACCACACGATCGCCGAGTTATATCGCGCACCCTCGACGTAGTCGGGGCTGAGGGTGCTGACGCCCGCCCGCTGAATCGCGAGTGCGATCACAATCGACACGACCATGACGATCGCAAGAATCGCGAGCGGCGTGACGGCGAACGTAGCCTGCTTGATGAGGTGCAGGCGGGTCACCTTGAGTGTGCGGTTCATGCTGCGCTCCGTTCTGTGCGGCCGCGGCGCGTGCCGGGCTGGTCTACTGCGGGTGACGTGCCGCCCGGGGTGCTCGGGTCGTTCGGGTCGTTTGGGTCGTTCGGGTCGCTTGTTCCGGATCCGCCCGTGCCGGTTGCCCCAGCGCCGCCCGCGGCTGCCCCGTCTCCCGCCGCTACTTCGTTGTCGACGAAACCGTAGGCGGCGACGAGGTCTTGCAGTGAGACCGCGCCGAGCTCTAGGCCCTGCTCGGCCGCTACGGCTCGGTCATCGGCGGCGAGGTGGCCCTCGACGACCGCGGTGGCGAGGCCGCCGATGCTGCGGTGCGAGAGCACCCGTTTGCCCGCGGTGAAAGCGGTGACCGCGGCGGCGCGGCCTGCGACCTGGAAGGCACTCGCACGCAGGTCGTCGACGTCTTCGTGCTTTACGACCCGGCCCTGATCGAGCACGATGACGCGTTCGAGCAGTCGATCCATCTCGTCGATCAGGTGCGTCGACAAGATGATGGTGCGGGGGTGCTCGCTGTAGTCGCGCAGCAGCTCGTCGTAGAAGATGGCGCGGGCGGTGGCGTCGAGCCCCAGGTAGGGCTCATCGAAGAAGGTGATGGGGGCCCGGGCTGCGAGACCGATCACAATACCGAGGGCTGAGAGCTGGCCGCGCGAGAACTTCTTCACCTGGGTTTTGGCGGGAATGCGAAACAGCTCGACGAGCCTGTCGGCGAGTGCCTGTGACCACTCAGGGTAGGCGATGCGGGCCGCCTTTAGCGCGTGCCTCAGCTTGTAGTCGTCGGGGTAGCGCTGGTTGTCACGAATGAAGCACATCCGCTCGCAGACGGCTGCGTTTTCAAAGGGTTCATGGCCGCCCACGAGCACCGTGCCGGCGGTGGGCTGATCCTGCGCGGTGACGAGTGCCATGAGCGTGGTCTTGCCCGCACCATTGCGGCCGAGCAGCCCGGTGATCACGTTTTCGTGAATGCCGAGGGTGACGTCGTCGAGAGCGGTCGCGCCGCGGTAGCGGCGGGTGAGCCCGCGCGTTTCGATGGCGATGGTAGTCATTGTGCCGCCTCCTGTGCGGTGGGGTCTTGCGATGGAGTATCGGTGGGCGTGGCAGCCGGCGTGGCAGCCGCGGCGGGTTCAGCGGCGCCGGTGGCAGTACCGACAGCGTTGGTAGTGTCGGCAGAGTTAGTGGTGTCGGGATCAGCCGTGCTGCCTGGGCGCAGTGGGACTATCCCGTGATCCCCCGCCTGCCAGGCCGTCGCGGTTTCGACCAGCCGCAGCACGTCAGCCCGCCCCAGGCCGAGGTTGCGCGCCTCGACGACGAGAGGTTCGACGTAGCGCTCGGCAAAGTCGTGCTGGCGGGCTGCCGCGATGAGCGCTTTGGCGCCAGCGGCCACAAACATGCCGATGCCGCGGCGCTTGTACAGCACGCCTGCGTCGACGAGACGATTGAGCGCCTTGCCCGCCGTCGCGGGGTTGATGCGCAAAAACGCTGCGAGTTCATTGGTGGAGGGCACCTGCGACTCCTCAGCGTAGACGCCGCGCAACACGTCGTCTTCGATCTGCTCGGCCAGCTGCACAAAGATGGGGCGCGCGTCGTCGAACATGTGCCACGTCCCTTCGGAGTTCGCGGGGGCGGCTGGTCGGTTCTTGCGTGGCCACCACCCCATTGGTTAGTTACTTCACTAATGAACTTAGGAGGCTGTGGGGCTCGTGTCAACCCCGGGGCCCCAAAATATGCGCGACAAGTTCTGCTTAAGCCGCAGCCTTAGACGGAACTTGTCGCGCATATTTCAAGGGTTGGGGTTGGGCGGCGGGGCAGCCACCGCGCGCTACCCTGGAACGCAGCCTACGAAAGGAACGACATGGGAGTCACACGGGTACGCGCACACCTCACCGAGCAGGGTTGGTCGGGCGAGATTTTAGAGTTCGCCGAGTCGAGCGCCACCGTCGAGCTCGCCGCCGAAAAGGTGGGCACCACCCCCGGTCGCATCGCCAAAACGCTGGGCTTCTACGACCCCGATGCGCCCGAGCGGGCCGTGCTCATCGTGGCGGCGGGTGACGTCAAGGTCAACGGTGGCATGTTCAAACGCCAGTTTGGCGGCAAGCCACGCATGCTCAAGGGCGAAGACGTCGCCCCACTCACCGGATACCCCGTCGGCGGCGTCTGCCCCTTCGCCAACCCCGCAGGCGCCCGCGTCTACCTCGACGAGTCGCTGCGCCGGTTCGACACGGTCTACCCCGCCGCCGGCACCGCCACCTCGGCCGTCGAGATCGACATCAAGGCGCTCCAGTCACTCAGCAGCGCCGTCACCTGGGTCGACGTCACCACCGGCTGGCGCGAAGAGTCCGCCTAGATCCGGCCCCACATCCGCTGCACCAAAGATCGATGCCTCCGGCGAATAGGTGTGTTGCAGCCTGGCAA
>NZ_JBTJEP020000011.1:0-100771 GCF_054456635.2 Leucobacter faecis
TTGTAATCGATTATTTATAAACCCCACACTCATAGGGTCTGCGCGGAGCGAGCTTGCGAGCGCAGTCGCAGGATCCACAGCACCTCAATCACACTCAACTTCCGCGTATTTTCGACGGTAAATCGTGATGTCGTAGGTCCCTGCTGTAATGGAATCATGCAACATCCTTTCAGTGTCGAGAGCCCCAACCGGGGGCGATTGAACGACCTGGTCTCCCGGGTCGTGGAGGCCACTGCGCGCATGCGGGCGCTGCAGGCCGAGCTGACGGTGCTGCTGGCTGACGCGTATAAGCTGGCAGAAGCAGAGGGTGACTGGCCGTTCAAGCCCGCGCCGAGCGAAGATGACGATGCCGGCGCCGAGGGTCATGACGCCGAGGGCGACGGCACCGAGGGCGCTGAGGATGCAGCGGGCGCTTCATCTGCGGTTGAGCAGCCGGCGTTTGTGACCGACGAAGCGGTGGTGCGAGCGAGCATCGCCGCCAGGGAAGCTGAGCCTGGCACGAGCGGCAGCGCCGATGACGACGATACGAGCACGAGCACGAGCGCTGACGGGCAGTCGTTTGGGCGGCCCGTGATTAAGCTTCCGCGGGGTGCGCAGGTGTGGCGTGACCGGTCATACCGGGTAGTGCGGGCCGAGATCGCGGCCGCGCTGCGGGTGCCCGAGGGGCGGGTGGGTCACGACATGTCGCATGCCGTTGATGCGGTGGACCACTGCCCGGTCATGCTGGGTGCGCTTGCGAAGGGTGAGGTGACTGACCAGCATGTGCGTGGCCTGGTGAACGCTGGCCGCATCATCGGCCACCAGGCCGCTGCTCAATCAGCCGCCCAAACCGGCACTCAAGCTGACGCCGCTACAAACAGCGACACGGACTCCGCTGCCGCGGCAGCCCCTGACGATACTTCCAGTAGCGCGCCTGTCACCGCAACTGCCGCCGAGACGGCTACCGATACGGCCGCCGAGCTTGGTGACGGTGTGACGGGTGACGGTGAGACCGCTGGTGAGGCGCTCTATGATGAGGCCGCGGTGGCGCGTGAGACGGCCCGCCGGTATGCGCTGCTTGATCGGGCGCTGGTGGTGCACGCGAAGCGCGATACCGCGCCTAAGGTGGCTCCGACGGCGAAGCGGATGGCGGAGAAGCTGGCCGGGGTGACGTTTGATGACCGGCACCAGCTGGCCAAGCGTGACCGGCATGTGCGCCTGGTCGAGCTCGATGACGGCATGTGCCAGGTGCAGGCCGTCGTGACGAGTTTTGAGGCGCACGTCATTTTTGATCGTGTCACCCAGTACGCGAAACTCTTGCAAGAACGCGACATGGCCGCGGGCAAGCAGGCGGCCGAAGGAGCGGGGACGCCGTTGTCGGCGGCCGCGGTGTCGGCGCTGAAACGGCCCCTGGGCGAGGCACGGGCCGATAGTCTGGTCGCGCTGCTGGCGCATGGTGATCTCACGGATGAAGACTTCTACGGTGCTGATGTGAGCGACGCTGATCTGGGTGGCGCAGGTGTGATCGACGCTGATCTGGGTGACACAGGTGTGACCGACGCCGATATGGCAGGTGCGAGTTTTGGGGTTGCAGGTACGGGCCGCACGGCAGGGCGAAAGCGGCTCGGGTTGCGGGTGACCGCGCGGGTACAGGTGCTCGTGCCGGTGTCGCTCACGGGCCGCCTCGATACCGCTGGCTCCGCCGGCACTGCTGACACTATTGACACCTCTGCAGCCGAGCGCAACGTTCGCACGGCTGAGCTCACGCGCGGGTTTCAGCCCGAGCTCGTGGGAGTCGGCCCCATCGACACCGACACCGCGGTAAGAATCCTGCACGACACTCCCAGCTGGGACATCATCACCGTCACCGACGGCACCGGAACAGGGACCAGCACCAGCACCGACACGACGATCTGCGGCAGCTGCGGCACCGTGAACAGCGGCAATACCACCGTCGGCGACATTCTCGCAGTTGATAGCTACCGGGTGCCGGCCCATCTGAAACGGAATTTGGCGGCGCGAGACACTTCTTGCCGGTTCCCGGGGTGCACTCTGCCGATTTACCGGTGCGACATCGACCACACGGTCGCAGCAGAAGATGGCGGCCCCACCTCGCTCACTAATGTCGGCGCCGCCTGCCGCGGTCACCACGTGATTAAACACCACGGCGGGTGCCTCCCCGTACAGAGTGACAACGGTGACTTCACGTGGACGTTCCCATCAGGCCGCAAGTATCTCACCGAGCCGCCCTCGCGGGTGATGTTTCGTACCGTGCTTGAACCGCCAGACGTGCAGGCCCTCGCCGAGGAGCACACCCGCAAGCACCCGTTCGGGGTGCACGAATGGGACGACGCCGCCAACAACAACGCTGGTGACACTACGAAACCTAGCGTTGGTGCTCATACCGAGGAGCACGCCAACGCCGGATCCGAATCCGACTCTAACGAGTGCGGACGCAGTGAAGGCGACACCCCTGGTGGCGATAAAGCTGTGCCGTTCTAAGCGCTGAACTACTCCCACGAATGCTGCACCAAATTGTTTGTCGCGGGGTGAATCCCTGCGCCGCTGACTGAGTTCCACTGCTTGATACGCTTGATTCGCTTGATTCGCTTGATTCGCTTGATTCGCTTGATTCGCTTGGTCTGCTGGGCATTCTGGCGTGGCCTGAGCGGGCGCGCTGTGTGGCTCAGCCGCCCGGAGTAGAGTGTCATTGTGACCAGTCGGCAGCAAGAAATTATGAACGCTCTCGGAGCGCGGGCCACGATTGACCCGGCGGCCGAGATTGAACGCAGAGTCGCATTTCTGTGTGACTACGCGCTTAGCATTCCCGGAGTTCGGGGTTATGTGCTGGGCATCTCAGGAGGGCAAGATTCGTCGCTCGCTGGCCGGCTTACCCAACTCGCGGTTGAACGCCTGCGCGCGGCCGGGCACGACGCGACCTTCGTTGCCGTGCGACTGCCGCACGGCGTACAGCACGATGAAGCCGACGCTCAGCTGGCGCTCGACTTCATCGCACCTGATGAGAGCGTTGTCGTTGACATCGCTCCCGCCACGGCTGCGCTGGCGGCAACGGTCGAAACATCAGGCGCCGTCGCAGTTCGTGGGGGTGAGATCAGTGACTTCAATCGCGGCAATGTGAAAGCCCGTATGCGCATGATCGCGCAGTACGCCATCGCCGGCGACCGAGCCCTGCTCGTACTGGGCACTGACCACGCGGCCGAAGCCGTGACGGGGTTCTACACGAAGTTTGGTGACGGAGCAGCCGACGTGACACCCCTAGCGGGGCTGACCAAAGGGCAGGGCGCTGCGATGCTGCGCGTGCTCGGTGCACCTGACCGACTGTGGCAGAAAATTCCAACGGCTGACCTTCTCGACGGTGAGCCAGGCCAGGCTGACGAAGACAGCCTCGGAGTGACCTACGCTGAGCTTGATGCCTACTTGCAGGGTGAACCCGTCTCTGCAGATACACGTGAGAATGTGGAACGGCGATACCGGGGGAGCGAACACAAACGCAGACTTCCGGTCACGCCGGATGATGGATGGTGGAGGGAAAATCGATGATTCACACGTTTGTACTCGCGGGTGGCTGCTTCTGGTGTCTGGACGCGGCATATCGGCCGCTGCGCGGTGTCACCGAAGTGCTGTCGTGCTACACGGGCGGCTCAACGCCTGACCCCAGTTACGAAGCCGTCTGCACCGGCCATACGGGGCACGCAGAAGCGGTCGCGGTCAGCTTCGATGACGAGGTGGTGCCCGTCGAAATTATTCTCGATGCGTACTTCACGATGCACGACCCCACACAGCTCAACAGACAGGGCGGCGACGTTGGCCCCCAGTACCGCTCGACGATGTTTTACGCGAGCGAGGAACAGCGGGAGCTGTTCGAAGCCGCCCGTGCCCGTGCACGGGACTGGTGGCCGGCAGAAGTCGTCACCACCATTGAACCGCTGGGCACGGTGTATCCGGCAGAAGAACACCACCAAGACTTCTTCGCCAAGAACCCTACCCAGGGCTACTGTCTCGCTGTAGCGGTGCCGAAGGTCAATAAGATTCGCGCCAAATTTAGCGCCTATCTCACGAACTAGGGTTTGGCACGCGGCACAGAACGTTAGAACGGCGCCAGAGCGGGTGCGGTCGAGACTTCATCGGAGGCGAATCTGTCGGACCCGCTCTGTGTCAACGCCTGATCTTTAGATTCCGAGTTCGAAGCCTCGGCTGCCTCAGCCGACTGTGCCAAGCCCGCTGTTTCAGCGGCTCCCGCCGATGCCTGGTCTAGTGTGGTTTCGTCGACCGGAGCGGTGGCGGCCATGCGTTTGAAAGTGGTCGTGCCCCACCGCAGGTCGTGTCCGAGCGCGTCTGCCTCAACGACTGCCGACGTGCCTGACTTGTTGTCGTGCGTGACCCAGTCGCGCACGCGCAACCGTCCACTGATGAGTACGCGGTCACCCTTCTTGAATGAGACCACCGCATGCTCGGCGAGACCGCGAAACGAGTTGATCGTGTACCAGTTCGTTTCTGTGTCGACCCACTCTTTCTTCTCAGCGTCGTAGCGGCGCTCGTTGCATGCCAAACGGAACGAACAGAAGGCGGACTTACCTGCTGTCTGGGTGAGCTTCGGGTCGGTGGCTATCGTGCCAACGACGCAAACTTGAGTGTGCATGTGAATCGCTCCTTCGCGAATCGTTTTCAGCGAACCCGGGCGGTGCTCGGGCCGGGTGAACGAGAAACCCGGGCCGTGCAGGTGCCGGGTTCCCCGTTCGCCTCTAGCGTGCATCATTCGGGGTGCGCGTAGGCCACACAAAAGCAATCTGTGGATAATGCTGTCAAGTCGCGCAAAAGGTCAGCCTGTGGACGAGTCGATGCGCTGGCCCTTGGCAGAACCTGCATAGACTGGACTCGTGACCCATCGCACCAAGAAAAGCTCTGCTCGCGTGACGCGCGCTACCTTACAGCGTGAGCGAATTGGCCTGCGCAACGCTGCGCTGGCTATCGCTGTCGCCGCAGTTACTGTGCTCCCCGCATGTGCGATCTTGGAAGGGCCGACGCCCGAAGCGCCGAAGCGCGAAGCCCCCGCGGTCCCTGCTACCGATCCTGAGCTGATTGCCGGCGGCACAGCAGAGGAGAACCTGCCCTACTTCACCGAAGTGCTGCGCGACTACGCGGCGGGAGACGGTGCGATCAAAGGGGAGCCAATTTCGCGCGCCGTGATTGCGGCCGGTTTCGACAAGAGCGTGATGCAGATAAGCTTCGACCGGTCCGAGACCGGTCTCGAAGCCGACAACATTTTTGTTTCAGTGCTGCTGCAAGACAGCTGTCTCGTCGGGCAGGTGGTTACCTCTGACCGCAGCTTTGTTGCGGAGGCAGTGCCTGCGGTGGGGCCCGAGAATACGATCTGCTTGATCGGAGAGACCGCCCCAATTACCTGGTAGCGCAGGCTTCCAAGAAGAGCGTGCGACGCGTGATCCGGTGCGAAGCCGTAGCAGCCAGCCAGCGAGGCAGACTACAGTAGAGGTAACTGCAACACACCGTCTTTGCATAAGGGAGTTCTGGGCGCCTTCGCGCTCAAAAAAAGTATATGGCTGAGTACATTTACCAGATGGTTCGCGCGCGCAAGGCGCACGGCGACAAGGTGATTCTTGACGACGTTACGATGGCGTTCCTGCCGGGCGCCAAGATTGGCGTCGTCGGCCCGAACGGCGCCGGTAAGTCCACGATCCTCAAGATCATGGCGGGTCTCGACACGCCGTCGAACGGCGAGGCGCACCTTACGCCCGGTTTCACCGTTGGCATCCTGATGCAGGAGCCCGAGCTTGACGAAGAGGCAACCGTGCTCGCCAACGTCGAGCAGGGCGTCGCAGACATCAAGGGCAAGCTTGACCGGTTCAACGAGATCTCGGCCGAGATGGCGAACCCCGACGCAGACTACGACAAGCTGCTCCCCGAAATGGGTGAGCTGCAAGAAGCCATCGACGCTGTCGACGGCTGGGAGCTTGAAGGTCAGCTCGAACAGGCGATGGACGCGCTGCGCTGCCCGCCGTCTGACGCGATCGTTAAGAACCTTTCGGGCGGCGAGAAACGCCGAGTCGCACTCTGCAAGCTGCTGCTTGAGAAGCCAGATCTGCTGCTGCTCGATGAGCCCACGAACCACCTTGACGCCGAGAGTGTGCTGTGGCTTGAGCAGCACCTCGCGAAGTATCCGGGCGCTGTCATGGCGGTGACGCACGATCGTTACTTCCTAGACCACGTTGCCACCTGGATCTGTGAGGTCGACCGCGGTCGTCTGTACCCGTACGAGGGCAACTACACCACGTACCTCGAGCAGAAGGCCGCGCGCCTGGAGGTGCAGGGCAAGAAGGACCAGAAGCTGCAGAAGCGCCTGAAGGAAGAACTCGAGTGGGTTCGGTCGAGCGCTAAGGGCCGCCAGGCCAAGTCGAAGGCGCGTCTGGCGCGCTACGAAGAGATGGCTGCCGAAGCCGAGCGCACTCGTAAGTTGGACTTCGAGGACATTCAGATTCCCGCAGGCCCGCGCCTGGGCAATCTGGTGCTCGAGGCCAAGAACCTGAATAAGGGTTTCGACGGGCGTACGCTCATCGACGGGCTCTCCTTCACGCTGCCTCGCAACGGCATCGTCGGCATCATTGGTCCGAACGGTGTGGGTAAAACAACGCTGTTCAAGACGATCGTGGGCATTGAGCCGCTCGACGGCGGCGACCTGAAGATTGGCGAGACCGTCAAGCTCAGCTACGTCGACCAGACTCGTGGCGGCATCGACCCCAAGAAGACCGTCTGGGAGGTCGTATCTGACGGTCTCGACTACATTCAGGTCGGCAACGTCGAGATCCCGTCGCGCGCGTATGTTTCGACGTTTGGTTTTAAGGGCCCGGATCAGCAGAAGCCTGCTGGTGTGCTCTCTGGTGGTGAGCGCAACCGATTGAACCTCGCGCTCACGCTCAAGCAGGGCGGCAACCTGTTGCTGCTCGATGAGCCCACGAACGACCTCGATGTTGAAACCCTCACGAGCCTTGAGAACGCGCTCCTGGAGTACCCCGGCTGTGCTGTGGTCATTACGCACGATCGTTGGTTCCTGGACCGGATCGCGACTCACATTCTCGCGTATGAGGGCACCGAGGAGAATCCTTCGAGCTGGTACTGGTTCGAGGGTAACTTCGAAGCGTACGAGCAGAACAAGGTCGAGCGGCTCGGCGCCGACGCTGCGAAGCCGTCGCGCGCGACTTACCGCAAGCTCACACGCGACTAATATCGCTCACGGGCGCGGCTCCTCCTGTAGACACGGGGAGCCGCGCCCGTGGCGTTTCGTTTTGAACTCGCGGCACGAGAAGAGGTATTACCCATGGCTCGCACACACATTGACATGGAGCTGCGCTGGGGCGACCAGGACGCCTACGGGCACGTGAACAATGTTGCTTTTGCGCGGTTCCTTGAAGAAGCACGCGTGCGCACTTTCTGGCTCGGTTCAGGGCGTGAGAAGACCGGCATGGAGCAGCATTTTCGTGGTGGCGACCCGTTAGGTCCCAAAATGCTCGTGGCCAGCCAAACGATCGAGTACGCTCGCGTACTTGAGTATTCGGCGCAGCCGATCACCGTCGAGCTCTGGGTGGGTAAACTCGGTGGTTCGAGCCTTGAAGTGCACTACGAGATCATCGACGGTGCGCACTCCGAGCGCACGGTGGTCGCAAAGGCGATCTCCCACATCGTCATCGTCGATGGCGAGACAATGCGCCCGATCCGGCTGTCTGAAGCGGGGCGCGCCGCCGTTGAGCCGTGGTGTGACGCGCCGGTGTCGATGCGGCGCGCCTAGCGCGCCTACGTCGGCACACGAGCGGCACGCGCTACACGCTGCCCGTGCCCTACGCCTCGGGAACGCGGAACATGCTCTCTTGCGCAACGCTCGCAACGAGCGCACCATCGCGATCGTAGAACCGGCCCGTGGCGAGGCCGCGGCCGCCCTGCGAAGTCGGTGACTCGAGTTCGTAGAGCAGCCACTCGTCGACACGAAACGGCCGGTGAAACCACATCGCGTGGTCAAGACTCGCTGCGCGCATACCGGGAGTGGCCCAGGGGATACCGTGCTGGCGTGCGACGGGCTCAAGGAGCAAGTAGTCGCTACCAAACGCGAGCGCTGCGGCGTTCAAGAGCGCTGACGCGTCGAAGGTATCGCGACTGCGCATCCACACCCGCTGCGTGTTGGTGCGCTCGGGCACGCGCAAGATGATGTCTGACTCGACGTAGCGAAAATCGAATGGGCGATTCATCACCCAAGAGGCCCGGCCGTCGCCAGCGAGGTGGCCATACTTCTCCCACACACTCGGAAGCGACTCGGGGTCGGGCACGTCAGACAGGTCGATCGGTTCCTGGTGTTCGACCCCGGGGTCGTCTTCCTGAAACGACGAGATCATCGACATCAAGACGTCGCCGCCCTGGTAGGCCTGTACGCGGCGTGTCGAGAACGAACGCCCGTCATAGAGCCTTGCGACCTCAAAGGTCATGCGCTCTTCGCTGTTGCCCGGGCGCAAGAAGTAGCCGTGCATCGAATGAATCTGGCGGTCTTCGGGCACAGTGGTGCCTGCCGCCGAGATCGCCTGCCCGAGCACCTGGCCACCAAACGACCGACCGTGCGGGGTGGGAAATGCGGGCCCCGTCAGAATATCCTCGGTCGTTCTAGCGCCCGAATCGAGCACCGAAAGCATCGCGAGCAGGTCTGGAAACGCGGTCATTGAGTCCTCCTGAGTGGGTTGCACGGGCGGTGCCTCAACACTAGCGCGCTTTCAGCGCAGGTCGCCCCGGTAGGCTCGTGGGATGGCCGCCACACTCGCTCTCCTAGACCATGCCACGCGCGACGACCTGCGCATCTTTCTCGAACGTTTGCAGCGGGCGGGTAAGCCCGAGGTGCGCATGGTGACCCGCGGCGGTGTGCTCGCGGTATACGGCTGCACGCAGGCCCCCATGGGCATCACGGATTCGGTGCCCGTCGTGCTCGTCATGCGCGCCTTTGCGCTCGCTCACACGCCCGAGACGCCCATCGACGTCACGGTGCAGGGGCGCGCGCTGCTCGATCGCATCGCTCGGCTAGGCATCATCGGGCTTGCGCTCGAGCTGCCCGACGTGCCCGCGATGGCGGCCTGGACGGGCGTACTGCCCCCCGCTGCCGGATGGGAGCCTGCCGGCGCGATCGACGCCTCGTCACTCAGCGCCGTCGCCGAGGCAGGAATCGCGCGGGTTGCCGAAGCGCTGCCGCAGGACCCCGGCGAGGCCGTCGTGCATAAGGTGCGCGCGTCGGTGTGGGGGGCCGAAGTGGCCCCGGGTGTGCCCGCTGCTGCCGCCTTCGCAGCTGAGGCGCTGGGTTTCTTGGGGGAGGAGCCTGCGCGCGTCACGCGCACCCTCACCTGGACACGGGTGTCTACGGGCCGCGGCCACGTCGTGATTCGGTCGCTTCTGGGCTAGCATTCACGCGCTCCGGATCGGCGGGGCCCGGCCTAAAAGTCGGCCGCGCCCCACTGGCAGCATTCCTCGGGTAAGATAGAAAGGTCTACTAGAGGAGTGTGTACATGGCCAACCCCAACGGCATCATCGACCCGCCGATCGACGATCTGCTCGAAAAGGTGGATTCTAAGTACGCGCTGGTGGTGTTCGCTTCACAGCGCGCCCGCCAGATCAACGACTACTACACGGATCTGCACGATGGCAACCTGTTCGATAACGTCGGGCCGCTCGTCGACTCGTCGGTCGATGACAAGCCGCTGTCGATCGCGTTGCACGAGATCGTCGAGGGCAAGCTTGAAATGAAGCCCATCGAGGAATCAGATCTCGCTGAGCTTGAAGACGATGAGCTTGCTGACGAAGCCCTCGAGGCTGGCGAAGAAGCGTAATCGTACGCAGGTTCGCCTGCACGAAGTAACACTTCGCCGCGAAAGCAGCGATGTCGGTGGCGTCGGATACCCTTATTGGAGGGATCCGGCGCCACCGCTGTTTTCCCACGTTCATTTTTCGCTCGCACTGCTAGGAGCCCCCGTGCCACTGCGCCAGTTCACCTCTGAGTCCGTTACCGAAGGGCACCCCGACAAGATTTGCGACCGCATCTCTGACTCGATTCTCGACGCAATGATCGAGCAAGACACGGGCGCCCGCGTCGCGGTCGAGACGATGGTCACGACAGGGCTCGTACACGTGGCGGGCGAAGTGTCTACCAGCGGCTACGTCGAGATCCCGCAGATCGTGCGCGAGGCGATCCGCGACATTGGGTACACCAGCTCCGAGATGGGATTTGACGCCGCGTCATGTGGCATCTCGGTGTCGATCGGGCAGCAGTCGCCCGACATCGCGGGCGGTGTGGATTCGTCGCTCGAGGTACGCACATCAGCGGAAGAAGTTGATCCGCTCAGCGCACAGGGCGCGGGCGACCAGGGGATCATGTTTGGCTATGCCACGGACGAGACCCCCGAGCTGCACCCGCTGCCCAACTGGATCGCCCACCGCATGGCAGAACGCCTCACCGAGGTGCGCAAAGCGGGCATCGTGCCCGAGCTGCGCCCCGATGGTAAAACGCAGGTCACGATCGGTTACGACGGCGATCGCGCCGCAAGCGTAGAAGCGATCGTGCTCTCGACACAGCACCACGCCGACATCTCACAGCCTGCGCTGCGCGAGGTCATTGAGCGCGAGGTCATTCGCCCCGTGCTCGGCCGGGTCGATCTCTTGAGCGATCACGCCGACATCTTCATTAACCCGGCAGGCCCGTTTGTGATTGGTGGCCCGATGGGCGACGCCGGTCTCACCGGTCGCAAGATCATCATCGACACCTACGGCGGCACGAGCCGTCACGGCGGCGGTGCCTTTAGCGGTAAGGACCCCTCAAAGGTCGACCGCTCGGCCGCCTACGCGATGCGCTGGGTAGCTAAGCACGTTGTGCGGGCGGGGCTCGCGAAGCGTGCCGAGCTGCAGGTGGCGTACGCGATTGGCCGCGCCCACCCGGTGGGGCTGTACGTCGAAACATTCGGCACCGAAACGGTACCGCGCGAGCGCATCGAAGCTGCCGTACGTGAGGTCTTTGATCTGCGCCCGCTCGCGATTATTCGTGACCTCGCACTGCTGCGCCCCATCTATGCTGCGACAAGTGCGTACGGACACTTCGGCCGTGAACTGCCCGAGTTTACGTGGGAGGCAACGCCCCGCGTCGCCGAGCTGCGTGCCGCTGCGGGCGTCTAGCGTCAAATAAAGGGAGTGTGGTGAGCGCCGGAATCGAAGAAGCCGAGCAGCCGGGGGAACGCAGGGTCGCTCGTGTGCTGCTCGATTCGGCGCTCCCACAGCTCGACCACCTGTTTGATTACGCGGTACCTGCCGAGCTGCACGACAAGCTGCGGGTGGGGCACCGGGTGAGGGTGCCGTTTCGGTCGAAGGATCGCAAGAGCTTTGGCTACGTCATCGAGTTTGCCGAGCGCAGCGAGTTTGGCGGCGAACTCGCCCCCATCGCCGACATCGTGTCTCCGGTGCCGCTCCTCACCCCTGAGGTGTGGCGGGTGGCCCGCGCGGTCGCTGACCGGGCGGGCGGCTCGGCGGGCGACATTTTGCGTCTCGCGATTCCGCAGCGCATGGTGCGGGTCGAGAAACAGCACATTGCTGAGGTGCCGGCCGAGGGGGATCCGGAGCCAGAGACTGCCCCGGTCACGCTCGATCGTGAGCCCAGTGCAGAAGAAGTGATCGCGCACGAGCTGCTTACGGGCGCGAGGCTTGCGCTCACCGCCTCCCACGGCCCCGAACGGTTACACACGGGCGAGTGGGTGGGCGGGTGGGCAGCGCAGTACGCCCGCATCGCCATGGCGGTGTACGAGGCGGGGCGCAGCGTGATCTGTGCCGTGCCCGATTGGCGCGACCTCGACCAGTTGCGCGATGCGCTCGCCGCGCTCGGGCACGAAGACGTGGTGCGCGTCGACTCGCGGCAGTCAAACGGCGAGCGCTACGCCGGGTTCTTGCGCGCCCTCGACCACGAACCGCGCATCATCGTCGGCAACCGCTCAGCGGTCTACGCCCCCGCGCACGCGCTCGGCGCGATCCTGCTGTGGGACGATGGTGATCCCGTGCTTGCCGAGCCGCTCGCACCGTACGTGCACGCGCGAGACTCGGCGCTCGTGCGTGCAGGGCAGGCCGGAGCCGGGCTGTTCTTTGGCGCCCACGCCCGCAGCGCCGAGGTGCAGCGCCTCATCGACATCGGGTATGTGCGGGCCCAGCAGAACCCACCCAAGCGCACACGCATTCTGCACGCCGATGCTGCGATGACGCCCGACGCATTTGCGGGTCGCGTGCCCGAGATCGCAGCGCGTACCATCCGAGAAGCGCTGCAGTCCGGGCCTGTGCTCGTGCAGGTGGCGACCCCGGGCTACGCGCCGATAGCGGCCTGCCACGACTGTGGTGAGCTTGCCCGATGCCTGGCCTGCCAGGGGCCCATCGGGTTTCGTTCGGCGCAACGCGCGGCGTGCCGCTGGTGTGGCACGAACGCCGCCACCTGGCACTGCAGCGAGTGCAACGGCCGGTATCTCGTCGAACGTGGCATGGGGTCAGAGCGCACAGTCGAACAGTTCGAACGACAGTTCGCGGGCGCCCGCATACTTCTGAGTGATGGCGAACACGCGCGTGAACGCGTTGACGCGAGGCCCGCACTCGTTGTAGCAACCCGCGGGGCCGAGCCGCTCGCGGCGGGCGGGTACCGTGCGGTCGTGCTGCTCGACGCCGAGCGGCTGCTCTCGCGAGAATCGCTGCGCTCGGCCGAGGACTGCGTGCGCTGGTGGGAGAACGCGGCGGCGCTCGCGGCCCCCGACGGGCACTGCCTGCTCGCGGCAGGCGGCGGTCCCGCCGTGCGCGCATTCGTGACCGGCCGCACCCAAGAGTGGCTGCACCAAGAACTGCACGACAGACACCAGCTCAGGTATCCGCCGGCGGTGCGTGTGGCGAGCGTGACCGGTGGGCACGCAGAGGTGGGCCGGGCGCTCGATGCTCTCCAAGGCATGCCGGGGGTAGATCACCTTGGCCCCACACAGCTGCCCGCTGGCGGTCCCGGCAAAACTCCGCCGGGGCTCGTGCGCGCCATCGTACGATTCGACTACGCTCGCGGTGCGGAGGTGGCGTCGCGGCTGCGGGGCGCGCTCGTCGCGGACGCGGCGGGCGCTTCCGCCCGCACAAAAGCACGAGCCCCGGGGCGAGCACGCCCCGAGGCCCTACGCTTGCGTTTCGACGACCGCGGCGTATTCGATTCCTAGGCCGCGGATTCCTAGACCGCGAATTTCTAGACCGCGAATTCCTAGACCGCGGCGAGCTGCTGTTTGATGAGCTCGGCGACGTAGTCCACGTCTTTGTCGCCACGCCCCGACAGATTCGCGATGATGATCGCGTCCTTCGGCATGGTGGGCGCGACCTTGATCACCTGCGCGATCGCGTGTGACGACTCGAGCGCCGGAATAATTCCCTCCACCCGCGACAGCGTCTGAAACGCCGCCAGCGTCTCTGAGTCCGACACCGACACGTACTCGGCGCGGCCGAGGCTTTCGAGGTGCGCGTGCTGCGGGCCCACACCGGGGTAGTCAAGACCCGACGCGATCGAGTGCACGGGCGAGGGCTCACCCGATTCGGTCTGCAGCACCTTCGTGAACATGCCGTGCAGGGTGCCGGGAGTTCCCAGCGTCATCGTCGCCGCGTGACGGTCACCCTCCAGGCCCTCGCCCCCCGGCTCGACACCCATCACACGCACGCCCTCGTCGGCGAGAAACGCGTCGAAGAGCCCCAGCGCGTTCGACCCGCCACCCACCGAGGCGATCAGCAGGTCGGGCAGCCGGCCCTCTGCCTCGAGAATCTGGGCGCGCGCCTCGCGCCCCACCACCGATTGAAAGTCGCGCACCATCGACGGGAACGGGTGTGGCCCCACGACCGAGCCGATCGCAAAGAAATACTCGTCGGGCGCCGCCGCGTACACACCGAACGCAGAATCGACGGCCTCCTTGAGCGAGCGGCCTCCCTCTTCAACCGACACGACCTTTGCGCCGAGCAGCTCCATGCGCACCACGTTGGGGTGCTGCTTCGCCACGTCAATCGCACCCATGTGAATCTCGCACTCGAGGCCCACGAGCGCTGCCGCCGTCGCGAGTGCCACACCGTGCTGGCCTGCCCCCGTCTCAGCGATCAGCTTCTTCTTGCCCATGCGCTTTGCGAGCAGCGCCTCACCCAAACAGTGGTTAATCTTGTGCGCGCCCGTGTGGTTGAGGTCTTCGCGCTTGAAGTACACGCGGGCACCGCCGAGCTCGTTCGTGAGGTTTCGGGCGAAGTACAAGAGCGACGGCCGGCCGACATACTTGGCAAGCAGCGCCTGCAACTCGTCTTGAAACTGCGGGTCAGCCGAGGCCTCCTCATAGGCCGCAGCGACCTCGGCCATGGGGCCAGCGAGATGCGGTGGCAGCGCCGCCCCGCCGTACTCACCGAAAAAGCCCTCGGCGTTCGCGCGGTAGGGAGAGAGCGAATCAGAGTGTGACATGTAAGGATCCTTTGCTTCATTGCGCCACTCGAGACGAAAAAACACCGCCCAGCGAGAGGCGGTGTCGGAAATGCAGCTGCGTGCCTAGACCGTCCTCAGACGGTCCACCAAAAATTCACGGTGGTGAGGCTCGCTGCATGCATGTCGCTGAGTGTACCAGCACATTGACGCACTGCCGCCCTGAGAGAATAGAACCATGCGGATCATTTTTGCCGGAACCCCAGAGTTCGCCGTGCCCAGCCTGCGTGCGCTCGCAGCGCACGGGCACGACATTGCGGGCGTCATTACACGAGAAGACGCCCCACTCGGGCGCAAGCGCGTACTCACCCCCTCACCAGTCGCGCTCGCCGCCGAAGAACTCGGGCTGCCCGTGTTCAAAGCCAACAGGCTCGACGACGCTGCCCTCGCGTGGGCGCGTGAACTGCACGCCGAGCTCGGCGTGATCGTCGCGTACGGCGGCCTCGTGCGCGAGCCGCTCTTGAGCTTGCCCACTCTCGGCTGGATCAACCTCCACTTCTCGGACCTGCCTCGTTGGCGCGGCGCGGCGCCCGTGCAGCGTGCGCTCGCCGCCGGGGAGCAGACGCTCTCGGTCACCGCTTTCAGGCTTGTGGCGGCGCTCGACGCGGGCGACGTGCTCAGCCGCGACGCTCACGAGTTCGCGCCAGGCACGAGTGCAGGCGAGGCACTCACCCAGCTTTCGCAGTTTGGTACGAGCGCCCTGCTTGAAGCGATTACGGCTCTTGCGCACGACCCCGCGGCCGGGGTACCGCAGCAGGGAGAGACGAGCTACGCGCACAAACTCACCCGCGAAGACGGCAAGCTGGATCTCGCGCGCGGCACGGCCGAGGTATTGGCGCAGTGGGCTGGCATGACGCCAGAGCCCGGCGCCTATGCACTGCACGACGACGCGCCGCTCAAGCTCCACGAGCTGCGCCCGGCGCCAGGGGCCGGTGAGGCAGCTGCGGCGTCGGGTTTGCGCGCCGGATCAGTGACCCACGTCGCTGGCCGCGTACTGCTACAGCTGACTGACGGAGCGCTCGAGCTCGTGCGGGTACAGCCCGCGGGTAAGCCCGCGATGGCTGCTGCCGACTGGCTGCGTGGCCGCGGCGGAAGCGCGGTGATCGCATGAGCGGCGAGCAGCGCTCACAGCGCCAACAGCAGCATTCGCAGCGTCGCCAGCCCAAACGTCAACAGGGCAAGCCGCGGGTGTCACCCGCAAGGCTCGCCGCCTACGATGTGTTGCGGGACGTGACCGAACGCGAAGCTTTTGCGAACCTCGCCCTGCCTGCACGTATTCGTGAGGCGGGCCTTGATCACCGCGACGCGGGGCTCGTCACCGAGTTAGTAGCGGGTACGCTGCGCTGGCGCGGCCGATACGACCGCATTATTGAACTTGCGTCAGCCCGTGAGGTTGCACAGGTAGATCCGCGTACGCTCAACGTGTTGCGCCTGGGTGTGCACCAGCTGCTCGGCATGCGCACAGCCTCACACGCGGCCGTCAACGAGAGCGTTGAACTGCAGCGCCTCGTGGCTTCGCCCGGCGGCGCGGGCTTCGTCAACGGTGTACTGCGCGCGGTGGGCCGCGTCGCACCGGAGGAGTGGGATGAGCGCATCGCGGCCGGGGCGTCGTCGAAGGACCAAGCGCTCGCCGCCCAAACCTCCCACCCCGCCTGGGTGTTGCGTGCGCTGCGCGCAGCGCTCAAAGCTGAGGGGCGCGGCGATGAACTGCCGGCGCTGCTGGAAGCCGACAATATCGCCCCGCTTGTGAACCTGGCACTACTGCCCGGGTTCGGCGAGAGCGCAGACCTCGAGAGGCAGCACGGGCCAGAAGGCGATGCGGTCATCGTGGCGTCTGGTTTCTCGCCCGTCGGCTACACGCTGGCGGGCGGAGACCCGGCGCGCGCGATCGCGGCGGCGGGGCTCCCGGAGGGGGCACTTCGTGTGCAAGACCAGGGCTCACAGCTCGCCGCTCTCGCGCTCAGCCGCGCGCGGCCGATCGCATCGGGCGAGCGCTGGCTCGACCTGTGCGCTGGCCCAGGCGGCAAGAGTGCGCTGCTCGGAGCCGAGGCGCGGGCAGCTGGGGCGACGGTGCGTGCGAACGAGGTGGCGCCGCATCGCGCCCAGCTCGTGCGCAGCTCGGTCGAAGCGGTCGCCGACACGGTAGAGGTTGTCTCCTTTGATGGCCGCCGAGACGAAGCGTACGGTGGCGAAGAGTTCGACCGAATTCTCGTTGACGCGCCGTGTTCAGGGCTCGGGGCGCTGCGGCGCAGGCCCGAGGCGCGCTGGCGCAAACAACCGAGCGACCTGCCCGAGCTGACACAGCTGCAGGCCGACCTGCTCGATGCCGCTGTGGCACACCTGAAGCCCGGCGGGGTACTCGCCTATGTGACGTGTTCACCGCACCTCGCCGAGACTCGGGCGGGCGTCGACAGGCTGCTCGCCAGGCACGAGGGCCTGCGGGAGCTCGACGCGCGCCAGACCGTGTCAACTCTCGCGCGCGGAGACATCGATCTCGCGGGTGACGAACTCAGCGTGCAGTTGTGGCCGCATCGCCACGGCACCGACGCAATGTTTATTGCGCTCTTCACGCGGTAGTTGCGCGGCGCCGGGCGATCCGGCGCAAAAATAAACACGACGGGCCCGGCATTGCTGCCGGGCCCGTCGTGTGCGTGCGCCTGTCGCACGTAACCGGTGTTATTACTCCCAGGTCACCTTGGGCTTCGCCTCTGCGAAGTCGACGGTGGGCGTGAGCATCATGCCGCCGCCGTACAGGGTGCCTTCTTCGGTCGTGCCATTGTTGTCGACCTGCGCGGTCGTGGTGACCGTGATGTAGTCGTAGGTCGACACAACGGTCGGAGCGCTGTAGCTGGTGGTCGGCTCGAGGCGCTTCAGCTTCGCTTCACCCTCGGTGCCGATTGTGCGCACGATCGTGCCGTCGATGACCTTTTCGCCGCCGCTGAGCTCCTGCGACACCTCAAGGCCACAGTCGGTCGTGAACGTGGTCGATTCGAGGCACTTCGTGAGTGCGGCCGCCACGAGGGTGCGGTACTCTTCGGTCGCGGCTTCGGTGAGTCGCGGCTTCAAGCTGTACATTGCGTCGGCGTCGTTGCGATCGCCGAGCACAAAGGTGTCGACCTTGCTGTCGAGTTCGAACTGCTCGAGGCCGAGCGAGATCTGGTAGGCGCCGGGGAACGCCTTCTGCGACGTGCTGGGGCGCACCTCGATGCCGTTAACCTGCGGCTCGAGACCCTTGAACGCATCGAGCGAGAAGCTCACGAGTGCGTCAGAGATCTCCCACGAATCACGCGAGTTCCACAGCTTGAAGTCGCGCGTGACGGTGGTATCGCCGATGTCAAACGATGCGGTGACGGTGGCTTCGTAGTCGTTTGGCTCGTCAACTACGGGGTCGACCTCGATGGCAGTGATCGGGGCCACCTTCAGCTGCGCTGCCAGGGCCTCATCAGAGAGCAGATCGTCAGAGGTGGCGCCGCCCGCGAGCTTGCGTGCCGTGTTGGCGTCGCCCTCGGCGAGCGCGTTCAAGAACTGCTCGATCGTGCCGTCGGGCGTCTTTGCTCGCTTGATTGCCTTGCCCTCAGAGCTGCTGGCAGAGCCCGCGGAGTCGCCACTGTCTGCGGGGCCCGAGAGCGCGCGGAACGCGAATAGGCCGCCGACGACGAGCAAAACGATGAGTGCGATCGCGCCGCCAACGATGCCGATGATGGCGCCCGTGGAGAGCCCCTTCTTGGGTCCTCCCGGACCTGCCGGACCTGCCGGACCACCGGGGGCGGTGGGCTCTCCCGGGCCGCCCGCTGCGGGCGCAAACTGGGCTGCTGCCGGATCCTGCGCGAACTGGGGCTGGCCGTACTGCGGTGCGGCGGGCTCCTGTGCGAACTGAGGCTGCGTCGGGTCCTGCGGCTGCGCGAACTGCGGCTGTTCAGACTGCGCCTGTTCAAACTGCGCCTGCTCAAACTGGGGCTGGCCGTACTGCGGAGCGGTGGGCTCCTGTGCGAACTGGGGCTGCGCGAACTGGGGCTGCTCGGTAGGCTGCGAAAGCTCAGGAGCGGCCATGCCAGCCGGGGGCGCGATGCCGGGTGAAGGCGCGAGTCCGCCCGGAGCAGCAGAGGACGGCGTAGGTTCTGCCGGGTTTGCGGCCTGTGGCTGCTGCGGCTGCTGGGGGTCTTGCGCGGGCGTGGTTGGGTGGTCGGGTGAATCACTCATACCCTCAAGCCTAGGCGACCGTGAGACAGATGAAGACCGAATGTTGATTTCACGACCGAACCCATAAGCTTATGGGGTGAGCCAGCAGCGCATTAACCCGAGCATTCTTTCCGCAGACTTTGTAAACCTCGAGGCCGAGTTGCAGGCGATTGCGACCGCCGACCTCGTGCACGTCGACGTGATGGATAACCACTTCGTGCCAAACCTCACCATGGGGCCTCCCATTGTGGAGCGCATCCAGGCGGTGTCGCCGATTCCGCTCGACATGCACCTCATGATCTCTAACGCCGATCGCTGGGCGCCCGGCTACGCCGAACTCGGCGCATACTCCGTCACGTTCCACGCCGAGGCCACCGAAGACCCGGTGCGACTCGCCCGAAAGCTCCGTGACATGGGTGCGCGCGCGGGCATCGCGCTGAAGCCCGGTACTGATCCGGAGCCCTATCTCGAACTGCTGCCCGAGTTTGATCAGGTGCTCGTGATGACCGTAGAGCCGGGCTTTGGTGGGCAGTCGTTTATGCCCGACATGATGCCGAAGCTGCGCAAGTTCGCCGAGGCAAAAGCCAAGCTGGGGCTTGATGTGTGGCTGCAGGTCGACGGCGGTATTACGGTCAACACGATCGCCATGGCAGCAGAAGCTGGCGCCGACACGTTCGTAGCCGGGTCAGCCGTGTACGGTGGCGTACCAGAGCACCGCATTGCAGACCTGCGTGCCGCCGCCGCGTCTCACGTGCACAGCGCCTAAGCCGCGCACGATAGGGTAGAGACGTGAAAACGTTCGAAACGCTGTTTGCCGAGCTGAGCGAAAAGGCGGCTAGCCGCCCCGAGGGCAGCGACACCGTCGCGCGGCTCGACGCTGGTGTGCACGCGATTGGCAAGAAGATCGTCGAAGAGGCCGCCGAGGTGTGGATGGCCGCTGAGCACGAATCAGACGAAGCCTGCGCCGAAGAAATCAGCCAGCTGCTGTACCACCTGCAGGTGCTCATGCTCTCCAAGGGACTCTCCCTCGAGGACGTCTACACGCATCTCTAGCGTCAGCGCCTCACCCCGCGCGCTGACGCTCTCCGGCCTTTTGTAATATCCCGTGGCCGGCGTGAAGCCGCGTCGGCCGTACCCGTGAGGAACTAACACTTATGCTTCGCATCGCCGTCCCTAATAAGGGGTCGCTGTCTGAAATCGCCTCCGAGATGCTCGCGGAGGCCGGCTATTCCGGTCGTCGCGATAGCCGCAAGCTCGTGCACGCCGACGTGCGCAACGACGTAGAGTTTTTCTACCTGCGCCCGCGCGACATCGCCACTTATGTGGGCTCTGGCGCGCTCGATGTGGGCATCACCGGTCGCGACCTGCTGCTCGACTCGGGCTCTGCTGCACGCGAAATCGAACACCTCGACTTCGCGGATTCGACGTTTCGCTTTGCGGCCCCCGCGGGCGGCGAGGTAACTGAACTGACACACCTGGCCGGCAAGCGGGTCGCCACCAGCTACCCGACCCTCGTCGACAATTTCTTGCGTGAGCGCGGCATCATCGCAACACTCGTGAAGCTCGACGGCGCTGTAGAGTCTGCCGTGCAGCTGGGCGTCGCTGACGCTGTGGCAGACGTCGTATCTACCGGGGCGACGCTGCGCGCCGCGGGCCTCGACATCTTTGGTCCCGTGATTCTCGAGTCGACCGCCGTACTCATCGGAGGGCCCACGGAGCATGCGGGTATCGAACGGCTCATGCGCCGGTTGCGCGGCGTGCTCGTCGCACGCAAGTACGTGATGGTGGAGTACGACCTGCCGCACGCCAAGCTCGAACAAGCGACCCAGATTGCGAGCGGCAGCGAGTCACCGACAGTCTCACCGCTGAAAGACCCAGACTGGGTGGCTGTGCGCGTAATGGTGTGCGCTGACGAGGCAAACGATGTGATGGACCAGCTCTACGAGCTCGGCGCCAAGGCGATCATCGTTACCGCGATTCACGCTGCGCGACTGTAGAGGGTAAGCAAATGAGCATCGCTACTCGTGTTATTCCCTGCCTTGACGTTGCGGCCGGCCGCGTGGTCAAGGGCGTCAACTTCTTAAATCTGCGTGACGCGGGCGACCCCGTTGAACTCGCCGCTCGCTACGCCGAGCAGGGGGCAGACGAGCTCACTTTTCTCGATGTAACCGCGACCGTCGATGACCGCTCGACCACCTACGACGTGGTCAGCCGCACGGCCGAGCAGGTGTTCATTCCTCTCACCGTGGGCGGTGGTGTGCGCTCGGCCGACGACGTCGCCCGGCTGCTCGGGGTGGGGGCTGACAAGATTGGCATCAATAGTGCCGCGATCGCCCGCCCCGATGTTTTGGGCGAGATTGCCGATCGCTTTGGATCACAGGTGATCGTTCTGTCGCTCGATGTGAAGCGCAGTGAGCGCACCCCCAGCGGCTTCGTGGTGACCACCCACGGCGGCAAGCGCGAGACCGACCTCGATGCGCTCGAGTGGTGCCGCGAGGCAGTCGAGCGCGGGGCCGGTGAGCTGCTGGTCAACTCGATGGACGCCGACGGCACCCTCGCGGGCTTTGACCTTGAGCTGACCCGGTTGGTGCGCGAGATCGCGCAGGTGCCGATCATTGCGTCGGGCGGCGCGGGCAAGGTCGAGCACTTTGCGCCCGCCGTGGACGCTGGTGCCGACGCGGTGCTCGCAGCCTCGGTGTTTCACGACGGCCACTTTACGATTAGTGATGTGAAACGTGCCCTCGCAGATGCAGGTCACACGGTGCGGTTGCCGGATGCGGCGCCCGAGGCGACAGCATGAGCGACAGCGTGACCGACGACGTCGCACACATCGTCTTCGGCGAGAATGGCCTCGTTCCCGCCATCATTCAAGATGACGAAACCGGCGACGTGCTGATGCTCGCGTGGATGGACCGTGAAGCTGCACGGCGCACGCTCACGAGCGGGCGCGTCACATTTTGGTCGCGTTCGCGTCAGGAGTATTGGCGCAAGGGCGATACGTCTGGCCATCGGCAATACGTGCGCAGCGCCCAGATGGACTGCGACGGTGACACCCTGCTCGTGCGTGTGGTCCAGTTGGGGGCCGCCTGCCACACGGGCACCCGCACCTGCTTCACCGGCCGCGAGCTTGCGGCCGTCGTGGGCGACCCGAGCACCGACGGTAAGCTGTAGGCTGAAACGGTGAGCCTTACGACGACGCGAGCGGCCTTCGACGCCGCGCGAGCCACCAACGCCGTTATTCCCGTCTGCCGCGAGGTGTTCGCTGACGCAGACACCCCGGTCAGTATTTATCGCAAGGTGGCGGCCTCGCGCCCCGGTACGTTCTTGCTGGAGTCTGCCGAGCAGGGCGGGGTTTGGACCCGCTTTAGCTTCGTGGGGGCCGGTAGTTTCGGTGTGCTGGGGGAGCGCGGCGGCCAGGCGCACTGGGCGCCCGCCCAGGGCCGCGGGCTGAGTGAGGAACGGCTCTTGCCGGGTGGTGTCGCGCACCTCGCTCCGGTCGAAGCGCTGCGCGCGGTCTACGAGCGCTGGCGCACCCCCGAGGTGCCCGGCCTGCCTCCACTCGCGAGCGGCTTCGTTGGCTACCTCGGGTGGGAGACCGTGCGGCAGTTTGAGAAGCTCGAGCACAGGCCAGCCGCGGGGCCCGGCCTGCCGACGCAGTCACTCAGCTTTGTCTCAGAGCTAGTCGTCATCGATCACCGCGAAGGCAGCGTTGTGTTGCTCGCCAATGTGCTCAATGACGACGCGCTGGGTGAGACGGCGGGGGGTACGACACCCACGGCCGACGAGCAGTGGGAGAGCGCGCAGCGTCGCCTCGACGCGCTGCAGGCAGACCTGGCCCAAGCGGCCCCCTCGCCGCTCGGCACGCTCGATCGCTCGGCTATTGCTACGCCGGATCGCCTCACCACGACCCCCGAATTCATTGCGGCTACGCTGCGTGCTAAGCAGTACATCGTTGACGGCGACATCTTCCAGGTGGTGCCTTCGCAGCGGTTCGATCACCCCTGTACGGCCGATCCGCTCGACGTGTACAGGGTACTGCGGCACCTGAACCCGAGCCCGTACCTCTACCTCCTGCAGCTGGAGGATGCCGAGGGTGAGGCATTCGCTGTCGTCGGTTCGAGCCCCGAAGCGCTTGTGACAGTGCAGAGCGATGGGCACGTGATGACCCATCCGATCGCAGGCTCGCGGCCGCGAGGCGCCACGACGCCCGAAGACCAGCGGCACGAGCGCGAGTTGCTCGCCGATGAAAAGGAGCGCGCCGAGCACCTGATGCTCGTCGATCTGGCACGTAACGATCTGCTGCGCGTGTGCGAGCCGGGCAGCGTCGAAGTGACCGAGTTTATGCGCATTGAACGCTTTAGCCACATCATGCATATTGTGTCAACCGTTGAGGGGCGCATTAGTCGTGGTGAGAACCCGGTCGACGTGTTTCGTGCAACGTTCCCAGCTGGCACGCTCTCAGGCGCACCCAAGCCGCGCGCACTGCAGATCATCGACGAACTCGAGCCCGTGCAGCGCGGGGTATACGGCGGTGTAGTCGGATACTTTGGGCTCGGGGGCGCGGCCGATCTCGCGATCGCGATTCGCACAGCGACCATTAAAGACGGCGTCGCGATGGTGCAGGCCGGGGCAGGCATTGTGGCCGACTCGGTGCCCGAAAGCGAAGACGCCGAGTGCGCGAGTAAGGCCGCGGCGCCGCTGCGCGCGATTGCGATCGCTAACTCGCTCGCCCAGCTGACAGAGGCAGGCCCGCTTGAGGGCGGCACCCAAACGACACCAACGGGGGCTTAAAGTGCGCGCTAAACCACTCACGCTCGGCGTCATCGCGATCGCGGGCGCGGTCGCGCTCGGGGCGGGATCGCAGCCGTGGATCGAGATTGCACTTGAAGGCGGAGCAGCCGAGACACCCTCGGGGTACGACCTCAATGCAGCCCTGTCACCGGTCGCGATCGCGGTCGTCGCGGCAGCGCTCGCCCTGTCAATCGCAGGACCGGTGTTTCGCCGGGTACTCGGCGTGCTGGTGGCGGGGCTCGGCGCGGGCATCACCGCACTGTCGGTGACAGCCGCCTCTGACCCTGTCCAAGCGATGACGGCCCGCGTCACCGAGCTCACAGGGCTTGCCGGGCATGCAGGCCTGGCATCGGTGCTCGACTACAGCCTTACGCCCTGGTCATTTGTCACCGCTGGAGCGGGCGTGCTCGCTGCGTGCGCTGGCATCGTCGTCATCTTCGTGAGTGGCCGCTGGGCCGTGGCGGGCCGCAAGTACGAAGCTTCGCCCGCAAAAGATCCGGAAGCATCGCGCGATCGGATCTCGGACTGGGACTCGCTGAGTGAGGGTGAAGACCCGACCGAGGCTGAGTCGGACGCGTCAGACGCGCCTGACACCAATCGGGACTGACCCGGTGGCCACGCACGGTGCGAGTGCGTGCCCAATTTCAGGTAGGCTTGAGATGTTCACACCCATTCAGAGGAGATTCATGAGTACCCAGCACGAAGAACCTGGTCACGGCGATTCGCCCGCCGCATGGACGGCGGTTGTAGTGATGCTGATCGGAGTCGCAAGCGGCACCGTTTTCTTCTTCCTGCATAACCCCACCATGGTGTGGGTGTCAGCGGGCATTGTCGCAGTGGGCGCACTTCTTGGCTGGATCCTCGCGAAGGCCGGCTACGGGGTCAACGGTCCCAAGTACACGCCGAAGTCGCACGACTAAGGTGCTGGAACAGTTGCTGGCGGGCTCCCTTGAGGACGCCCGCCAGCGCCGTGTGCGGCTGCCCTACGGCGAGCTCGAGAAGCTCGCCCTTTCGCGTACGCCAGCGCTCGACGCGCTGGCTGCCCTCTCGCCCGCCGATCACATGAAGGTGATCGCAGAGGTGAAGCGCGCTAGCCCTTCGCGGGGTGACCTCGCCGCCATCGCCGAGCCGCAGGCACTCGCCGCGCAGTACGAGGCGGGCGGTGCGAGCGTCGTGAGTGTGCTCACCGAAGAGCGTAAGTTCAAGGGGTCCCTGGCAGACCTCGAAGCGGTGCGCAAGGCCGTCAGCATTCCCGTGCTGCGCAAAGACTTCATCGGTGACGAGTATCAGGTACTAGAGGCCCGAGCTTCGGGCGCCGACCTCGTGCTGCTGATCGTGGCCGCGCTGCCACAGGACCGACTTGAAGCGCTCTACGCGTTTACCCGAGAGCTCGGCATGACGGCTCTTGTGGAGACTCACACGGCCGATGAGGTGGCACGCGCCGTTGACCTTGGCGCACAGCTGGTGGGCGTCAACGCGCGCAACCTGAGCACGTTTGAGCTCGACAAAGAGCTGTTTGGTCGCGTCGCCGATCAGATCCCAGCAGGCGTGATTCGTGTTGCAGAATCAGCCGTGCTGAACGTCACCGACGTCGAGCGCTATCGAGAGGCGGGCGCCGATGTGGTGCTCGTCGGCGAAGCGCTCGTTACCGGCGGCGATCCAATTTCGACGCTGAAGTCTTACCTCAGCGTCTAACCCGACAGGGAGACCATGACACACAACGACGTGGGAACCGGGAGCCTCCGCGAGGCGAACGGACCCTTCTTCGGTGAATTCGGTGGGCGCTTTATGCCCGAGTCGCTCATTGCGGCGATCGATGAGCTGACCTGCGCGTACGACGAAGCGAAGGCTGACCCCAAGTTCGGGGCAGAGCTGACCGAGCTGTTGATGTCGTACGCTGGGCGGCCGTCGCCCATTACCGAGGTGCCGCGGTTCGCGGCACACGGGGGCGGCGCACGCATCTTCTTGAAGCGAGAAGACCTCAACCATACGGGGTCGCACAAGATCAACAACGTGCTCGGCCAGGCGCTGCTCACTAAGCGCCTCGGCAAGACGCGCGTGATCGCAGAGACCGGCGCCGGCCAACACGGCGTGGCTACGGCCACGGCCGCCGCGCTCTTTGGGCTCGAGTGCACCATCTACATGGGTGAGGTCGACACCGAGCGCCAGGCGTTGAACGTGGCGCGCATGCGTCTGCTTGGCGCCGAGGTCGTGGCGGTCAAAGCAGGGTCCCGTACGCTGAAGGACGCTATCAACGAGGCCTACCGTGATTGGGTCGCCTCCGTCGAGCGCACCAATTACATCTTTGGCACGGCCGCTGGCCCGCACCCGTTCCCCGCAATGGTGCGCGACTTTCAGAAGATCATCTCTGAAGAGGCGCGCGCTCAACTCCTTGAGCGCGCGGGCAGGCTGCCCGACGCCGTCGTGGCCTGCGTCGGCGGCGGGTCCAACGCGATCGGCATGTTTGACGCGTTTCTCGATGACGCAGATGTGAGGCTCTACGGGGTTGAAGCCGCGGGCGATGGCGTCGACACCGACCGGCATGCGGCCTCGATCGAACGCGGGCGCCCGGGCATCTTGCACGGCGCAAAAACCTATGTGCTGCAGGACGAAGACGGGCAGACCATCGAATCTCACTCGATCTCAGCGGGGCTCGACTACCCGGGCGTTGGCCCCGAGCACGCCTGGCTCGCGGACATTGGGCGTGCAGAGTACATTCCGGCCACCGACGACGAGGCGATGCAGGCCCTGCGCCTGCTCAGCCAGACCGAGGGTATTATTCCCGCGATCGAGTCTGCTCACGCCCTCGCAGGCGCGCTGCGTATCGGCCGTGAACTCGGTGAGGGCGCCCTGATCGCAGTGAACCTTTCGGGCCGAGGCGATAAAGACATGGCAACGGCAGGTCGATACTTCGACCTGTTCGATGCAGATGCTGAGATGGGGGAGTGAGCGTGCAAGAATCATCGGTTTCACGCGCGATTACGCGGGCGGGTGTTGAACGCCGGGGCGCGCTCATTGGCTACCTTCCCATTGCGTTCCCCGACCTCGATACGAGCATTGAGGCCGCGATTGCGCTCGCGCGAAGCGGCGCCGACGTCATCGAGCTGGGGGTGCCCTACTCTGACCCCGTCATGGATGGCGCCGTCATCCAAGAAGCGACGCAGACGGCGCTCGCCGGAGGATTCAAACTACCCCAGGTGTTTGAAGCGGTGCGCCGCGTGCGCGCGGCAGTCGATGTGCCCGTTCTCATCATGACCTACTGGAACCCTGTGCTGCAGTACGGTGTGGACCGGTTCGCGCGCGATCTCGCTGCGGCGGGCGGCGCGGGCCTCATCACGCCAGACATTACGCCCGAGGCGGCCGCAGACTGGATCGCTGCAAGCCAGCGTGAAGGTCTCGACCGCGTGTTTCTTGCGGCGCCGAGCTCGAGCGATGCCAGGCTGCGGCTCGTGTCTGAATCAACGACCGGGTTTGTGTACACCGTGTCGACGATGGGCATCACCGGTGAGCGCGCGTCGCTCGACCGCGCGGCTCGCACGCTCACTGCTCGCCTGCGCGAAGCGGGCGCGCCGCTCGCGTGCGTCGGCATTGGTATTTCTACACCCGAGCAGGTGGCAGCGGCCCTCGAATACGCTGATGGAGCCATCGTTGGCACGGCTTTCGTGCGCGCCCTGCGAGACGGGGGAGTGCCCGCGCTCGCCGAGGTGGTACGCCATATCGCGAGCGGCACTCACCGCACACCCACCGATCCAGCCAGCACCGCGCGCTAGGATTATTTCAGTAATTGCCGCGCAAGCGGTCCCACCATTCGGGCAGCATCGCCGCCCGCGCCACTAGGGCGGCCTCGCCGCCAGTGAAAGAGGAGTGAATGATTCTCCCGCTCAGTATCCCGAGCCCCGACATGCAGTTTCTGCAGATCGGCCCACTGCGCATTTACTACTACGCGCTCTGCATCATCCTCGGCATTGTGCTGGCGGGCATCTGGACCGCTCGTCGGCTGGGCAAGCGCGGCGGCGAACGCGGCGCGGTCTTCGATTTCCTCGTGTGGGCGCTCGTGCTCGGCATCATCGGTGCGCGTCTCTACCACGTAGTCACGCACTGGGGTGACTACTTTGGTCCGGGCAAGAACCCGCTTGACGCATTCGCGTTCTGGCAGGGCGGCATCGCGATCTTCGGTGCGCTGCTGGGCGGCGCGATCGGCGTGCTCATCGCGTCCCGGATCACTGGCGTACGGTTCTGGTCGTTCGCCGACGCACTCGTGCCCGGTCTCCTGCTTGCTCAGGCCGTCGGGCGCCTCGGGAACTGGTTCAACCACGAACTCTTTGGCGGGCCTACGACGCTTCCCTGGGGGCTGCAGATCTCGGCCGATAACCCCGCGTTCCCGATCGGCCTGCCCGACGGCACGCTGTTCCACCCGACGTTCCTATACGAGGGCCTCTGGAACATTCTGGGCGTCATCGTGCTGCTCGCAATCGAGCGGAAGCTGAAGCCGCGCTGGGGCACCTTCTTTGCAATGTATCTCGTGTGGTACGGCGTCGGTCGTGCGTTTACTGAGTCGCTGCGTGTCGACCCGAGCCTGCTGTTCCTCGGAATCCGCACCAACGTGCTGGCCGCTCTCGCCGCGATTGTCATAGGGCTCGTGTTGTTTATCGTTCAGCGCAAGCGCCACGTCGGTATCGAGAAGTCTGTATACCTGCCCGGCCGCATGAACCCCGCCGACAGCGCGCTAGCCGCCACGGCAAATACAGACGAGTACTTTCATATTCTTCCCCACGCGGGCGACCGCGTCGCGGAACCAGATGACGAAGTAGTGGCGCCGCCCGCGGCTGCCACTGAGTCAGACCAGGCAACACCCGCTAACAAGTAAGGGAGCTTACATGCGCCACGCCAAAATCGTCGCCACCTGGGGGCCCGCGGTCTCCAGCTATGACCACACCCTCGAACTGATTCAGGCTGGCGTCAATGTCGCGCGCCTGAACATGTCTCACGGCACGTACAACGTGCACGAGGGCATCTACCGCAACATTCGCCGGGCAGAGGCCGAGGTCGGGCGCCCGATCGCCGTGCTCGCCGACCTGCAGGGCCCCAAGATTCGTCTGGGCAAGTTCGAGGGCGGCCCCTACGAGTTGGCCGTGGGCGACGAATTTGCAATCACGACGCGCGATATTGTGGGTGACCAGACGATTTGCGGCACGACCCACAAGGGGCTGCCGGGTGACGTAAACGTGGGTGATCCGCTGCTCGTCGACGACGGCAAGGTAGGGTTGCGCGCGGTGCGCGTCACCGAGGACACGGTGTACACCGTTGTTGAGATTCCCGGCTCGGTGTCGAACAATAAGGGCATCAACCTGCCCGGTGTCGCGGTGAACGTACCTGCGCTGTCTGAGAAGGACGAACAGGATCTACGCTGGGCCATCGCGCTTGGCGCCGATTACATCGCGTTGTCCTTCGTGCGTGACGCTGCCGACATTGTGCGCGTACACGAGATCATGGACGAGGAGGGCGTGCGCCTGCCCGTCATCGCGAAGATCGAGAAGCCGCAGGCGGTGGAGCACCTGGAAGAGATTGTGCACGCCTTTGACGGCATCATGGTCGCGCGTGGTGACCTCGGAGTCGAGTTGCCGCTCGAGCGAGTGCCGCTCGTGCAGACCGAAGCGGTTGCACTCGCCAGGCGCAACGCAAAGCCTGTGATCGTGGCTACGCAGGTGCTCGAGTCGATGATCGAGAACCCTCGCCCCACGCGAGCAGAAGCATCTGACTGCGCCAACGCTGTGCTTGACGGCGCTGACGCGGTGATGCTGTCGGGTGAAACGAGCGTCGGCGCATATCCGGTTGAGGCCGTGGCCACAATGGCCCGCATCATCGAAGCGACTGAAGAACATGCGCTCGAGCGCATCGAGCCTCTGGGCGCCGCACCGCGCACCCAGGGTGGGGCTCTTACGCTCGCTGCCGCAGAGGTGGCGGAGTTCGTGGGCGCAAAGTACATTTGCGTGTTCACAGAGTCCGGTGACACCGTTCGCCGGATGTCACGTCTGCGTAAGCCCATTCCGATTCTCGGGTTCACGCCCGATGCTGAGACCAGGCGCCGCATGGAGCTGACCTGGGGTGCGCGCAGCTACGAGGTGCCTCGCGTGGAGAGCACCGACGAGATGTTTGCACAGGTTGACGATGTGCTTCTCGCGCAGGATCGCGCCGAACTCGGCGATAAGGTCTTGATCATTGCTGGATCGCCTCCCGGCGTCGTGGGAACTACGAACACCCTACGTATTCACCGCATGGGTGAAGCAACCGGGCAACTGCCCGAGGCGGGCCCCCGTAAGCACGTTCTGGGGCGCAACAACTAGCGTTTATTTGGCGTTGAACACGAAGGCCCGGCTGGTCTCATCCTGTGTGATGAGACCAGCCGGGCCTTCGTGTTGTGTGCGTTGTGTAGCTATGCCGGGTGATCGGCGTTGTACCGCTCGAGCACCTCTTCGATGGGCGCATCAAGCTGCAGCTTGCCGCCGTCGAGGTAGAGTCCGCGGGTGCAGAACCTGCGCAGGTCGCGTTCGTTGTGCGAAACGAGAAACAGCGTCTTTCCTTCTTTCAGAAGCTGCTCGATACGCTTATAGCAGCGGGCGCGAAACGCTTTGTCTCCGACCGCGAGTACCTCATCGACGAGCAGCACGGGCTCATCGAGCTGCGAGATAAGCGAGAAAGCGACACGCACCTTCATGCCACTCGAAAGGTGTTTGAACGGGGTATCGATCACGTCGCCCGCCCCGGCAAAATCAATGATGTCGTCAAACCGGTCTGCGATCTCAGCGCGACTCAGACCGTGAAGGCCGGCCGTCAGATTTACATTGTCACGCACCGTCAGGTCGCCGACGAATCCACCCGTGATTTCGATGAGGGGGGCCACCCCGCCGTGCACGCGCACATGCCCTTCGTCGGGAAACATGACGCCCGCGACGAGCTTGAGCAGGGTGGACTTGCCCTGACCGTTGCGCCCCACGACACCAATCGCTTCACCGGGTCGTACGGTGAAAGACACGCCGCGCAGCGCCCAGAAGTCTCCTGGCCGGGTACGACGCTTGCTGTTCGAGAAGAGATCCTTGAAGCTGCGGCGAGAACCACGGTTACGGCGAAATCGTACGCCGAGACCCGCCGCGGTGATGATGGGTTCGCCGGGCAGGGCCGCCGAGTCTGAGTGAGGGGTCACGGTTAGAGCTCCTTCAAGACGCCGCCAATAGCGCGACGAAAGACGATGATGCCAGCGGCGAGCGTAACGAGTGTGATCGCAGCTGAACTCAGTACGAGACCGAGGTCAAGCTGATCCGGAAAGAACCCGGCCCGAAACAGGGAGAAGATGCCGGACAGCGGGTTCAGCCAGGCCAGTGGCTGTGCAAAGGCGGGCAGATCGGCCGCGCCGTAAATGATGGGTGAGGCGTAAAACAGCACCCGCAGCACGAGCTTCACCGCTCGCTCGAGGTCGCGGAAAAAGACGACGAGCGGGGCGATGATCAGTCCGACGCCCAGAATGAGGGTGCCCAGCATGAGAGTTGCTACGGGAAACCAGATGAGACCTGCGCCCACGTGCGCACCAGAAAATACGGCGAACAGCACCAGAACGGGCAGGCTCAGCAAGAACTCAACGCCCTTGGAACAGACGATGCGTCCCACCCAGATCCAGTGCGGCAGCGCAACCGAGCGCACGAGCTTCATGTCGCGTAAGAATGCGCGAGTTGAGTCTGAAACAGCGCCATTGAGCCACACCCACGGCAGCAGGGCGGTGAGTAGAAACACGATGTACGGTGATTCGCCCACACCACGCGTGAACACCTGAGTAAAAATGAACCAGTAAATCAGGCTCATGAGCAACGGATCGAGGATCGACCACAGGTACCCAAGCATCGAGGTTGAGTAGCGCACTTTGAGGTCGCGCCTTGTTAAAAGCCACAGCGATGACCATGCGCGTGAGCGCGAACGGGGTGCGGGGATGGGGGAGATCACCCCTCTATTCTGCCGTGTCGCTGTGTGAGTCGGCGCGCGGGACGCCGGGGGCGTTTGAATTTGGTAGGTTAGAGCTTGTGCCGCCACAGAGTTCTTCCGCCGTGCCCGCCCCCCAGCTAGGAGAGGGTGAGGTGCGCGTTGAACCCACAAACAGCGAACGGCCCAGGGCCCCACGCACCGGCAGGATCCAGGTGCCCGTGCCCTCGGTGGTGCGTGCGCGTGAGCGTGGGCGGATCGCCGCGCAGAACCCCGTGGTGCTGCGCACCGAGGTGCTGACGAAGACCTACGGCTCGCTCGTCGCGGCGAACGAAGTCACGATGGACGTGCACGCTGGCTCGTTCACGGGCGTAGTGGGCCCCAACGGTGCGGGCAAAACCACGACCCTCTCGATGATCAGTGGCCTGTTGCGGCCAACCTCCGGGCGTGTCACAGTCGGCGGAGTCGATGTGTGGCGTGACGGCCGAGCGGCCAAACGACTCATCGGTACTCTGCCAGACAGGCTGCGCCTGTTTGACCGACTTACCGGCGCGCAGCTGCTCTACTACTCGGGTGTGCTGCACGGAGTACCCGAAGCCTCTGTCGCGCAGCGTGCGGGTGAACTCGCGGCAGCGTTTGGGTTGGAGTCTGCGCTCGGCAGGCTCGTGTCTGACTACTCTGCGGGTATGCAGAAGAAGATTGCGCTCGCCTGCTCGATGATTCACGCGCCCGAGGTACTCGTGCTCGATGAGCCTTTTGAAGCAATCGACCCGGTCTCGGCTTCAAACGTCACCGAGATTCTCGAGAAGTATGTCTCGGGCGGCGGCAGCGTTGTCATGTCGAGCCACAGCCTTGACCTCATTCAACGCGTCTGTGACCACGTGTCGATCATCGTTGATGGCAGCGTCATTGCGCAGGGCACCGTTGACGCGGTGCGTGACGGGCAGAGCCTCGAAGAGCGCTTCGTGCAGCTCACCGGTGGCGGCGATACACGAAAGGGACTCGAATGGCTGCACGGCTCTTCCGACTCAGAATAGCGCTGCTCGGCGGAATCTTTCGAGGGTCGGTGGGGCGCGCGATTCGGGTGAGCCTCGGGCTTGTCGTCGCATTTGCGGCCGTCGCTGCTGCTGCCGCGGCCCCGTCGTTGCTTGACATCTCAGACGCCCAGCGCGCCATGATTGATGTGCTCGCCGGTGCTTCGGTACTCGCGGCGACTTTTGCGGTGCCGTTCTTCTCGAACAAGCGCTCCCTGTCGCCCGCACACCTCGCACAGTTTCCGGCCACACCTGGCGGCGTAGGCTTCGGACTGCTCATCACCACGGTAGTGAGCTGGCCCTTCTTGCTTCTGACGGCCTGGCTCGTTGCGCTGGGCGTGACTCGCTCAGAATGGCATGGGTCTGGCTGGGTCAGGCCCGCGGCACTGGTGCTCGCGGCGTTGCTTGCAGTCGCCTCCGTGCGTGTCATGTCTGCGCTGTCTCAGCGGTTAACCGGTCGACGTTACGCGGGCGCCCTGCGCACCGCGGGTGTCGTGCTGCTCGTCGCCAGCGTCCCCTTCATCGTATTGGCCGCCTCTGCGGCGATCGGCGCGAGTGGTGAGGCCGCCACAGCGGAAGCGGCACGCATCGCGGGACTGACCCCGTTCGGGGCACCGTTTGCGGCGATCGGTTTCGCCGCCGCGGGCGATACCGAGGCCGCCCTCGTGCACCTGGGTCTCACGGCGGGGGCGATCGCCGTGCTCTTGCTGCTGTGGATCCCGCTCGTGCGGGTGACGCTGTTTCGGGTGGACCGTCCATATGACCCCGGTGTCGCTCGCCGTGGTTTGGGCTGGTTTGAGCGATTCGCTGCTCGCCCCGCACAGGTGATTGCCGCGCGCAGCCTCACCTACTGGTCGCGTGACCCTCGATACCGCGTTGCACTGTTCGCTGTTCCGATCGCGCCGATCATGATGCTTGTCGCGTTTACGGTGGCGGGGGCAGACATGCGCAACCTCGCACTCGTGCCGCTGCCCGTGGTATTGCTGCTGCTCGCGTGGTCACAGCACAACGACGTGGCCATGGATTCAACAGCTATCTGGGAGCACGTGGCGAGCGGAATTCGCGGCACGGCTGACCGCGCTGGCCGCCTCGCCCCGGTGCTGATGCTCGGTGTACCGCTCGCGATCATTGGTTCGAGTGTCACGGTCGCGTTTGCGGGCGAGTGGCGCATCTTGCCCGCGGTGCTCGGGCTCAACCTGGCCGTGCTGTTCGTGGCCGCCGGCGTCACAAGCGTGTTCTCGGTGGTCATGCCCTACCCCACGACGAGGCCGGGCGACAGCCCGTTTGTGCAGCCGCAGTGGTCGGGCTCGGGCTCGGGGCTGTCGCAGACGCTGTCGATGCTGTTCGCGCTGGGCCTGTCGGTGCCACCCGTCTGGATTGCTATTCACGCTGTGCTCGACGTCACCTTCTTCGAGAACCTGTGGGCGCTGCTGTTCGGGGCGGGCTACGGGCTGTTCGTGCTGCTGCTCGGCATCTACATTGGCGGCAAACTGTTTGAACGCAATGGCCCAGAACTGATCGCCGTCACCCAGGTGTTCGACTGATTCATCACGCATCGGTGCGGCCGCGCACTGCCGATCCGGGCGCGAGCGCGGTAGAATCACCCCATGGGTATCTTCACGCGTGATGACAAGTCCACCGGCGGTGGCACCGATGTGCTCGATCGTGAGCTTGAAAAGCTCCTCGAAGACGCGCAGATCGAAGACGGTGACCACGAGCGCTTCTCGCACTATGTGCCAAAAGACAAGATCATGGAGTCGGCCATGACGGGTAAGCCCGTGCGGGCCCTCTGCGGTAAGAAGTGGACCCCTTCGCGCGACCCCGAGAAGTTTCCGGTCTGCCCCGACTGCAAAAAGGTCTACGAGCGCATGAAGAAGTAGCGCTACGAAGCCCGGGAGCTGCGGCTCCCGGGCTTTTTTGATCCGGATCCCAGGGACAGTACCGCGCCGCCAGCCGCGCGCGCAAGCACCGGGCCCGCCACCGCCATGATCATGACATAGCAAGCGGCGAGCGGGCCAATGCCCGGCACGCCGGCGGTGGCGGCGAGACCAGCGATGACGATGTTGAATTCGCCGCGAGGCACGAGTGCTGTGCCCGCGCGAAGCTGGCCGGGCCTCGCGATGCCCGCGCGCCGGGCGGCCCACATTCCAGTGCCGATTTTGGTGATCGCCGAGACTACCGCGAGGGCGAGTGCCAGGGGCAGCACCGCCGGTATCTGCCGGGGGTCAGTTTCGAGCCCAAAGAACACAAAGAACACCGCCGCGAAGAGGTCGCGCAGCGGCGTGAGTACGGCGCGCGCGCTCTCCGCCACCTTGCCCGAGAGCGCGATGCCCACCAGAAACGCGCCCACGGCGGTTGAAACGTTGAGCGACTCGGCGACGCCCGCGACAACGAGCACGAGCCCAAAGACGCCGAGCAGCAAGAGCTCGTCATTGGGCGAAAAGACGAGCCGATTGATGACGCGGCCGAAGCGTAGCGCCACGATGAGCGCGACCGTGACCGCCGCGATAGCCACCCCAATGCTCAAGAGGCCGCCCCAAAGACCCACGCCCGCGAGCATCGCGGTGAGGAGCGGCAGGTAGATCGCCATGAGGAGATCCTCGAACACTAGGAGCGACAGCACCGTGGGCGTTTCGCGGTTGCCGAGCCTACCGAGATCAGCGAGCAGCTTGGCCGCGATACCAGAGGAACTGGCGTAGGTGACACCCGCCATCGCGAGTATGCCGGGCACAGACCAACCCAGCAACACGCCCACGAGCGCGCCGGGCGTAGCATTCACGACGAAATCGACGAGCCCTGAGGTGGTGTGGCTGCGCAGATTCACAATGAGTTCGTGGGCCGTGTACTCGAGGCCCAATAGCAGCAGGAGCAAGATGACGCCGATGTCGGCGCCCGTCCTCACGAACGTCTCGCTCGTGTGCAGCGGGGCGATACCGCCCACCCCAAACAGTAGCCCGGCTATGAGGTACAGGGGGATGGGGGAGAGCCTGATGCGGGTGGCGAGCCGGCCGAGTAAACCCAGCGCCGTAATGATGCATCCGAGTTCGAGCAGCGTGAGCGCGCTCCTCGTCGTCTCGGCATCCATCGTGCGCGCCTGTTCAGGGTTGCTCGAGAATGGTTGCTACCGCGGTGAGCGCCTCGTCGGTGCCCACGACGATGAGCTCGTCGCCGCCGTTGAGCGTGAAACTGGGTGGGGGAGAAGCGATTGCCTCTGCTCCGCGCAGCACCGCGACGATCGAGGCTCCGGTGCGGCTGCGTACTTGAGTGTGGCCGAGCGCGGCGCCGTCAAACCGTGACCCGGCTGCGACGGTGAGCTTCTTGGTGCGCAGGCTTTCGACCTGTTCTGAGAGCTGAGCGAGACGTTCAACCACGCGCCTGGTTCCCAGAAACTCGGCGAGGGTGTCGGCCTCTCCCGGGGTCAACGAGACGGAGGCCGCGCATGCGTCTGGATCGTTGTCGTCGTAGACCACGAGGTCGCGCTGACCCGTGTGGTGCGACACGACGCCGACCCGCTTCCCGCCTGCCGTGACAAAGTCGTCGCGCAGCCCGATACCGGGCAGCGGGGATTCATTCACCTCGATGGAATCATCGCTGGGCATGGTGCCTCCCGTGAGCGTTAGAACACCCCCAATTATTCCACCCGAGCGGGGCCGCTGCTAGCGGTAGTGGGTGACAATCGCGGGGTCGCCGCGGGTGAGGCTCATCGCTACGGGGGGCAGCTCGGCGACGCTGCGCCGGTGCCTAGCACGTGCAGCGGCGATCCCTTCGGCGCCGGTGTGGCCGGGCTGCACCTCACCCGCCAGCATGAGCGGCGTGAGTACGCGGCGACCGGGCTGTCCCTCAAACTCGTCCATGCCTGCGGGGCCATCACCCACGGCAATCAGCTCTGCGGTCGCCGTGCCATATTCGTCGTGTGCGCGCAGTACGTTTTTACGGCCCCCGACAGAAGCCTTACCCTCGGCATTCTTGGCGACAGACACCCACGAGCCTTCGTCGTCTTGCCTGGCCACGAGCTTGTACACCATGCTCATGGTGGGGGTGCCAGACCCGGTAACAACCGAGGTCCCCACGCCGAAGCTGTCGACGGGAGAAGCGGCGAGGGCTGCAACAGTGTGCTCGTCGAGGTCATTCGTGACGGTGATGCGCGTGCGAGTGGCGCCCAGATCGTCGAGCAGCCGGCGCACACGTGCGACGACGACGGGCAGGTCACCCGAGTCGATGCGCACAGCACCGAGGCCCGTGCCCGCGACCTCAATGGCGGTGCGCACGCCGCGCTCAATGTTGTAGGTGTCGACGAGCAGCGTCGTATCGACCCCGAGGGCCGCGACCTGGGCAGCGAACGCGTCTCGCTCGGTGTCGTGCAGCAGGGTGAAGGCGTGCGCGGCGGTGCCCATGGTGGGTACGCCGTAGCTGCGGCCCGCCTCAAGATTTGACGTGGCGTTGAAGCCCGCAATGTATGCGGCGCGGGCGGCTGCGACGGCGGCGTGTTCGCCCGTGCGGCGCGAACCCATCTCGGCGAGCGGTTTACCGGCTGCCGCATTGACCATGCGCGAAGCGGCGGTGGCGATGGCAGAGTCAGAGTTCAGCATGCTCAGGGCAAGCGTCTCGAGCAGCACGCCCTCGGCAAACGTCGACTCGACCGTGAGCACGGGGGAGCCGGGAAAGAATACTTCGCCTTCGGGGTAGCCCCAAATATCGCCCGAAAACTTGTAGTTGGCGAGCCAATCGATCGTTTCTGGCCGCACCACATGGGCGCTGCTGAGAAAGTTGAGCTCGGCGTCATCGAAGCGAAACCGGTTGATGGCCTCGAGAAGTCGGCCGGTACCAGCTACGACCCCGTAGCGGCGAGCACCCGAGAGCCTGCGTGCAAAGAGCTCAAACACACTCTGGCGGTGCGCCGTGCCCGCTTGTAGGGCGGCGTCGACCATCGTGAGTTCGTAGTGATCGGTGAACAGGGCTGAAGACTCGTGCACCTGCCCAGTGTATCTGCGTGCGCGATGCGAGGGTTTCAGCATCACTGGAAATCGCGTGACTTCACGCTGGCGGGGGCCGCGAGTGGCTCAAAGGTTTGGGCGATGATGTTGCCGACGCCCTCGGGCGAACGCTCGTACACGCCACACACGACGAGTGCGGGGGCAGACTTCGCGACAAACCGGTTACGCTCCCACACCTTGGGCCACACAACGATGTTGACCGACCCCGATTCGTCTTCGAGCGAAATGAACGTGACGCCGCTGGCGGTGGCGGGCCGCTGGCGGTGTGTCACGATGCCCGCGACCGTGACTCGCTGGCCCGGGCGTGCCCGCGGCAGGCCGTCTGAGCGCACAATTCCGCGGGAGTCGAGCTGCGGGCGCACATGCGCCAGCGGGTGCACGCCGGTCGTGACGCCCGTCGCCCACAGGTCGAGCGCGCTCTGTTCTTGAGCATTGAGCACCGGCAACAGCGGCGGTTGCACCTCGATCGCGCTGCCCGCGAGAAACTCCTCCCTGTGCTCGGCCGCGCCGGCTGCGGCCCACAGCGCGGCGCGCCGGTCGAGCCCGAGACTGGTGAGAGCCCCCGCCGCGGCGAGAGCTTCGAGCTGGGGGCGACCCAGGTGGGCGCGCCTCGCGAGGTCGGGCAGGCCCCTGAACGGGCCTCGCTCGCGGGCCGCGACGATGCGTTCGGCCGCTGCAGGATCGATGCCCCGCACGCCAGTGAGGCCGAGGCGCACGGCAAATCCGCGGTCGAGCCGGTGCGCCCCGCTCGTGTCGGGGGCGGCGGGGTCGAACGGTGTTGCGGCGCTGGGCTGTTGCGGGTGCTGTGACTGCGCCGGATCGGCGGCAGGGCCGCCGGGGTCAGCGCCCGGGCCGCTGGGCGGCACCGGCCCGGGGGCCGCGGTACAGTCGCGGGCCGTGCGCGCGCGGGATCCGGAGCCTGCGGTGCTGCCTGCGGTGCTGCCTGCGGTGCTGCCGGCGGCCTCGAGCCCCGCCGAGGCCGCCGAGTGCTGCACATCGGCCGGTAGCACTGCGACGCCGTGACGCCGGGCGTCATCCACGAGGGTGCGAGGCGCGTAGAACCCCATGGGTTGCGCGTTTAAGAGCGCCGCAAGAAACGCGGCGGGATAGTGCAGCTTGAACCAGGCACTCACGTAGACGAGCAGCGCAAAGCTGATCGAGTGGCTCTCGGCGAAGCCGAAGCTCGCGAAGGCCTCGATCTGATCGTAGATGCGCTGCGCGTCTTCTTGTGCGAGCCCGTTCGCACGCATGCCGGCGAACAGCTTCTCGCGCAGAGTGATGACGTGCTCTTCGCCGCGCTTTGAGCCCATCGAACGGCGCAGCAGGTCGGCGTCTTCGGCGCTGCAGCCGCCCACGGCCATCGCCATCTGCATGAGCTGCTCTTGAAACAGTGGCACCCCGAGGGTGCGCTTGAGTACCGGCTCGAGCGCCGGGTGCGGGTAGGTGATGGGCTCTTCGCCGCCCCGCCGTCTGAGGTAGGGGTGGATCGCGCCGCCCTGAATGGGGCCTGGGCGAATCAGTGCGATCTCGATGACGAGGTCGTAAAAGCGGCGTGGTTTGAGTCTGGGCAGCGTGTTCAGCTGCGCGCGGCTTTCGACCTGAAACACGCCGATCGCGTCGGCCCGGCAGAGCATGTCATAGACCGCGGGCTCCTCTTTGGGAATCGTGCTCATCTCCCACCTCGTGCCCGTGTGCAAGGCGACGAGATCCATTGCCTGCTGCAGCGCGCTCAGCATGCCTAAGCCCAGCAGGTCGAACTTCACGAGCCCCATAAACGCGCACGACTCTTTGTCCCACTGCAGTACGGTGCGCCCCTCCATGCGCGCGTGTTCGATGGGGCAGACCTCGCCCACCGGTCGCTCGGTGAGCACCATGCCACCCGAGTGAATCCCCAGGTGCCGCGGCAGGCTCAGCATCTGTGTGGCGAGCTGCTGCACCCGCGGCGGAATCTGGCTCGCTTCGATCGCGCCGCGGCGCTCGACCTGCCGTGACCAGGCAAGCTGCTGCCCCGCACTGTATCCGAGGGCTTTCGCCGCGTCCCTGATCGCGGCCTTGGGGCGGTAACTGATCACGTTCGCGACCTGAGCGGCGTTTTGGCGACCGTAGCGCTCGTACACGTACTGGATCGCCTCTTCACGGCGACCCGAGTCGAAGTCGACGTCGATGTCTGGTTCTTCATCACGCATGCTCGACAGAAACCGCTCGAAGGGCAGGTCGTACAAAATAGAGTCAACGGCGGTAATGCCGAGCACGTAACACACGGCCGAGTTTGCGGCTGAGCCGCGCCCCTGGCATAGGATCCCGCGGCCGCGCGCAAACTGCACGATGTCGTGCACGATCAGAAAGTAGCCGGGAAAATCTTTCGCCTCGATCACCTGGAGCTCGCGTTCGAGCCGCTCTCGGGTGCCGGGGGAGATGCTGCCGTAACGCCTCTCGGCCCCCTCCCAGGTGAGCCGCCTGAGCCAGCTCATCTGCGTGTGTCCCTCGGGCACATCGAGCTTTGGGAGCCGCGGGGTCGCGGCCCGCAATGGGAAAGCCAGCTCGCGCGCGAGCGGCACGGTGCGGGCCACCGCCCCCGGGAACCTCGCGAATCTGCGTTCCATTGCCGCGCCGGATCGGAGCCTCGCCGCCCCCGTGGCGGGCAGATAGGGATCCATCTGGTCGAGGCTGCGCCTGGCCCGCACCGCAGCGAGGGCGTCGGCGAGGGGCGCCTGCTGGGTTGACGCGTAGTGCACGCCGCCCGTCGCGACCGTGGGGAGCCCGTGCTGCTGCGCGAGCTGCGCGAGCGCCAGATTGGTGTCGTCGTCACCCGGGTGGCCGTGGTGGGTGAGCTCGACCGCGACGTTGCTCTCGCCAAAGAGCTCGACGAGCGTGCGCACTTCGCGGGCGGCGTGCGCTTCGCGGTCTGAGCGGCCCCCGCCGACCGCGCTCGCGTTACCGCCGAGAGCCTGGCGCACGGCGCCCTTGCGGCAGCCCGTGAGCACCACCCAGTCGCCCGCGGCGGTGTCAGCGAGCTGCTCGATGTCGTAGAGCGGCCGGCCCTTCTGGCCGCCCGCAAGCTGCCCTTCGGTGATCGCGGCGGCGAGCTTGTGGTACCCGGCCGCCCCGCGGGCGAGCACGAGCAGATGGGTAGCAGCAGGGTCTGCGACCCCCAACGGTGGGGCGCCAAGTCCGATTGAGAGTTCGGCGCCGTAGACGGTGAGCAGCGGGGGTGCACTCGGTGTCTTGCGTGCGGCGAGCTGTGCCTCTTGGGCAAAGCTTGCGGCGCCGTAGAGCCCGTTGTGGTCGGTGAGGGCGAGCCCCGTGAGGCCGAGCCGCATTGCCTCTTCGATAAGGTCTTTGGGTGATGAGGCGCCGTCGAGAAAGCTGAAACTCGAGTGGGCGTGTAGCTCGGCGTAGGGCACCGCCGGTGCGCGGTGTGCCTCTGCTTCTGCTTCTGCTTCTGCTTCGGGCGGGCTCGCGAGGGGAGCGCCTGCCTGTGCAGCGTCTGGCATCGTGTGCTCATGATGAGCGGCGGGAGCGGGGCGGCGCGAAAGCCTGCGCTCGAACTCCTGCCACGATAGCGGCGGGTTATTCCATCCCATGGTGTCTTCCTTTGAACGTTCGGTGTGCTGCTAGTCGTACCTCCCCTCGGCAAACCAGCGGTCGGCTTCGTGCACGAGCAGCCATGCGCTGCCCGAGGCGGTCACCACCTGTAAGCGTGCGCGTGGCGGGGTATCCACCCACCAACGCTCCCGCAGCGGCCACGGGGCAGACCACGCAATCACGGGGGCGTTCATGGGCGGCGCGAGCACACTGAAAAGGGCGGGGTCTGTGGTCAAGAGGTCTTCTTCGTTGAGGCGCACAGGGACTCCTGTGGCACCTACGAGAGTGACGGGGAGGGGAGTCGGAAACACGAGCGTTGGCGCTGGGCCAGCGCCTGGCCACGGCAGCCCAGCTGTGCCCCGGGCAGTGTCGGATGGGCTGGCACGAGACGCGTGGCCCCAGGGCGTGAACTGTTGACGGCGGGCTGTGAGCCGCCCGCCGCCGAGCGACGCCGTCACAACGCTGCCTTGGCCGTGGGCTAACTGAATGCCGCGCAGGTGATGGCGCACGCGTTCATCGGATTCTGCGCCCCACAGCTCGCTCAGTTGTGCACGCCCCGTGTGCGTGGGCGTGATTTTCAGGTGTACGATCCCGGCACCCCCGCGTTCTTCGCCCGGGGCAGCGCCCGCGGTGAGCCCGGGGGTGCCGCCTTCAGCCTGCCAGCGTACGCGGTCGAGCAGATCCTCTTCGGTAAAGCGAGAGGGGTGAGACCAGACGCGTTCGTGGCGAGCGCCGGTGTCGTCGGTGAGTTCAATGCGTAGCCCGGTGCAGACGAGGCCTGCCTCGTGCAGCGAAGCGAAGAATCGTGCAACGGTGCCGCTGGCCGCCTCGGTGAGCTGGGTGCCCGCATTGAGTGGCGGTTCGAACTCGGCTTCGGTCGCTAGCTCACGCGGCGGGGTGCGCGCGCGCACATCAGACCCGTGCTGCGGCCCGAGCGCTAGCGCGTGCCGGTGAGCCGCGATACCGTCGACTCCGAAACGCTGGCGTACGGCGTCCTCTGGCAGCGCGGCGAGCGCTCCGAGGGTGTGAATACCGAGCCCCTGCAGGGTGGTCGCAAGCGGCCCGGGGGCTGCGCGGGCGACGGGCAGCGGCGCGAGGAAGGCACGCGCCGCTCCCGCGGGGATCACCGTTACCGCGTGGCTGGCATCGCCCCGGGGTGCGCGGGCGGCCTGCTCGGCGGCGAAGAGCCCGTCGGCGACGCCAACGCATGTGCCCGTCACCTCGAGAGCCTCCAATCGGTGAATAATCGTGTGCGCTGCCGCTTCTTCGCCGCCGTAGTAACGGGCGGGGCCGCGCGCGCGTAGCGCTGCGAGCCCCGGGCGACGCGCTTCAACGCCTGTCACGACCTCTTCAAGCGCGCTCACGACAGGCGCAAAACTGCGGGCGTCTCTCGCCGGATCATGCGCGTGCAGTTCGAGTGTGGGGCACAGGGCCTGCGCGTCTCGCTCGCGCATGCCCGCGCGCACCCCGGCCTCGTGGGCGTCAGAACAGCACGCCACGATGCGGTGGCGAGCTACCAGCGCGAGCGGGGTGGCTGTTGCGGTGGCCGCGAGTGAGCGGCGCAGGGCGTGTACGGGCCAGTCGGGCACCCACACGGCGATCACGCGCTCAGCGCATTGGGACGGAGGTGAAACGGTCATGTGGGTTCCGAAGGCGAGAGGGCGCCGGCCGTGAAGCGCAGAGTGTGCCGCTTAGAAGGGCCGCGATTGCTGCTGGCGGTGACTGTGAGCGCCCGTGTGTGTAGGCGGCCGAAGCCGCGTTCGAGCCCTTCCCAGCGTGATCCGGTGACGTCGAGCGTGGCTGCGGCACCGGGCCAGGCGCCGGTCACGATGAGGGCGGAACCGTGCTCGCGAAGCCTGGCGGCGATGCGCTCCACAGAGCCGGTCGTGGCGGGGGTTGCAGTGTGCAGCAGAGTGATCGTGAGTACTTCGCTGAGTGCCCCCGCGAGGGCGTGGGCATCGGGGCCAGGCTGGGGGATGAGTATGCAGCGGTCGAGCGCGACGCCGAGCGCCGCCGCGGACTCGGCACCAAACGAGGGGCACCCGATTACACCGCACCAGGCGCCCGAGGCCGATGCCTCGGTCAGAAACGCGAGGGCGAGCTGCCATGACCCGTGTACGGTGTACGCGGCCCCCGCCTTGATGGCGCCGCCGGGCAGCAACGGCCTGAGCCCCGGATGGGTGGGCAGGCTGCGTTCTGGCATGCGTGCGGGCTGCATCTGCGAGATGCGTTGCTGCAGCGACTGAACGGTGAGAGAAGCCATAGTTCAATGCTCGAATGTTTATTCGAATAAGTCAACCCGAAGGGCCTGTGCGCGTGGCCCGTTTGGCGCGGAGCCGCCACTTGTGCCCGGAGGGCGTAGGATGGTGAGGATGAACGAGGACGAGCTAGACGATTACGAACGTGACGCTGAGCTGTCGCTCTTTCGCGAGTACCGCGATATCGCCAGCCAGTTTCGTTACGTGGTGGAAACCGAGCGCCGGTTTTACCTGGCCAATGAGGTTGACCTGAAGCGCCAGGATGCCGGAAGTGATTTTTACTTCGAGCTGACCATGAGTGACGTGTGGGTGTGGGATGTGTACCGCTCTGACCGGTTTGTGAAATCGGTGCGAGTGCTGACGTTTAAAGACGTCAATGTCGAGGAGTTGTCGGCGCGCGAGTTCTCGCTGCCACAGGAGCTTGCGCTCGACGAGTAACGCGGCGGTGAGCTGCCAGCGGGCGGGGGTGAAGTTATTTCACCCCCGCCCACTGGCATTTTTTTATCCCCATTTTGATCATCTGATGAATGTAAGGATAGGCTGTCCTCAGGTAAAAATCTCCAACCGTTAAGGAGCCCATATCGTGGCAGCTCGCCCCACTCGCACTCATTCCACCGCAGGCGCACTCCGGCGCACCCGGCTTGCGCTGGCAGCAAGCACCGCGCTGCTGCTCACCGCTGGATTGGCCGCCTGCGCGCCCACCGGCGCGGGGACCAGCGCGGCCCAGCAACCCAGTGACGCTGAGCCTGCGGGCGTCGTGAGTATCACCGACAATCACGGTGTCATCGAAGTGCCCGTGAACCCGCAGCGCGTCGTAGCGCTAGACAACACGGCCTTCGACACCCTCACCGAATGGGATGTCGAGCTTGTTGCGGCCCCCAAGGGGGTGATGGGCTCGGTCTGGCCCGGGTACACCGACGACGACGCCGTGCTCGATGTGGGCAACCACCGCGAACCCGACCTCGAGATGATTGTGGCGGCCGAGCCCGATCTGATCATCGGCGGCTACCGGTTCGGCGATCACTATGACGAGATCAAAAAGCAAAACCCGGGCGCCGCCGTGATCGAGATCTCACCGCGTGACGGAGAAGATAAGTTCTCTGAGCTGAAGCGTCAAACCCAAATCCTGGGGCAGATCTTTGACCATGAAGAAGAAGCGGCCGAGCTCAATGATCGACTCGACGGGGCCATCAAACAGGCCAAGGCCAACTACCCGACCGGAGAAAGCGTGATGGCGGTCAACACCTCAGCGGGGCAGATCGGCTATATCGCCCCCGGTGTCGGCCGTGCGCTCGGACCCGTGTTCGGGGCTCTTGACCTGACCCCGGCCCTCGAAATCGAAAACGCCTCGAGCGACCACCAGGGCGATGACATTTCCGTCGAAGCCATCGCGGACTCGAATCCCGAGTGGATCTTCGCGCTCGACCGTGATGCGGCTTTTGCGCCCGAAGACCGCGAGGCAGGATCGGCACCCGCGAATGAGCTCATTCGCGACGCCGAGGCCCTCAAACAGGTGCCCGCGGTCACGAACGACCGCGTTGTCGTGCTGGATGCTAACTTTTATCTCACCGAGGGAATCCAGGCATACACGTCGCTGTTCGACCAAATCTCGGAGGCATTCGCCACCGCATGAGCACGCATGAAGGTTTGAGCACTGCGGTGCGCCCCGGCACAAGGCCAGCCAAGCCGTGGGCGCTCGCCGCCGCGGTGCTCGTCGTGACGGGCCTCCTTATCGCTTCACTGTCAGTGGGTGTGTACGACATTTCGGGCACACAGTTTGGGTCTGAGCTGTTTTGGATCACCCGGGTGCCGCGCACCCTCGCACTCGTGCTGGCGGGAGCTGCGATGGCCGTGAGCGGGCTCGTGATGCAGATGCTCACACAGAACCGATTTGTCGACGCCACCACTTCGGGCACCACGGAGTGGGCGGCGCTCGGCCTGCTCGTTACCGTGCTGCTCGCGCCCGACGCCAGCATGGTCACCCGCATGGTCATCTCAAGCGTGTGCGCGTTCATCGGAGTGGTGCTGTTCATGACGATCCTGGGGCGCATCGCCATTCGCACGACGCTCGTTGTGCCACTTGTGGGGATCATGCTCGGCGCCGTGGTGAGCGCCGTCACGACCTTTCTCGCCGCGCAGTTCAACCTGCTGCAGATGCTGGCCACCTGGTTCATGGGCAGTTTTACGCAGGTCGTGCGCGGTCGCTACGAAGTGCTGTGGATCGTCGGCATCGTCACCGTGCTCGTGTTTGTGCTCGCCGATCGCATCACGGTTGCGGGGCTGGGTAAAGACGTCGCAACGAACGTGGGGTTGAACTACCGGCGCGTACTATTTCTCGGCACAGGTCTCGTGGCTATCGCGTCGGGGGTGACCACTGTGGTGGTGGGGTTTCTGCCGTTTCTTGGTCTCGTGGTGCCCAACATTGTGTCGATGACGCGCGGCGATAATGTGCGCTCAAACCTGCCCTGGGTGTGCCTCGGTGGGGTGGGGCTTGTCGTCGCCTGCGACATTATTGGCAGGCTCATCATCATGCCGTTTGAGATACCGGTATCGATGGTGCTCGGCCTCGTGGGGGCGGCCGTATTTATTGCGCTGCTCCTCAGGAAGACCGCATGACCGGCGACGTCAGGCCTGCCGGCGACGTCAGGGCGACCGGCGAAGTCAGGGCGACCGATGACACCAGCGCGGCTGGCACCGTGCAGCTGGGCAGTTTGGGCGATGGCCCCAAGCTGCCAGCGCAGCGGGTGACACCGATCCGGCGCTACATGCCCGTGATGACCGCGTTTGTGATCGCGGCGATCCTCGCGATCGCGATGCTCACCTATGGCAACCCCGCCGAACCCGGATCCGCCGGTTTCATGACGATCGTGCGCTCGCGGCTTGGCTCCCTCGGCACGATCGCGCTTGTGGCGGTCTGCCAGGCGGTCGCCACCGTGCTGTTTCACTCGGCGACCGCAAACCGCATTTTGACGCCGTCAATTTTGGGTTTTGACGCGCTGTATGTGCTGTCGCAGACCGCGCTTGTGTTTGTGTTTGGGGTGTCTGCGCAGAGCTTCGAGGGCATTGCAAAGATCATCGCGCAGAGCCTTATGATGATCGCGTTTGCGACGGTGCTCTACGGCTGGCTGTTCTCGGGCAAACGCACAAACCTGCACCTCCTGCTGCTCGTGGGCCTCGTGCTGGGCATGGGATTTGCTTCGGTGTCGACGTTTATGCAGCGACTGTTGACTCCGAGCGAGTTTGACGTGCTGAGCGCCAGGCTCTTTGGATCGATTGGCAAGGGCAACACCGAGTACCTGCCGGTGGCGGCCGTGATTGTCGTGGCTGTGCTCGTGTGGGTGTGGCGACGCAGGCGTGTGTACGACGTCGTGTCCCTGGGCCGCGATGTCGCGACGAGCTTGGGCGTGCACTATCGGCGCGAGGTCATTGGCATTCTCATCACGGTGGCGGTGTTGATCTCGGTGTCGGTGACGATGGTGGGGCCTATGACGTTCTACGGGTTTTTGGTCGCGACGCTCGCGTACCAGCTTGCCCGCGGCGATTCGCACTCAGAAACCCTGCCGCTCGCCATTGGGATCGGGCTCGTAACGCTGCTCGGTGCCACGTTTGTGCTCAAGAACGTGTTCGCGGCGGCGGGGCTTGTCACCGTGATCATCGAGTTTGCGGGCGGGCTGCTATTTCTCATCATGCTGCTGCGAAAGGGACTGCGTTGATACGCCTCGAAGAAATAATCAAGAGCTATCGGGGGCGCCAGGTGCTCGGGCCGATCAATATTGCGATCGAACGCGGCGGGGTGACCGCGCTGATCGGGCCCAACGGGGCGGGCAAATCCACGATGCTCACGATCATCGGCCGGCTGTTGCAGGCCGACGGTGGCCGGGTAGAAGTGGGCGGGCTCGACGTGCGCACGGCACACCCCAAAGACCTCGCGAAAGCGGTCTCGATTCTGCGGCAAGAGAACCACTTCATGGCGCGGCTCACGGTGCGCCAGCTCGTCACGTTCGGCCGATTTCCACATTCTGCGGGGCGCATCACGCCCGTAGACGAGCGTGCGATTCACGCCGCAATCGCGTTTCTCAACCTCGCAGGCATGGAGGAACGATTCATCGACGAGCTCTCGGGCGGGCAGCGGCAGCGCGCCTTCGTGGCGATGGTACTCGCGCAAGATACCGACTACGTGCTGCTCGACGAGCCGCTCACGGGGCTCGATATGCGCCACGCGGTCGCCATGATGGGGCAGGTGCGTGCCGCCGCCGATGCGCTCGGAAAAACCGTGGTGCTGGTGATCCACGACGTGAACTTTGCGGCTGCCTATGCCGACCGCATCGTCGCGCTCGCAGACGGTCGCGTGGTCGCCTCTGGCACCCCCGACGAAATCATTACCCCCGAGGTGCTCGAGCGCGTGTTTGAGACGCCCGTCGAAGTGCTCGAGCACGCGGGCAAGCGGGTCGCGGTGTACTACCGGGCGTAGTGTGCTCGCTCGCGACGCTGCTCGCGAGGCTGCTCGCGAGGCTGCTCCGGATCGCAACACGTCGTCCACAGCCCAGTGATTTGCATACAAGCGGGCAAGATATCCACAATCTCGTTTACCCACTGTTGGAGAGGGGGCATCGGGGCCAATGATGGTGCACCAGGAGGTGCACCATGAATCAAAAAAACGTGGCGGGTTCAAGGACCACGGCCACGCCCGCGGTCAGCCACAACAAGGCGGTGGGAGCCAGGGGTGAGGCGATTGCGGCGGCCTACCTCGAAGGCCTGGGGTACCGCATTCTCGACCGCAACTGGTATAGCCGGTACGGCGAGCTCGACCTGGTCGCAGCAGAGGGCGACATGCTCGTGGCGGTCGAGGTGAAGACGCGCACGGGCCTCGGCTACGGGCACCCGCTCCAAGCCATCACGCAGCGTAAAGCCGACAGGCTGCGCAGGCTGTTGCTCGACTGGTGCCGCACGAGCGACGCCAACGCGACGGGGTTTACCGATGCGGCCGGGCGACCCGATCGCCCGTGGTGGGCCAACCTGCGCATAGATGCCATTGGCATCGTGCTGCGCCAGGGACTCTCGCCCAACATTGAACACCTGCGGGGCATCTCGTGAGCGCCAGGGTGTGCCGCGCGGCGGCAGTCTCGCTCACGGGCCTCGACGGGACCGTCGTATTCGTCGAGGCTGCCGTCTCACAACAGCTTCCGGGCATGGCCATCATTGGGCTCCCCGACGCGGCGCTCGCAGAGGCAAAACTGCGGGTGCGCACCGCCACCAGCCAGATCGGGCTGTCAGTCGCTGAACGTTTCGTGACTAGTAAGCGTCGTAATGAGACAGTGGGCAGTGCTGCAGCTTATCCACAGATTGTGGTCTGTCGCCCCGCACGCACGGTTTCTCACGCATGATGGGGGCATGGAGTGCCTGGGCTGTGGTGAGCTGACCGTGTGGGTGGGCGTGCGTGTGGCAGTGTGCACGGTGTGTGGGCTGGTGCGTGTCTATCCGCCACCGCCTGGCAGGTTGCCGTGGGAGTGAGTGAGGCGCGAAAAAGAATCTCCCCACACAGCTTGACACCCACAAAATAGGGGGTATAGTTGATGTTAGAAGGCAGGGGAACAGCCCCACACCTCAACTGCAAAAGGAGCAGACATCATGACCGAAAAGACCTACACCATCGACATCTTCAACGCCAACGAAGGCGGCGGAATCGAACCAGGTAGCATCCTCGACCAGCTGATCAATCTCGACGGGCGCGAAGCGATCCTCATCGAAGAAGTCGCGCCGATCCTGAACGGGTCGAAGCGGGTATGCGGCCACACCTACCGGATCAGCGCAGACACCGCCGACATCCTTTCTGACCCCGCAGCATACGGCGACGACGAGACTGGCCGCGAAGAAGCCGCTGAGTGGGCAGAATACTTCGCATCACAGGACTAACAACCACTCCGAGCCCCGACCGCCACGGTCGGGGCTCACCCATATCTAGGAGATTGACATGCTGACTGATACTGACCGGATGACAAGCGCCGAGTTTCAGACGGTGCGCGAGTATCTCGGGCTCACGCTCGATGCGATAGCCGGGATATTGGGTGTGCGCCCGGACACTGTGCGGCGGTGGGAGTCTGGCCGCGACACGATCCCATACCGGGTGCGCGAAGAGATTGAAGCTATCGAAGCGGCGACAGCTACGGCGGTGGGCGATCTGGTGTCGGCACTGAACGACGCCCGCGACCCGGCAGTGATGGTGTATCGCACCGACGCGCAGATGTGGGAGGCCCGCCCCGACACGGCACACCTCACTGCGCGATGGTGGCGACATGTAGTCGCGCGCGCAGCCCACGAAGTGCCAGGCGTTGAAATTGTGGCTGCTTGCAGCGCGGGAGCATAGTCGTGGTGAAATGGGAAGACCCGCCGCCGATCATGCGCGAAGAAACTCGGGAATGGGTGACCGAGCTACGTAAGCACCCGTGGCAATGGGCGCTGATCCGTGAGCGCGTTTACACAGTCCAGCGGTCACTATGGCAGAAATCACTGGGCGAAGATTTCGAGTTCGCTCTGCGTGAGGTTGACGGGAAAGGCGCAGCGAAACTGTATGCGCGGTATGCACCTCGCCGGAAAGTACGCAAGCTTGTAGCGTGCGCTGCACCGAAGTGTGGGCGCGCGTCAGTCGCCCGCGGCCTGTGCATGATGCATTACAAGCGGCAACGTGCTGGCCGGCCTCTTGATGATATGTCGCGTGGTGACATGATCGGGTATGGCCGCTACGGCGTGCTCGATGACGACGGTGATACTGTCGGATGTCATGAGTGTGGTGAGCGTCTGGTGAGTCTCGCGTCTCACGTACGCAAGCACGGTCTGACGGCTCGCGCGTACAAACTGCGGTATGGGCTACCGCTCACTAGGTCGCTGGCGTCGGGGCGGCTGAATGAGGAGCGTTCGCGTGCTGCTCGGGCGCGGCTTGGTAGTGAGGGGTGGAAGCGGTTCGAGGAAGCGCGCGACCCCGCGGCTGCGGCAGCGGCACGTGATGAAACATCGTTCGCGGCGGTTGGTGCGCAAAAGGCACAGTCCCCTGAAGTGGCGCGCAAGAACGGGCGCGCTACACGCGTGCCGCGTGAGCACGAATGCCCAATATGCGGTGTTACATGGTGCCCTCTACCGGGAGGGTACCGGGTCATCACAGACCGGCATGAATGCTGGGTGGAACTGACTCGGCGCATCCGTGAAGCTGCGCCGCGCGTGAATGCTGGCCGTGATGTAGAGATCGCGGGCAGGTGGCGTGATGGTCTCTCGCACGAGGATCTTGCCCAGATGTACGGGGTGACTGCCGTGCGTATCAGTCAAATCGTGCGCAGAAGCTACGACGAGTGACTCGTAGACACGAAAAAGCCGCCCCCGCGACCTCGATGTGAGGTGCGGGGGCGGTGATATTTTTACTGCGCGTACTTCGGGGTGTAGCTCGGGCGTGCGTCGCTGCCGAGCATCCACTTCTCGACGTTGGGCCATCGGTCGCCGAGCCATTGTGCGATCTTCTGGTAGGCGAGGATCACGGCAGCGGTGACGACGGCCTGTACGAGCACGAGCGCGGAGAGGCCAGCGAACCCGGCTTCGACGAAGACGCCGTCAACGTACGCGAGCACGCTGCCGATCGCGGGTACCGCGGCGACGATGCGGGTGATGAGTACGCCGACGAGCGCGGCGATAAAGGTTCGTGTGGACTGAGGTTTAGGCACTGGTGTCTCCTTAATTGAGTGCCGCAGAGACCTGCGACATGAACGTGAAAATGGCGATCAGTCCGCCGATCGCGGCGATGATGCCGACGATTGCGCCAACGACGAGATACCAGGGCGTGTTTGGTCGCTGTTTCGCTTCGACAAGCAGTAGACGTTTCTCGACGGTTTCGAGGCGGCGTCCGTGGTTCGCGAGCCGTTCTTCGTATTCCTGCTGCTTGTCTTTCGTGAATGCGACGTGATGCGGGAGTGCTTCTTGCAGGCGGATCACGTCTGCCCGCATGGCTTGCACTTCGTCGAGGATCTGCTTGAGGGGGATTCGGGCCGCCGTCTGGTCGGTGTCGGTCACGGCCCTACTTGACCTTGCCCCAGATGCGCTCCACGATGCGCCGAGTGACGCCCACTTGGTGTTCCCAGCTGGCGAGGAAGCTGCGCAGTGATGCGTTGCCGGTGCGGGGTTTGCCGTCCTTGTCCACGCCGGTACGCTTCACGCCGGTGTCGAGGATGAGTTGGGCGGTGCGCTGTGCGACTTTTTCGATGTCTTGCGGGGTCACGATGTCGTCTTCTTTCTGGCACACACGGTGCCCGTTGATGTCTTCTGTCCAGAACCGAAATTGTGCGTTGAACGTGCGTTCAATGTCGGCGATGCTTCGGTACCAGTAGGGGCCGCTCACTTCACCGGCGATGGGGCTTGATGATGCGATGCCGAATCCGGGGACGTATACGGCGACGTGTCCCCAGTTCGCCCAGGTTTCTTGGCCGGGTTGTCCGTAGCTGCCCCAGTGGTCGAGCCAGATGACGCATACCGCGTCTGGTAGGGTGCGTTCGGCGTGCCGGTATCGTGTGTTGTTTGCGGCGACTGTGGCGCTGGGGTGCATGATTGGTGCGCCTGTGATGCCTTGGGCCATTGCGAGGCAGTTGCCCGCGAGTACCCGGAAGTTGAGGTTCACTGTGACGAGTGATTTGTATGTCATGCCGCCTCCTTTCTGTAGGTATGAGAAAAGCCACCCGGGCAGGTGGCTTAGGTGCAGGTGCAGGTGTCGTGTGTGACGGCGGGTGTGGTTGTCCACGCTGAGACGCCGACGGCGTTTCTGGCGCGTACTCTTGCCCGGTATCCGACGCCTGGGTAGTGGTCGCGTAGTGTGATTGTGCGTGCTGTGGTGGCCGCTTCGCCTTGCCATGCGAAGCCGTCCCACCATTCGTAGTCATAGCTTGTGATTGTGCTGCCGCCGTCTGCGGGGGCGGGCCATGACGCGACGAGTGCCCGTGAGAGTGTGACCGTGGGCGGACTGGGTGCGGTCGCGAGGGTGACTGTGTTACTTTCCCGCCAGCTGCCTGCGCCGATATCGTTTTTGGCGCGTACCCGCACCTTGTAGGGCCCGCCAGACGCGAGCCCCGTAAAGCTGCGGTTCGTTCCTGACACGGCGATGACGCTGCCCCATGCGCTGCCGTCATACAGCTGAATGTCGTAGCCAGTCAATGCCGCGCCACCGTTTCCGGGGGCGCTCCATGACGCGGCGAGTGACGTGCCCGACCCAGTGAGGCTCACGCTCGAGACAGTGTTTGGGGTGTCGGGCCAGTTGATTGTCGCGGTAGCTGACCACGGGCCAGCACCCGACGAGTTGACGCCGCGGGACTGCCACTGGTAGGTAGCACCAGCGACCGGCGACGACAGGATGTAGAGCCGCTCAGAGTTCGCGTTTACGGTCGTCCACCCGCCATACCCGCTACCGGAATTGACGCGGTATTGGAGCTGGTGGCTGGTGGCGCGCGCCGACACTGTACCACGCACACGCATTTTGCTGCCGTCACGCGACCAGCCCGGCGCGGCCCCAGGAGTGCCGGGAGCCTGCGCGATCCTATCCACATGCAGAGTGCCTGAGACGTTCACGGCCGTGAGGCTGTTACTGAGCGACCCGGCACAGTAGACACTCAGGTCGCCGTTGCTGTCGTGGTTGATGACGCGCGAGTTTGAAGCGATGAGGACGTAACCGTTGGGGTCAATCTCGGTCTGGTAGTTGCCGTCGAGCATGACCACGCCGCCGATGGACTGGCCACGGTACGACGACATCTGAAACGACGAAGAGTTGAAAGACTGTAGGCCGATGTCGCAGGCGATGGTCGACCTGTTGTTGGCGGTATCGCGTACGGCGGTGATGGTCATTGCGAGCTGGTAGTTACCGGATCGCGGCCCCCAAAAAGTTTGTGTGAGCGCCATTTATTCTGGCACCTCCTCTGGTACGTCGGGGGTCTGCTCGGTGAGGATCGCTTGTACGGCGGTGTCGATCATGCCGTCTGTGATGGCTTCTTCACATTCGCCGGGGTCGTCTTCGGTGCAGGCGGTGTAGGCGGTGTCCCAGCCGGTGGTGGCGACGATTCTTTGCCGATGCTGGTCTGCCCACGACGTAGGAGAATGCACGCCATGCGACGCGGCACACGCGGCTATCCGCATGATGAGGCCGTAATCCTGCGCCATGCGTGACTGGGTGAGGTAAGACAAAATTGGCTCCTTAAAAAGCTGAACCCCCACACATGCTGGGGGGTGGTGTCGGCTCAAGCGGCACGGAGAATAGAGAGTATGTCCGGCGTGGTGCCCGATGGTGGCGTGTACCGATCACGCTTTCCGGGTACGAATCAGTCACCCCAGTAGCGAACACAGCGACCCGGCATGCCGTCACTTTCCCTGCCGGATGCTTCCCCGAGACACCCAATATTGTGGTGTCAGCGAATAGCGTCGTGATCGGGTCGGCGGTGCAGGGCGTCAGTTATGCGTCACCCACTGCGGCCGGTTTTGACATTGTGGTACGGCGTACAGACACCGTGGGCACGGGCGTCTCATGGACGGCGACGCTCAGCTGACTACCGCGTGCCAATTGAATGTGAGCGTCGCGCTCGAGGCTATTGCGCGACGTGCAGACACCGTGAAACCGGTCGTAGTCGGGGAGTAAGTGCGCATCGGTGACAGCTCGTGGATCGCAGTCGACGCAGTCGGCGTGAGCGTCACGACTGGCACACCTGGCAGCGTGTAACCGAACGGCACGGTCACGGAATCGACGTTGTTGTTGCCGGTGAGCGCCAGCGTACCTGTCCCTACCTCGATGATCGGTACGCGCCGCCACGCCCCCGCGCGGCGTACATACTCTCTATTCTCAGAGGTCACCCACGCGTGCGTACCATCAGGTGCGGCCCATGCTTCAAGCTGTGATTTCAGGGCGAATGTGTTCGCGCCCGACGTGCGCGCACCATCCTCGAACTCGAGACTGCCGCGCGACATTGTTACCGCCGCGCCCGTCGACGGGTCAACCGTCTTCATCCCATTCGGGGTGAACTGGGCGAGCACCTGCCCCGCCGCGTTATAGATGAAAACACCAGGCAGGCCCGTCGAGTCACGCGAGATACGCACGTGCGCACCCTGCAACGACGCCGACAAGATACGGATCTCGTCAATGTACAAATAGTGCGTGCCCGTCGCCGTTTTCGTCGCTCCGAGGTGCACCCACGACAGGTCAGCACCCTGCGGCAAATCGACCCCGACCACGACCCAAGTATTCGCGGCAATATTCGGGAGACTGACGCGGCCTGTAGGCGTGTTCACGTGCACACCCGTGAGCGCCGCCGTCGACCTGACACGCAGCTCCACACGCCGCGCCGCCGACCCAAACTGACTCACGCGCCCGTTGTTCTGCCAGAGAGCATTAATCGACCCAGCCCCGACCCTGTGCACACGCGCCACCTGAGTACCAGAAAACACGGGCGTTGACAGCTGCACCGCCGCCGCCAGCGCGTCAGGCGCGCCACCAAACCAATCCGACGCGACCACCTCACCCGCACTGTTCGGGTAGATCGGCAGCATCGTGTCCGTCGCATACTGCACAAACTCGCCGCCGTGGATCTCGAGCCCGTCAATCCGCTGACCAAACAAGGTCGCGACGTCAAGATGATCGACCGTCAGCTTGCCCGTAAACGTACCGTCCACGCCAATAAGCTTCTCAGTGATCTCCAGCAGCCTGGCCGTCACCACGTCAGCAAAAAGCCGTTGAATGACAGCCTCAGACATGACCGTCTCACCCGTCACCGTCAGCTTGCCCACATCCAGATCGAGAATGTGAGCGTCACGAATAAACGCTTCACCAATCACCGCGACAACAGCGAGCAATTTCTCAGCCGTCAGCGGGGCCTCAGCAAGCGCCTGCACCGCCGTATCCAACGCCTCACCCGCCGTACCCTCCACCCCATCAATCCGGGCAGACTCGCCAGCAACCACACCGTCAAGCACTGCAAGCGCCGTCTGAGTCGCCTGCTGCGCCGCATCACCAGCATCAAGACGACCCTCAGCCGACCCAATAGCCGACTCCGCAGAATCAAGCCGCCCAGTAGCGTCATCAATACGGCCCGACTCCGCAGCCACCAGACCGTCAAGCGCCGCCAGCTCATTCTTCGTGGCCTGCTGCGACTCCTCAGCCGCCTCGATAGCCGACTCCGTGGCCGCCAACTTCCCATCAAGCTCAGTTTTCGCGGCATCAAGGCGCTCGCCCGTAGCGTCAAGCTCAGCCTGCAGCTCGTTCGATCGATCCTCCACAAAAATGGCTTGCACACGGGCATCATGCGCGGCATCATCCGTCGCCTCGACGACCTCGACACCACCCACCCACGTATCAAGATCCGCCGCCTGCGCGTCATCCAGCGCCCCGACGGTGCCGCCCAAGATCGGGAAGTCCTCGACCACGCCCGCAGCGCCACCGAGCACGTCACCCACATTCAGGTCACCAGCCGGGGTCTGCACCGTCGACACGGGCAGCTGACGGGCACGCCGCATACCCGACACCTCAGCCTCGACCCCAGCAATACGCGCCGCGATCCGATCTACAGCATCACTCATGCCTGATACACCCTCTCTAGCCTCAGCTCCGCGTCAATATCGGAGAGCAGCCGCCACGACACGATGCGATGCCACAAAGCGACCGGGTCAGCACTGCCAGCAACCCGGCCCTGCACGAGGATCGTGTCGCCCGCCGCCCATGACCACAGCGCCGCCAGCTTGTGATCACGCACCGTGATCGACGGAAATTCGATAGCACCACCCGACAAGGCGAGCTCACGGCCCACCTCGACACGCAGCAGCTCAGATGACTTAATCCCAGGCCGCGACAGCACCCGGTTACGGGGGAAGCGCCGGTCGACACGAGCCGCATTCGAGCGGACAGCGCCGTCGCCCTCGCCCGCACCACGCCCCAAAACCTCAGACGCATACGGCACCGAGCGAGGCTTCAGCTCCGATATGACATTCACGCCCTGCTGGAAGACGAGATCGTCACGCACACGCCCCGCCTCGGGATCGTGCACCATGATCCGGAAATCGGGGCGCCCGTCCGTCGTCATGCAGCGAGACGTGATCTCGAAGCCGTACTCCTTCGCCAGCTCCACGACCGACTTCCACCCGTCGGGCGAGTCGGCCGCTTCGATCTTGAGCGCGCCGCCGTCCTCACGAGCACGAGTCTGCGCCTCCTGAAAGGTCGTGTTCGCGTCGTCGTACGCTTCCTTCCACGGCTCCTCAGCCTCACGCAAAGCAGCCAGCTGGTCATTCAACGGCTTCACCGCGGCATCCCGCTCGTCACGCTTCGCTTTAAGCGCCGCCTGCCGAGCCGTCACCGTCGCCTTCGCAGCGTCGATCTGCGGCTTAGGGGCCTTCGCTTTCACGAGCGCGTCATAAGCGTCCGTCGCCTGATTGCGTGACTTCGTGAGCGCAGCCAGCGCAGGCTCATACTTGGCTCGCGCTTTCCGGATCTCGGTCTCTTTCGCCTGCCGAGGCTTAGACCGCAGATCGAGCGCAGCCTTCGCGGCATCCCGAGCGGTCTTCGCAGCGTCAAGCTTCGCGTCCGAGTCCGTGCCCACGCGCCGCGACGTGGCGCCCACGACAGTGACACCCAGATCACCAGACTTTTTCGCTTGCGTATGCTGCCACACCGCCCGGATACCCTCGACCGGGTCGACCTGCACGCCCCGAAAATTACCGGTGAAAGTGAGCCCATCGACCGCGCCGTGCAGCTCACGCACACGCACCTTGAGCCGCCCGCCTGTATCCGGGGTGACTTCGTCGACGATGCCCTGCCAGCGGCGACGCGACCCGCCCGTGCCCGTCTCGGCGCTAATGATCGTGCCCCACTCGTCCACGATCGGGTGCCCGTCGGCCGCGACATTCACGAAGCCCGGCGCGAGGTGCCCTTCGATGACGCCATAAAAGTTGACGCCCCACTCAGGCCATGACGTGAGCTTGAGCGGCAAGTCACGGTGGAGAAGCTCCCACGTGCCATTCCGCTGCGCCACATACTTCAGATCACCCACGCCACACCACCTTTAAAGCTGCGCGCGGTCGACCGCGATTTCATTGAATTTCAGCGTGGTCGAAAATTGCGACTGCGCGTTAGCCTGCAAGCGACCCTTCAAGATCGCGCCAGACGCTGCCTTGCCGCCCGACACGAGCATCTGCACACGAATCACTTGGCCTCGCAGCTTCGTCGGGATGTTCGCTTGTCCGCGCATATGGACGTTCGTGGTGTAGCTGTTATTCGCGCCTTGAGGGTTTCGGTTGTAGCCAGTGCCAGCGACTTCAAGAGTCGCTTCGGGGCCGATGAGGCGCACGCAGTTTTTACCGCGTGCATCCCAGATGCCGTCAGTCCCACCAGGGGCCATGTAGAGCACCTCGCACCAGTCAGACTGCACCTGCACTTGTGTCGCCCATTCAGGGACGAGCACGTCGTACCACTGATGCTGAGGCCACCGCTCCCAAGCAGGCTCGGCAACGTTGCCCGCTTGGTCCCAGTTCCCCGTCTCGTCTTTCAAGCCAGGGACTGTGAGTAGCACGGTCTCACTCTTCGGAAGCGCTACCTCTCGCAAATCAGTGATGTGCGACACCCCGACGGTGCCGGTCATCGCAGGCACTTTCACGAGCGCGAGCTCGATGCCCGTCTGATTCGCGTACGCGGGCGACCCTCCTGCGATCGCTTGCAGCTTGCGTGTACTCGCTGGCACATTTGAGATGACACGCACATAGATGTACTGCTCATCTGGAATGTCTGCAGGGGCGGGCTTCGGCCACGGCGACCCAGCAGTGTGCGGATCCTCTGACCTGATAACGACGAGATCCCAGCGATCCTTGTTCGTGTCGTTCTGGGGGATGTCGACGACCTGTTCACGGAAAACTGCGGCCTGGTAGGACTGCAGCTGCCCGCCGGAAAAACGGGAGTTCATGAGCGCGGTACCGACCGCGACGCGTACGCCCGCGCCAGGAATCGCGAGGGGCCGCACTACGAGGTCGTCAGCACCGCCCACCCCCTCAGCGCCGCCACTATTCGTGTACACCTGACGGCGTGCAGACTCGGGAGTGTGTGACGCGCCACCGCCGACAAACCAGCGGTCTACGCCAGAATCTTCTACTGAAGCCACTATGCGCTCTCTTTCATGTCGCGCCACCTGACGGTGGCTGTAGCTGTACCCTCGAGCGACGTGCCACGAAGGGAAATTTCCTGCATGCCTGGAGCCATGACCGCGTCAGGGAGCTGCACGCTCCCCGCCGTGAGGAGGTTCGTGGGCACGCCGTTGATGGTCATGCCCTCATGCCCCGGCCTGGTGTCGATCACCGCGACCTCGCTCGTGCGCAGCGTGCGGGCGAGCGCCATGCGCCAGCCGCCCGCCAGCTCCACCTCACCGCCCGTGAGCGGGCCACGTACCGACACAATCGGGTATGTGGGCACGACACCGCCGACTTCGAAAGCCTGCCGCCGTGTTGTTTCCAAAGCCGTCGAAATCGGTGCCACCAGCGGGGCCACGATCCCGACCGTCTGCGGCGGCATCAGCCCGACGGTCTGCTCATGCCAGCCGTCATTCGTCCCACCCACGGCGAAGACGCCGGTACCGGCAGGCTTGAAGCGAGCCTTGCCGGTGATGCGGCCCACGCCCGCGTAATCGTCACTCCAAGACACACCGCGGGGCCTGCCCTCGATGCCCTGCTCGCCACCCATGATGAGTTCAGCGACCGCGCCTGACACTGTACGGACAGGGTCAGCCCGCCAGACACGCGCAAACTCGGTGCGCGCCTCCCAAGCGAGCCGTGCACACTCCTCGATAGAGGCCGGCCAAGCAGTGAAGTCGATGAGCACATCGATGACGAGCTGGCCGGCCTCCACGAAATCGAGGCCGGTAGTGGCTTGATCCCGTCGGGGGTTGTCGACATCGTCGGTGCGGTATCCGTCGGCCTCGAAAGCCCATTTGACGAGTCGCACTGTGTGGTCGCGTGTCCCGAACCTGTAGTTGGTTCCGGGGTAGGTGAGTTGCCAGTCGCCGTACATTTAGAGGCCTCCTCGGTTGATGACGTCGAGCTTGCGTTCAAGTTCGGCGAGCTCGTCACGGGTGACGCCCGCGCCGAGGTAGAGGTTCTCCACGAGCGCAGCTTCCGACCGCGCAGGTGTCGCCACAGTCTTAGCCGGGGTCGACATGGCGGCGGGGTTGCGTGCGAGCACGTCACCCATCGCGAAAGCACGCGTCCCGTACACGCGGTTAGCGGGCACTGTGGGGAAAGCGAGCCGGTCGAATTGCTCGGTTTGCACGCCGAGCCTGCGTAGCGCCTCGAGTGCGAGCGCGATGTTCCGCTCCCTGAACTCCGGTTTCCCTGAAATGTAGGCCTCCCAGGGGACGCCCATTTCTGCTTCAGCGAATACGTGCGGGGTGCCGTCGATGCCCTGTTTGTGGATGCCGCCGTTCACGCCCTGGTACATGCCCGACGGGAAACCGCCCGCCGCGAAATGCTGCCCCTCCGAGCCGTACATGCCGCCGGCCATGTTGCCCTTCTTACCGAAGATCGACACCCACGCTTCACCGACACGACCCACGACCCCCTGCCAGACGGTGTTGAAGTTAGTGTCGTCGCCGTCGATCGTGACGACCTTCTTCTCGGGGTTCTTGTCGATGACCGCCTGAATCTTCTTCACGGCGTCAGCGTTTTCGCCCCACACGATCGCGGTTTTTTCGTCGATCTGCTTTACGTTGACGCCCTCGAGCTTCGCGTAAGCGTCCGCATCGTTGGCGTCGATCTGGAACAGCTTCTCGGGCACCTGGTAGGTGGCGATCGAGTTGAGATCCTCTAGCGCCTGTTCCTTGCCCTGCGACGTGATCACATAGTTTTTCCCGTCGGGGGTGTCGGTGACGACGTAGCCGAGCGCTTCGAGTGCCTCCTTCGTCTCTTCAGCGCCAGGCGCGTCGACGGGCAGCTCGATCGTGTCGTTGACTTCGAGCTGTGATAGCTGCGACAGCATGAGCGCGAGTAGTGCGCTCGCGTCGGTCGCGCCCTCCATTGACAGGACAGTCGCCACCTGATCGGGGATCGAGTAGTACTTGTCGGCCAGCGCCTCGGCGGCTTCGCTGTTCAGGCCGAGCGCTTCAGCCTGCTCTAGGAAAGCGTCACGGCCACTCTTCATGGCCTGCTGTGCTGCCTCGTATGCGCCCGCGTAGTCGCCGGTAGCGATCTTCGCGTCAGACGCGGCCATAGCCTGCGCCTCAGTCGATTTGTTCAAGCCGACGAGCACGTCGCCGAGGCGCTGCGCCTCCGTCGACTGCAGATCGAGCGCGCCGCCCGACTCGTTCAGGATGTCGACGAGCTTGCCTGACTCTCCGACAGTCTGCCCAAGGGCGTCCTTCAGGTTTGTCATCTGCTTGGCATGCTCGAGCTCAGCTTCAGCGGCGCTCTTGCTGCCGCCGTTGAGTAGGTCGAGGGCCTGGCGTAGCGCGTTCAATCGTTCTTCAGCGTCGCGTGACGCGTCCGACGCGACCTGTAGCGCGTCCTTCAGCTTCTGCGAGTTCCGGCCTGTCTCACCCATCGCCGCAGCGGCCTCACGTTCAGCCTGCGCGCGCTCGATCGTTGCCTGTCGCGCCTCATCGATCGCGGCTTTCTGCTCGGTCATGATGTCCGACAGTTCACTGTTGCGATTCCGTGCGTTCATGGCTGACGCAGACCAGGTATTGAGGGCGTCGTCTGCTTCGTTGAGGGTGACTGCGTTCTCTTCCCAGTGCTTTGTCATGCCCGCAGACACGCGCTCTTGTGCGTCAGCGTTCCCGAGGATCGCTTCTTCGATGTCCTTGTATTTGATGCCCATCTGGTCAGCGAGTTCAGCAGCGCGAGTCTCCGCGATGTTGCCCTTGACCTGTGCTTCTGTGGCCTCGGTGATCGCGCCTGTGGTTTCATTGAGTGTGTCCCTGAGCGCGGCGACCCGATTCTTGTGGTCTTCCACTTTCTGCTGGGCTGCAGCGTTTGCCATTGCCCACGCGCCGACAGCGGTAGCTACGACGGTGAGCGCGATGCCGATCGGGTTTGACAGGAAAGCAGTTTTGAGTGCCCCGCCGAGCTGCTGCACGCCAGTCTTGGCGGTCATGGACGTGGTGGCCAGCGCACCCATCGCGATATTCGTGTTGCCGAGTGCGGCCTGTAGTGCGGCACGCTGCCCGAAGCCCTGCAATAGCCCCATCACCGTAGAGAGAGGCCCCGCGAGAGTCTTTGACGCGGCATGCATCGCCAGGAAAGCGGCCGCCCCCATCAGTACAGGGGTAGGGATCTTCGCTACGACACCAAGCACCGTCTCGAGCACGCCCGCGACCAGCTCGAGCCCGCCAGACACGACCGGGATCGCGCTATTCAGGGTGCCCGAAAGCACCTGCGCGAGATCACCAATCACAGGCAGCAGCGGTTCGCCCGCCTTGAGCACACCCATGAAAGCTTCACGCAGCTCAGGCGATGCCGCCGCCAGGCCCACGATCGCAGCGAGCACGGGGTTAGCCGACAAGCCGAGCGTCTTAAACAGCGTTCCCAGCGGGCCTACCTGGGTGCCGAGCGCGAGCGTAGCGCCCGCGAGCGCAGCGATACCGGGCGCGTGATTCGCCAGCTTGTCGAGCGTCACCGAAAACGACTCGGGGTTCCACCGCTTGATTGCTTGCGCGGTCGAGTCGAGGCCCTGCGTGAGCGACGCAAAGAAAGGCATGCCGCGCTGGGTGAGGATCGACATGACCGGTACGGCCTGCTTCTCGATCCCACGCAGCACGTCGGCGACTTGGTTGCCCCAGGTGACGGCCATGCCGCCACCCTGCGCCGAGATGAAAGGCTCTGCGATGTGTGCGCCGATGTCACGTGACGCGGCTTTGATGCGGTCGGTAGCGCCCGACCACTGTTCCTTCACACCGTCGGCAGCGCCACCGAAACGGTTCTGCATCGCGTCGACAAGAACGTCGATCGCTTCAGCGCCACCGATCGCGCCCTTAGAAATGTCTTCACGCATTTGCGCGGCGGTCTTGCCCATCGCGTCACCCATGAGGGTGGCCGCGTCGATACCGCGGTAGCCGAGCTGGTTCAGCGTCTCAGCCGTGATCTTGCCCGTCGACTGTACATTGGCGAGGATGTTGACGACCTCGGAGATCTGTTCGTTCGAGCCGCCCATCGCGGCGACGCCCTGCTGGATCGCGTCCAGCGTGGGCACGACCTTGCCAGCCTCCATGCCGAAGCCGATGAGCTGCTGCTGCGCCTGAATGAAGACGCTCTTCGAGAAGGGCGAGTTCCTAGCGAAGTCGTCGAGCTTCGCCATTTGCACGTTCGCTGCTTCAGTGCCACCGAGCAGCACCTTGAGCGCCGCGCGCGAGTTCTGCTGCATTGAGTTGTAGGCGACGCCCTGCTTCGTGAGGATCGTCAGATACGCGCCCGCCGCAGCGACGAGCCCAGTCGTCGCACCCGCCGCCGAGCGCACGGCCTGTTCGCCGAGCTTGCCGAAGCTCGCGCCCTTCTGCCCCGTGTCGGTGAGCTTGCGGCCCGCAGCGTCGAGCTGCGAATGAAACTCGGGCACTCCGTCGAGGGTGAGCGCCGCAGACAGCCGGCCAACTTCGAAACTCACGTGTCCTCCTCGGATTGTGCGCGCGCGAACGTCGCGCCAGTCAGTGATTCAGGGATGCCGAACAGGGAGAGGATGACTTCGCGCACGTCACGCCACGCCGCCCCGAGCGGGTCGCCGAGGGACGGGTAGAAGCGGGCCATGTCGGGGAGCACGTAGGCGCGCCAATGCTCGATCACGTGCGCCCACAACGCCCGCGAGTCGACCCCGCCGCCCGTGGCTTCTTTCTCTAGACGGAGGTAGTCCCGGTACCAGTGGGGCTCTGCGTAGAAGCCGTCTCCGAGGTGACGCCCACCCCATCGAGCCATGTCCTCAGAATTTTGTACTGAGCGCCCAGCCCTGAGGATTGCATCACGCGTTCGAGGGCTTTTGGGTAACCACCTGCCTCGTTGATGAGGTCTTCGACAGCTTCGATGCCGCCACCGCCCGTGTTCCAGAGGATCGCGGCCTGGGATATGAGTGTTGCGCGTGCCGAGCGTAGCTGGTCGAACTCACGCCAACGCTTATTCGACTTGCCTTTGAGTGGTACTCCGAGGGCAAGCTTCGCGATCCTCTCCGTATCCGAGATGACCTGGTCTGCGCCCTGCTCGTGCGCGGTAGTGCCAAGCGTGAGGCCGACGAGGAGGGCCTGTATCTCGAGGCCGATACTGCCGGGTACGGGGTAGATGGTGTAGTCGGTGCCGTCGCCGAAGCCGATGATCAGGTTGCCGAGGTGCTCGCGGGCGGTGGTGGGCATGGTCGTGCTCCTTAAAAGTCTGTGTGGTCGCGCAAAAGGGGGAGACCTCGGGGCGCGGCACGACCATGCACGCCCCGAGGAGTAGGTGAGCCCCGCGGGTTACGGGGAGACGAGCGCCGGGTTCGCGATGACCTTGCGGTCACCCTTCGACGTGAGCGTGAAGCTGAAGAACTCAATGTCGGCATTGCCGGTGTTCTTGCGCTGGAACGACACCTCTGCCGTGAATTCCCAGGCGAGCTCTTCGATCCACTCGTGGTAGACGCGAACCTGCACGATCTTCTTGGTGGGGTCGCCGCCGTCGAGGTGCGACTGAGCCGCGGCGATCAGCAGGCCGATGAAAGGCTGCACCTTGCCCTCAGCGTTCTTGACGGCCTTCGCGTCGAAAGCGACCGTGAACGTCTCGCCCACGGTCGATACGTCGTCCTGGCCGCGGTTCGCGTAGGTGGACCCGTCAGCGGTCTTGGGGGATGCGTTCGGCTGCAGCCCCGTAATGTCGGGGGCAGACAGCCACGTCACAGTGTCAGGCGTAGTGGGCACGGCTGCGACATCGCAGTGGTATTCGTACGACTGGCCATTGAGGCCCTTCGTCGGGGTAGGGGTAGTGAAAGCCATGATGTGTTCCTTTCGGGCATAGAAAAAGCCCCGCACGGGTGTGCGAGGCTTGGGCTGTTGGGCGCGGCTAGTCGTAGCGGTTGCCGCGGAAAGTGAAGTTCTGGGTGGTCTCGAGCGCTTCGATCGCTGACGGTTCACCCCACGTGGTGGAGCCGGTTTGTCGTACCCGGTCGATCTCGATGTCGCCGAAGACGAGGCGTGTCTTGTCGGGGAAGAGTGCGCGCATGTCGTCGAGCCAGTCACGCACCTCAAGCGGCGTCAGACCCGGATGACGTGCCCTGATCTGTACTCGCGTGTGCTCGACTGCGAGATCGCCCGACTGTGGCAGGTACGGCGTGATCACGCACGTGGGCTGCGTCTCGGCCTGCTTGCCTGTCGGGGAGTGGTCGAGGTAGATGCCTCGCACACCCCGCTCGTAGGGTGTGCCGTCGGGCTGGTAGACCGCGAGCCCAGACGAGTGGATCCTCTGCGCGATGCCGACCATGAGCTTGCCGGTGTAGTGGCGTGGCTCGTACATTAGAGCCCCTGCCCGAGGCGGGCCGCGATCGCCTGGTTGTAGGTGTCAGCGTTCGCGACCAGTGGCGCTTCGAGGTATTTCGCTTGCCCGTCGTCATGCCGCCAGTCCAGCTCTTCATGCTGTCGTGCAGCGTAGGGGGTGTCGTAGGAGACGTACGCGGTGAGGCCGCCCTCGGTCGCGGGTGTGACTTGCGCTGAGGCGCGCAGCGGGCCGCGGTCGACCGGTGCGAGGGGTACGCTATCGCCCCGCAAAAGTTCAGCCGCGTGGTTGAGCGCTTCGGTCGAGTTCGCGGAGATCATCGCCTGCACGATGTCACCATGCCATTCAGTGTGTACGCCGCTCATTCGAGACTCACCTCCAACAGGTCAGCGATGCGCGGGTGGTCGTAGCGTGCACACCGGATCACATGCGTCACACGCTCATCAGCTGTACCCGCGCGCACGGTCACTCGCGTTTCAGGACTGGGGAGTTCGGCGAGCTCGTGGCGTTCAAAATAGAGCGTCGTGCCGGATGACACTTCCGCGTCGTACTGGTCGCGCACGAGCTGGTCAGCATCGACGATGAGCGCACGCCGCACCGTCACGGGCGGGCCGTAATGGCGCCCGTTCGCGCCGCCCCCGAGATAAGGTTCGACGGTCACAAGGTCACGATGCGGTAGCAGCTTGCCGGGTATGCGTTTACCCATCTTGCACCGTGCCAGGGATCAGACCCGCGACACGCAGGATACGCAGCGCGGCAGGGTTGAAGCGGGGGAGCTGCCGCAGCGGTGATGGTGCTGACGAGAACGCGCCGCCGAAGCCGAGCGGCCCCAGCTTCACCGATTCGCCAGCGGAGAGCGCGTCAACCTCGCTGCCGTGCTCGTCCCGGTACTCGGCTTGCGCGCACGTCGCGTCCCGTAGTGCTGCGATCACGCGCGGCTCTGTAGGCCGGTCGTCATGATCGACCGCATACACGGCAGTGATCAGCATGTCGTCGACCTCGAGGGAAGCATCTCGGAGGAGACGAGCCGCACCATGCGGCGCGGTAGTGCCGAGCCATTCTTCGAACTCTGTCTCGGTGGCGTAGGTGCGGCTCACGGTGTCTCCCCTTTACTTCTTCGGCTTAGCGGGCTTGTCAGCCTCAGCGGGTGCCGCCTCGGGCTTGACTTCGACGATGCCCGCGCTCGTGAAGAGACGCAGCGTCTCAGGGCCCGGCGCGATGTCCTTCGTCACGCCAGCGACGAACTCCTCGCCACCGAACACGACACGATGCTTAGGTGCTTGCGGGTCACGGTAGACAGCCATTACTCGCCGCCCTTCTTACGTGCAGGCTTCACCGGCTCAAGCTTGTAACCCTGCCGTCCGAAGTAGGCGAGCGCGCCCGGATCATCCGTCTCTCCCACCCCATCGGTGAAAGTGACGCCAGCGACGACACCGTTAAACCCCGCAACCGGGGTGATGACCTTAGCCATAATGGTTACCCTCCTCAAGGGGTATGCGTGGGGGCCGCGCACTATGGCCCGGCCCCCACACGATTGGGTGCTACTGCACGCGGATATTGCGGAACACAGCCGCCGCCTTTGTCGCCTTAAGAGCGACACCGATGGGGCCGAGCTCCACTTCGCCACGCTTCACAGCGCCAGCGTCAGAGAAGTTCGGCATCCACGTCTGGACAAGCTGCCCGCCGATCGTGGACACGCCGTGGAAACCGTCGAGGCCGACACGGTACGCGTACAGGTCAGTGAGACCTTCCACGTCAGCCTCGGAGCCTACGGTGCGCTTCTCGATCGGGATGATCGCAGTGTTCGAGCCCGCCTTAGCGCCAGCATCACCGAAGAGAATGCCGCCGTACGTTTCGCGCTCGATCGGGCGCCCATTCGCACCCATCAGGCCCTCCACGGGATCCTTCGTGTATTGACCCGCACGACGCGCAGCCGCACGCACACGAGACAGCACCTTCGCGTTACCCACGAGGATGGTGGGCGTGCCGTCGAGGAGGGTCAGGAACTCGTCGAGCACGTCTAGGAACTTGTGCTCTGCACGGTTGTCGGTGTCGAAGTCGCGCAGGTCAGTGATCTGGCCGGCACGGAACTCGGTCGACGAGCCGACGAGCGCCTTGTCGAGACCGTCGAAGCCGTTCGCGTCGGTCGCGGTGTCGCCGTTGATGACGAGATCCGCGAACTTAGCGTTCGTGGACTTCACCTTCTGAGTGATGTTGAGGGCGATGTTGCCCGACGCTGCGGGGCCGAGCTTCGCGGCCACACGGTCGACAGCGAACGAACCACCCATAACAGCGAGGTCGACCGAGTGGCGGCTGGTCTCGACGTTCTGGTCGGTGTACTCGGTGTTGATCGCGCGAGTGTCTGCGGTGGCCTGCGTCTTGAGGCGACGGTACCCGTAGGTGAGGGTGTCGCCGCCCCCTGCAGGGTTGACAACATCGTCGAAGATCAGCGAGTCGGTGATGACACCGGTCTTGCGGAACTCGTCGATGACGGACACGTCGATGTCGTCGGTGGTGTTCAGCTTTGATTCTGCGAGTGAAACAGCCATGATGGCGTGCTCCTTTCAGGTTTAGCCTGCGAGGCGCGCAGCGATTGCGCCCTCGAGGGTGGATGGTTTGGTGGTCGTACTCCCGGCTGGGCGGTCGCCTGATGTGCCGGGGAGAGCGTGGGCCGTCGGCTGTACGCCGTAGGCGGGGTTGTCCTTCACGAACTGGTCGACGAGGGTGGCGAGTGCTGCACCGTCGGCCATGTCGAGATCCTTGATCGCGGCCTGGAACTTCGCCGAGTCGAGGAGGAGCGCCGCGTTGGCCTTGCCGTCGGCAGCTGTCGTGATTGCTCCGACGCGGGCGTGCTCGGCGACTTGTCCCTTGAAGCTGTCGCGCTCGGTGCGGGCTTCATCGCGCTCGGTCTGCATCGCCGCCAGTGCTTGCTGTGTGGCTTCGTTGTCAGCCATGAGCTTCTGCACCTGGTCGGGCGTGAATCCCTGAATCTGCTGCACCGCGGGAGTCGCTGGCGCTGCGGGTGTGCTGCCCTTGCCGAGCTGCGCGAGCATCGCCGCCACATCGGTAGGCGACGGGGCTGCAGGCTCGACGGGAGCCGCGGGCGCTGCAGGTGCCGCGCCGCCCTCGCCCTCCATGTACCGGATGCCGCGCAGCGAGTGTGGTGCGCGTCCGATCGTGAAGCCGACGCAAACTGGGTCGCCTTGGCGCTGAAAAGTGGTGTGCATTGGTCGTGCCTCCTCAGGCAGTCGGCCCAGCAAATGGGCATAAAAGAACCCCCACCTGTTTGGTGAGGGTTAGCGGCGGCGCTTCTTCGTGCGCCCCCGCGGGTTACTGTCGCCACCGTCAGCGAACGGCAGCTGCTCACGGTATGCGCGCCGGATGATGCCGGTCTCTTCGACATGCTGGCGTAGCGCTGCCTGGGCTTCGCCGATCTCGTCGGGGTCGCCGTCACGCTTCGCGGCGCGTACGTCACGCTCAAGCTCGCGCAGTCGCTCGCGGTCGCGTTCTTTCTGCTTGTCGTAGGTGGAATGCTTCGACGGGTCAGGCCCGCCAGGCAGCGACACAGTTAGCACGCAACGACAGTTCGGGTGGCCAGCGCCAGAGCCGCGCCACTCGTCCACCGTCGCATCCACTGTGATGGTCACTGGGTGCGCGGTGATCGCATGTTTCACGGTCATGGGGCCGGGTTGTGGGCCGAGCGTTTTACCGATCCAGCGGGCGCACGCATCACACGCACTGTTCCCGACGACGGGCGTATACGTGGTGATGCCTGCCGCGTTCATCGATGCGACGGACTGGTCGCGCCACGCACGCGCGGCGGCGGTTCGGGCCGCCATTTCCGAGTACGCGCCAATTGTCCAGCGCCGCCCGCTCTTGTCGATGAAGCCGGTGATTCCGTCGGCGAGGTATTCGTCGAGGATGCGCCGGTGGAGCGCCTGCGAGGTCGTCATGCCCGTGAGTAGTGAGGCGACGTGTTTCGAGGTCATCGCCTGATAAGCATCAACAGGGGCACGCAGAATACGCGCGTTGAGCGCGCGCAGCGAGTCGCGTAGGTCGAGTTCTACCGCAGCGACAGCGTACGCGCCACCAGCCGTGAGCGCCGTGACCTTCCCGACTCCCATTGCTGCGTAGGCGGGGAAGTCGAGGAGTACGCGCGCGATCTCAGCCGATGCGCCCATCGCGGCCTGCTCGGTCGCCCAGCGCGCGAGCTCGTCAGGATTGACGGTTTGCACGAGGCGTTCAGCCTGCTCCCGAAGCGACTGCACCGCACGATACCGGGCCAGTACATCATCGGGCACTTCGAGCGCCTGACGTGTGAGCCTGTCGAGCGTCTCGTAGAGCGCGTCTTCGATTGCTCGGTAGCGTTCGGCGATCGCGTGGCCTACATCGTCGATCCAGGCTTGTGGGGAGTCGCCAGGCCATGACTGCAAGACGACCCCCTCCCGCTACTGTTCGTCCTCGTCGGGCTCGTCTACCTTGCCGAACGTGAACGGGTCAGGCGGCTGCTGCGCGTCACGCCCGCGTTGGATGCGCTCCACTTCTTCGGTGATCGCGTCATCTGACCAGTCCGGGTTCGCGCGACGAACCGCGGTCTCCGTCGAGATCGCCTCCGCCACTTTCAGTAGGCCGATCGTTTCAGCCTCTACCTTCGGGTCAGTGCGCGAAATGTCGGGGAAGATCACGTTCAGGTCATAGCGACCGCCACCCTTGCCAGGGAACAGCATCCCGTCAAGCTCGAGCGCGACCGAGCCCATGCGTGACAGCACTTTACGGTCGTATAGGTTCTTGCGGCTGCGCGTCGTCTCAGTGCGGCGTTCACGATGCTGAATCTCCGTCGCGGTCGCCTGCGAGCCGGTCTTGTCACCGAGCCCCCACGACGACGGACTGAAGCCCGCCTTCTGTAGGATCTGCCCGGTGATCTCGTCCAGCGTGTCCTTGTGCTCTTGCGTACGAATCGCGAACTGGTGAGCGCTGAGCGTGAGCCCGTCCATTGCGCCGGGGATCTGCAACCCCACGAACATTTCACGGAACGTATCAAACGACGCACCCGCGCCAGGCCCATTGCTGCGCAGGTACGCTTCAGGCACGATCAGCTTTGCTGCACCGAGCTTGAGATCGCGCATCCACGACGACCAAGCCTCATCGGCGTTGTCGAACAGAGGCGGCAGCTGATTGAAATCAGAACGGCCAGCGTCCTTGAGCACGCCAGACTTACGCCACGACAACGCCGGCCCATTCGGCAGATAGCCCGCCGTGAGACGGTCAATACCCGTTACGATGCGACTATCCCCGTCGACGAGCGCTGCGTATGCTTCCGTCTCGGGCCGCTCCTGCAGTGGCACACGCGAGCCGAGGTTCGACGCGGTGCCACGATACAAGGCGTGCTCGATCGCGCCGATCGTGTGGTGCTCGAGGTGCCGGTAGTAGACGTGCCCGTCGAGGAACTCCGACCACAGCGTGACTTCGACGAGACGGCCATGCCTGAACACGGGGACAACGGTGTCTGCTGCGGCGTAGTCCAACCAAACGTGGTCTTCGAGGCCGGTGTCCCAGCGGGGGATAATCACGGTCGCACCCAACGCGCTCTTGATCTCGCCCATTGAATTGAGCATGGCGTGGTGGCTGTCGCTGTTCTGCATGTCGTCGAGCCGCGCCTGTGCCTGCTCGCTAACTGTCATGCCGTCGGCGAACTCGACCACAGGCGGATCGCTGTACTGCAGGTCAGACGCGAGCGTGGCGAGGTCAGCGGCGATCGGCACATGCACGCGCGTACGCTGCTCACCCGCCGGCACAGGGCGACCCCACATGAACCGGCTGGCTGCACCGACAAGCCCGCCACGATGAGGCACGCCACCATGAGAGTGAGTCGCGCCGCCGCCCTGCTGGTAGATGCTGGCGAGTGTCTTCGTGTCGCCCGTCAGCCAGGCGTCATTCTCGGCGTACTGCGAGTATGCGGGAGCCCACGCTTTCGGGGGCCAGGGAGTGTTCGGTGAGGGCATCGGCATAGCCTTGGCTCCTTTCGGGGGTTAGGCTGCGAGGCCGTAAACGAGATGCTGCCACTGTGATAGGCAACTGAATATGGCGTAGCGTGCACTGTCTTGGCCGTGGTCGTCACGCTTCACCACTTCGTCCTTGCCCTCTTCAGCGGCTTTGCTGTCCCACTCGTACTCGGTGACCTCCTCGAGGTACACCTTGCAACGATCGGATACGATGAGCTTGCCCTGAGAGAGGAGCGAACCGACTACCTGTATACCGTCGAGTACCGCGTTATTCGCGGCCCACGACGTGACACCGTCCTGGTGGAGCTGTGCACGCATGGACGCTGCCGACGGGTCGAGGAAGATGAACTCAGGCGGCGGAACATGCACGCTGTCGGTGCCGTGGCGTGTGTTGAGCCATTCCCTGAACAGGCGCGATAGCTCAATGTCTGGGAGGGTTTCGCCGTGGTGCTCTTTGGACGAGTAGTGCCATTCGTCGATCAGGACGAGGCGGGGCTGTGGCTCGTCGGTGATCCCGAGCAGGTGCGCGACCGTAGTGTTGGTGGTGCCGTAGTCCATGCCGACCGCGAGCGTACGCGCGATCGGTGGCAGATCAGCATGTTTGATGAGGTGCCGCGTCTCGTCCCACATCGGATAGACGGCACCCTCAGCGTTCGTCCACTCGCCTTTAATGAAGCGCTGGTAGAAGACACCCGAGTACGACGCCCGCATGGACGCTTTGAACTCTTCAGACAGGCTGGGGTTGTCTTCCATCGTGAACGGAAAATGAGTCAGGCTGACTTCGCCTGCTTTCAGAATCCACTCTTTACGCAGCCAATGAGACTTGGAGCCGGGGTTCGTGGTCGACAGAAGACGCGCACCATCCACCGATAGGCGGGTGACGAGCATGTTCCAGAACCCCTCGGGGATGATCGTCGCTTCATCCACGTAGGCGAGGGACACGGTGAGGCCGCGAATCTTCGTTTCCGAGGCGGCATCGTTCGCGCCATACAGGTGAACGGTACGGCCCAGAATGGTCGCTGTTTTCGCGCCGGGCGTGTACTTGATGTGCTTCACGAGCGGCCCGAAGATTTCCGGGTTCGTGAGCAGACTGAACAGGTTGCCGTTGATCGTGTCGAGTGTCCGACCGACGATGATGATGACGCCGGCGCGCGGTGCGGTCAGGATCGCGAACAAGAACGCGAACAGGCTGACGAACGTTTTACCGGAACGGACAGCACCAGACCAGAGAGCAATCTTGCTTTTGCCGCAATCAGCGAGGGAGAGGATCTGTGAACGGGAAAGAATCGAGGTAAGGCCAGAGAGCATTCAGGCCCCCTCTTCTTCCCCTCCTGTCGGGGTGTCAGTACGCAGCACTTCAGCGGCCGCGAGGATACCGGCTTCGAGGGACTGCACGACGCTGGTAACGCCGGTGAGGTCGGTGTCTTTCTCTACGATGCGGGTGAGCTTGTCGAACGTGATACCCGCCGTCGTAACGATATTGCGGCGCACTTCGACGGGCGCGCTATCTAGCGTGGCCTGCTCGAACGTGTTGTCCTTACCACCGAAGCTGTACACGACATACGGGTCGTCGATACGGTCGAGCATGTCTTCCGCCACGGCAAGCATTTTCTCAGCGAGGCGTTGACGGCCCGCCGCGAGGTCGATGCTCTTAGCGGCGACGGCCTGCGCGGTCTTGGAACGATCGAACGATAAGCCTTCTTGCTTCGCCCATGCTGAGACTGTCGAGCGGGATACGCCGATCTGCTCGGCGATCTTGCGTACTGAGAGTCCTTCGCTTTGGAGCTTTCGCAGCTGTGCGCGTTTAGGGTCTGGACGTCCGGCGCTGTCGTTCATGGCTTGCCTCCTCGGTGGTTGTTCCGGGGTAGGTGTGCCGGGTGTGGGAGCACGAAAGCCCCGCACTTGGCGGGGCTTTCATGATGGTTCATTACATATAGTGGGGGTGCAGACGGGGGCGTGTCAAGTCGCACCTTCGTTCGTTACCCCACCAGACCGGTAGGGGTTGTCTTCTTCCGGGTCGTGTGCGTCGCTGTTCCAGCCGTCAGCCCGGTAGTCACACCCAGCAGCATGACCTTCCCGCCACGCTTCGGCTTTCGCTTCACGCACCACGACAGACGGGGCGGCGCGTACAGCGGTGAGTGCCGCGTGTGCGTCTGCCCGCCACTCGCCCGCGTTCGGCACGCCATCGAGTGATGCCAGCGCGGGCAGGCCAGCCCGTGCACGCCACGAGTTCAGGGCAGCAAGCGCCGCGGCCTCTACTTGCACGTCGCTCGGTTGCCCGCCCGCCACCTGTAGACGGCCAGCAGCAGACAGCGCGGCCACGGCAATACGCCCCACATCTTCCCGCTGCGCGTCATCAAGTGCGCGACGGTGAGTAAGTAGAACCTCGTCGAACGCCTCCGCCACTATCGCTTCGTTGCTTCGGTTGTCAGTAGTCATCGCTACGCCTTTCCTCAAGTTCCCGTAAGCGCTCATTTGTGAGCTTGTTGAGCCTGTGCTGAACAAAATTTGAGGCGCAGAGCAGCAGCAGCGCCACTCCTTGCCCCACGTCAATGACTAGCTGCACACTCACGCGCTCTCACCACCCTCTACTGGAAGCGGCGCCCCGGCCTTGCGACGGCGTACAAGCACCTCTTCCCCGTCGCTTATCATCACGCGCTGCTCCCATTCCACGGCCTCCGGTTCGGGTGCCCCGTCAAGCGCGGCGAGCACCGCGTCAGCACAACGCCAATACCCCGCCGCCGCAGCCGATGACTTCGAGTGCTCCTTGACGCCACACCGCCCGCCGTCACTTGACGCGATGACCGCCGCCCGCACTCGTTCCACGACGGCCCGTAGTTCTTCCAACTCACTCATTAGTGACACCACCCTCAAGCGCGGCGAGCAGTTCCACCAAGAACCCGCTCTCGTATCGCTGCCAGTCCACGACCGTCACGCTGTCGCCGATGTCATTAATAGCAACCTCGTTCCACAGCTCCCGTACCCGCTCTAGCGCAGCGAGAGCAGCATCACGCTCAGCCTCGGCGCTGTAGAGCAACGTCGCGGTGGCCGCATGTCGCCGCCTAAAGTCCTCGGCCACGCTTTCTAGCCGATCGATCTGCGCTACAAGCGCTGGAATGTCATTCACCCCGAGCTGATAGCCGTTAGTGAGGCGTGGGTCAGTGGTCGCGGCATCAGGTACAGCAGCACGCGAGAAACCCGCAGCAAGAACCGCGTCGGCCACCTCGTACCCCAGCTCGAGCGAATCAGCCCCGTAGATCAGGCGCTCGACAGGCTCAAAGATTTTCACCAGCACCTCCCGGTCTTCCTCGCTGGGCAGACGGGCCTCTAGCACGTCAAGGTCAGCGCGCATCTTGAAAGCGCGCTCCCACACCAGCTCCCAATCGCCGTCGCCATCGTCACCGATAAGGTCTTGAGACTTCGTGATCTTCACGATGTCGTCACCCTGCCGCTTAATGATCTGGCCGAGCGTCGCACCGCCGCGCTTCGACCGCTCTAGCGCGTCAGCAAGGTCGCTAATCAGCCGTTCACGCTTCGACTTATCCACGATGTGCGCGACCTGCCGCCGCGCCTCTTCGATCAGGTTTTTCGTCATTCCGTTTCCTCCTTGAAATCAATTCCCAACAGCACAGCCGCGGCACCAAGCGCGTCCTCCGACGTGAGCTCTGTCACGCCCGCGTCGAGATACCGGTACGGGCCGCGCTCAGCACTACCAAGCGCGATCAGGTTCGCGATGCGCTGCTGCTCCACAAGCGCCAACTGCGCTTCTAGGCGTGCATCGTCAAGCATGATCACAGCCGCCATATGCGGCGCTAACGTTCCCGGTGCTTTATTCGCGGCTCGAATAATGTCACGCGCGCCACCCTGTAAGCGTCGCGCTTCCGCCACGTGGTCAATATGTTCAGTCATGCTTCGTTTCCTCCTTGAATCTGTTCACAATCACGTCACCACGCGCCCGCCAATAATCGGCAAGCTCGCGAGCAGTGCGCGCCGCAAACACCGACGCCACAGTGAATAACGCCCACAACGCTGCCATCCACCACCAAAACGGCGACCACACAGCCACCACCACGGCAACCACCGTTAGCACGCCATACAGCCATGCATTCAACCGGGCACGAGCAGCCGTATCGCCCGATTCCCGTGCGCGTTGCCGGTACTCACCCGCCACGTAGCCCCTCCAAAAAATGTCCCACTCAGTCATCTGTTTTCCTTTCGTTCACGCCAGGCGTAGGCCCGGCTTTTTACGCCATGCGGCACGCCGTTTCTCGCGCGCCGCGAATAATTCGTCATGCTCAGCGGCGGTGTGCGCCGTCCCGTAATACGAGACATGACGGCCCGAACTATCCCGCCGCACACAATCCACAAGGTGTACGCACTCGTCACACAACTCGAACGTTCCCACCTCACGAGACCCGCACGTGCCGCCCGGTTTTCCGCCACAATCACGACAACCAATCGACACAAGCCAACCCAGAATGTTCGGGTTGAACGGCTTAAACAGCGACTCCCAAACGGGCGGCTCAACCTCGAATGCGAGCTGTGTCACAGCAGCCCCTCGAAATCGAACTCGCCCTGCACCGCAGTCGCCACACCATCACGCGTCGGATACTCGAGCGGGCCCGCCGTCACCGGGAACGTGCGAGCCTCCCGCGAACGCGTCGCCGCCGTAGACACCTCACCCAAATAGCGATCATGCACGCGCGAACTCCCATCAGGCACGATCCACACCACCGGCGACCCCCACCACACCTCGATCGACAACTGAGCCGCCAAGACAGTCTCGCCCTGGCAGCCCACGATCCGCCCGTCCTCGAGCTGCGCCGTCTTCCACAAATGGGTGCCACCCCGAACCTCCCCCAGATATGCGGCCCCGTTCCTGAGTAGCCAGCGGGCCTGCTGCTGGGCGATGCTCGACACGTCCGCGTCAGTCGCATCGAAACCGGGTTTGCTCATGCCGTGCCAGTCACGGATCGACTGCGCCGCCTCCCACGTCTCACTCACGCCGGCCCCCTCTCGGTGCTGCTGGCAAGCCCAGGCGGGCGCGCACATATGCGACACCGCCCGGGGACATGTCCACGAGCTCACCGACATGGCGGTCGTCGTAGCCGAGCCCGTTCAGTCGTGCGATCTCGCGGTCGCGTTCAGGCCCAGGCGCCCACGCACGCGGGGCTGGCTGATGACGCACCCGCCCGCAGCCCGACGGGTCGAGACAATTTTTCATGGTTTCCCACCTGCTCTCACCCACTCCTGGAATGCACGCTCAAGCTGCGAGTCCGTCACGTGCGCGTCGGCACTACCGTCACGCGCGCGACACTCACGCCTGCTCTTACGGGCCGCATCATTCAGGCCACGCCACCGCTTCCACGCCAGCACATGCTCGAGCCGCACAAACAGCCGCCCGTCAACGTCTTCGACGTGCATACCGTCGGCCCGGTACTGCCGCAACGTCCGCAAACTCACGCCCGCTTTACGTGCTGCGGCTTGAAATGCCAGTCGCATTGAGTAGCTCCTCCCAGTCAGTATCGAATGCCCACCCGCACGACCCACACGCCACGATCGGGTCGCTGCCGCGCGGCCACGACAACCACACACGCTGCAGCTCGCAGATGGGGCAGAAGCGCGGGTATTCTTGCCCGACCTTGCGTGCATCATCCCGAGGGAACGCACGGTCGACCTTGCGGGTCGTCGTGGCGAGGTCGTCGAGGAAATCTGCGAGCGCGCTGTTTGCTTGGTAGTGGTCGAGGTTGCGGCGCAGCCAGATCGCCCACTCTGAAATGCCCGCAGCGACGCTTTCAGGGGTCGCGGCGACCGTCACCCCGGAAACGTCACGATCGGCAGCGAGAGCCCCCGCCAGAGCGCGCGGGGGAGCGATCTGGCATGCCCGCGCCCAATACGTCACCCAGTTACCGAGCATCGCGACGAGCAGATCGCACGCATCCATCGCGCCAGCGTTCAACGGCAGACCCGGATCAGTCGACCCGCTCACGCGCTCATTCTGTGCACCGCCGATCGACGGCACCACCGCGGCCCTTGCACGCGCCGCCACGTCATCGATGTCGCCGAGCAGCCACGCCAGACGTGCGAGGCAGCGTGCACACAACACCGCGCCCGCGACGGCGGGGGCAGGCGTACGAGGCCCACCCTCCACCGCCGCGATCGTACAGCCACGCGCACACTCAGAGACGCTAAACGCTTGGCTACTCATCCTGCCCTCGCCTGTACTTCGCTTTCACCGATTCAGGCATGCCCGGCCCACGCCAAGACCCATTCACGAGCGTTGGTGTCACCCCCGCATGTTTCATCTCGGCAGGGTTAAGGCATCCGCGCGCCCCGTCTTCGAGGGTGACCCTGTGCGCGTCAAACAAGCCCAGGCCCTCGAATGTTTCGTGGCAGCTCGAGCAGTGCCCTGTACGGTTGCCGCGCTGCCGCCATGTCTTCCCGCACGCACCGTGCGCGGTGTCATGGTCAGAAGGGCTGCTCGGAACCAAAGGAATCACCCCCGAACTGATTTGCATCTGACATTTGAGACGCGTTGGCGGGGGGCTGCGCCCATTGATCCATGCCGCCTGTTTGCGGCGCTCCTGGCGCGTTCTGGGGCTGCTGAGCACCAAACCCGCCCACCTGCCCACGCGACTGACCACGCGCCACCTGCGCCGTAGCGAAACGCAGCGACGGCCCAACCTCTTCGACATCGAGGTCGAGTGAGGTGCGCTGCTGACCCTGATTATCGGTGTAGGAGCGCTGAGTCAGGCGCCCCTGCACAATCACACGCATGCCCTTCGTGAGTGTCGCCGCGATGTTGTCGGCGTATTCGCCGAATGCGCGGCATCCGAGCCACAGCGGTTCGCCGTCCGACCAGTCACCCGACTGGCGGTCACGCACGCGCGGGGTCGACGCGATACGAAACGTCACCCAGCTCTTGCCCGACTGCGAAACCCGAGGTTCGGGATCCGCGACCAGATTGCCTACAACAGTGATTAACGGTTCGCCAGCCATTTACTTGTCCTCCTTGATGTTCTGTGAGATCAGGCCGGTGATGTTGCCGACCTTCACGATTACTGGCCCCGGGTGGCCGTCGCTTCGGGGGCGGGTGAATGTCATCTCGACAGGTTCGCCACCGCGTTTCGTGAACTTCCTCAGCTGGCCCGGTGAGATCAACACACTGGACGCTTCAGCGGGCTCACTGTCGCGAATCATGTCGTACACGACTCCGGGGAATATCCCGAACGATGCGTTGAACTTGCGCTGCTGCTCCAGCCCGCGTGGGCCAACCACCGTGACAGTGACCGTGGCCTCACGGCGGCGAGATTCGCTCAGCTCTTCTTCGCGTTGCACTCCGGACTCCGGCGCTTCAATGACGACAAAAAAGTCGCCCGATGCGAAGTGGGATAGCCACGACCGCAAACGAACTGGCTTGATCTTGGAAATCCACTTCACCGCCGCCCTCGGCAGCAAGATTGACCCACCATCAATACTCACCGACAGCTTTGCCTGGGCGGCCGTGTACCTATCGGTGGTGGTCATCGTGTCGCCCACGATGTGCGCCGATGTGATCACCTCGTGGATGCTGTCGAGGTGCGGGAGCATCGCTTTACTCGCGGCGATTGCTTCCGTCAGGGGCATTTCGATCGTTCTCATTTCCATGATTACTTCCTTCCTTTCAGCTTCTCGCTCGCTGCGTGAAGCTGCTCTCTCAAAACGGCTAGCCGGTCGGCCTGCCGTGCGCGATCCTGCTCGAGGGCCGCGATCTTGACCGCGTCTTGCGCGATCTGTTCTTCGGCTTTCGCCTGCGTCACCCGCCACTCCGCATACGCCCGCTGAAACGCTTGCGCCGCGAGGTCACGCTGACGTGCCCCATCCACCACCAGTTCGGCAGTGAGTACCGCGAGTGTGGGCGGGGGAGTGTGCGCGAGCGCCGCCTGTACGCCCGCTTGGTCGCATTCACCCACGAGCTGCACGAACTCGCGTACCGCGGGCATCACCGCCATAGCTTCGATGTCGCTCATCGTCCCGGCCATTTGTCACCGCACCTTTCGCATGCTTCGTGTTTCGGTAGGCCGTGTTCGCAGAATTGCGGTTCACGGCGTGCTGCCCGTCTCGCGTCGGCGGCGAGCAATGTTTTTTCGGCTTCGTGCTGCTGCTCGAAGTTCTTGCGGTCGGTGGCGCAGGCTCGGCATGGGATGTCGTGATCCCAGCCCGAATGTTTTCCACAGGTGGGGGAGGGTGGCTCGCGCCCCTCTTCCGCAGGAAGAGGGGGTCGGGTCGGGTCGGGTCGGGTCGGGTCGGGGTTACGAACATTTTCCGAACAGTTCGCACCCGTTCGCCCGAACACCTCCGGTTCTTCCGCTTGTTCCTGCGGTTTTCCTTGTTTACGTCGGGCTCGTAACTCCCTCATGCGCTCCCGACTCGCCTCCCGCTCAGCGTCTACGTCGGCCTTACGTGGCTGATACTCGAGCCAGTTACAGAAGAGATAGCCGCCCGATGTGCGCTCCCAAAGTCCCGCATCCACCAACGATGCGGGTGCCGACGGGGGTACGCCCCACACTCCGAGCATGAAATCTGGGACGTGGCCGTCGGTCAGCTCATCGGCACACCACGACCCCGCGACCGTCCAAACCCCGAGCGCCGCGAACCGCTGCCGCTTCGGGATCGACAAGAATTTGCGTGACGAGTGCAGCCCGTCGTCAACCTTGAACCACGCCATATTTTCATTCCTCCTCTCTCACTACGTGTTCTGCGATTGCCGCGCACACGTCGTCCATGTCGCGCCGATGATTCGTGCGGTCGGCCTCGCACATGCCGGTAAGGTCGCGGGCCATGAGCGCGCGCCGTGTCGCGATCAGGTCGATCGTGTCGGTGTGCGCCGCCGCGTACATGGCACGCTGCGACGGCTGCCAGTCAGCCATAACTCACCCCCAACAGCTCGTCCAACAGCTCGTTTGCTTCTTCTTCGCTGATCGGCACCCACCAGCGCCCAAACCGGTCGGGCTTGTCGAGGTAGAGCACCCAGCCCTCACACACCCGGTAGGCAGGCCACTCGCGCGGGTCAGCCCACCGAGGCGCACTGAACCCGTCCTTGAGGGCCTGCGCGACGTTCCGGGTCTTCCACTCGTGACAGCCGCAACCGCCCACCGCTTTGGACGAGCCGAGGAGTTGCAGGCCCGCGGGCGTCGTATTGAATGGGTTCCTGTTCTGCCGGTGGTCACGGTCGACGGGGCCGCGCGACCCGCACCGTTGGCACTGGCCCACGTCACGTTCTGTGACCGCGTCGTAGGCTTGCTGCTCCTGCGCTTTCGTCAGCTTCGGGCGCTTCAACCCCAGCGGGCGACTCACGAGCCCTCTCTTTCTGCCCGCCAGATGCGGGCCTGCACTGCACGAATACGCTGCGTGTACCGCGCGTACTCTTCGAGCGCCCGGTCAGTAGCTGCCGCGCGCCCCCGGATCGGTTTACGTGCGATGCCCGACAGTGCGCCCGGGTCGTCAGGCAGCATCGGCGGCGATACTTTGTCGCGAGCTGCCTCGAGGCGCGCGAGGTCACCCCGCAACTCAGCAAGTGTCTTGACGCGGCGCGGGCGAGACGGGCGAGGCGGCGACGCGACAGGAATGAACCCGCGCGCCGCCGCCTCCTCAAACCCCGGCAACCCCGGCCACGTCTCTGGGTGAAACTCGGGCACCACGTGAGTAGCCCACGCCCGCGGCTTCACGCCGCCTCCACCGGTTCGCGGGTGCACGGGCACGGCTGGCCAGGCCGCACCGTACCCAAACCCCAACACCGTGCGCACGTAACGATCGGCGCGTACTCCATCACAGTTCGACCTCGAGCCGTACTGCTGCCCGCTCTACCGCATACTCGACATCGGCCCGGTAGGGGGCCTCCATGGTGCGCGCCACCGCAAGCACCGCGTTGAGTGTGTCGATGACGCGCCGGTCATCAGACACACCAGCCGCCGCTACCCGCAGCGCCGACTGAAGTTCAGCGTTGTGTTGTATCAGCGCGTCACACGCCACACACTCCTTCTTCGCGGTTTTTCCGGCCAGGTATGCCTCGATCTTCTCTGCGGCCTCCACCATAGATTCCATCGTGAATTTTGCGGACGCGATCTTCATCGCTTCTTCCAGCGCACGCGCCCTAATTTCCATCGTCATTGATTCATTCCCTTCATGCACCGAATCACCGGTGCGAGTTGTATGCCGCCTGAACTGATTTGTTGATGTTCAGCCAGCTGTAGATGCGTGTGCGTAGCGCCTGTGACAGGTCTTCGAGGTAGTGGTATTCGGCTTTCGTGTCGAGCCACGCTTTCAGTTCGTCGGCCGCGTCTACCTCGGCTTGGGCGCGCGCGAACGTCGCCCCCAAACCTTCTTTCCCGAGCTCGGCCATGCGCTGGTTGCGTTTCAGCGTGTACGCCGCTTCGGCTTGATAACGGCGGTCGTTTACGTCGCGCTGCGCCTCCACAAGCGAGTCGAGCAGATCATTCGCTTCCGTTATCCGCTGCTCCGCTTGCACCGGCGTCATCGGCTGAAACTGCTGCACCTGCGCTGCCCGCTGCGTCAGATCCTGGTTCGTCATCTGTCACCACCTCTGCGTCTTGTGTTTCTGTCTGGATGATGCCGAGGCGTGCCGCGTATTGTGCACGCAGCGCGTCGGTCGCTTCGCCTGATTCCTTGAGACGTGCCGCGATGTCGCGCAGCGTGTCTTCATCGGCGGCGGCTTCGATCAGCACACCCCAGTCGATGCCTGAAGGTTCGGGCTCTACTGTTTCGGTGCGGCCCTGCATTTCGTCGTCGGTGTATAGGCCAGCGAGGTCTTGCGGGAACGCTTTACGCAGGGCGAGCGCTTCGGCACACTTCGCGAGCTGGCCGGGGCCACGCTGCGCCCACATCTGCGTCAGCGGTCCCTTATTCGTGTACTGCGCGTACTCGTCCCACGTCGCCACACCGACGGCAGGCTTGTCGACATGCCAGTCGCTTCGGTAGACGTTGACGCGCGCCGCGAGCGGGTGTTCGCCGTGAATCGCTTTCACGAACACGGGCACCCATTCGCCCGTAGCGGTCAGCCATTCGGCGGCATCTTGGCCGGCGTATTTGCCGGTGCGTTCAGCGATCACTCTGAACCCGTCGATGCCGGTCTGAATCGCCCACTGCACGCCGTCTCGTGTGCCCCGCCCGATGCAGTAAATCTGGCGGGCGAGCGGGTCAAGACCCGTGCGGGCGCACGTGTGCAGGAACTTCGCGACCACAGCTCGCGGCGCGGGCTCCACCTGCCCTGACTGCGCGCCCCACGTGTGCCGGAATACGAGCCCGGCAGCGTCGGCTATCGCGCGTTCTTCTGCTGTCCATTCTTCGACTGCCGATGATTTCGGCAGCGCAACTGTGGTACTCAAAACGGGGCCTCCTTCATTGCGTGTTGGGCCGCGTCGAGCGCGGCCAGGACTTGTGCAGCGATCGGCATGATCTGCTCGGTCGCTGCGATGATCTTTGGATGGTCACGGGGCACGTCGAGCACGCTGTAGCCTCCCTCGCGGGCCTCCCACTGGTCGTGCTCGTCGCGTAGCAGCGTGACCGTCCCGAACCGGACTAGCTCGGCTTCTGGGAAACACATAAGCTGCCAAGATAATTGGCGCCATTCGCCCGCGTCAGGGTTTGGCTTAATCACGCCGTGGCGTGCTTTACACTCCGCGAGTATGAACCGGCCCTCGTCTTGGATCCCGTCGGGCGTGCACCCATACCGCGGGTTATCGGGGGCGTGCACGAACGCAGTGTTGCCCGGTATCCCGAGGTAGGCGAGAATCATCGGCTCCCACCGGTGCCCCGACGCGGTGACCTCGTTGCCGTAGAAAGTTCGCGGCCTGATCTTCGCGGACACGTACTTATCGACGGACGTGAGTTTCGCGTACTGCTTCACGTCTGATGCGCCGATACGCGAAAGCCGGGACGCCAACCACTCGTCCCGACTCTCGCCGCTGTTCAGTATGCGGTTACGCCACGTCAACGATCTCGCCCTCGCTGAACACGTAGCCGAGATCGCCGCTGCGTCCGCGCTCGACGATGATCGTGTAGCCACGAGCGATTGCACGTGCTTCGATCTCAGCCAGCGACTCGTCGTCGAGGAGGTCGCCGTTCTTAATGAACCCGAGCTTGAGTTCACGCTTCGTCAGGGTAGCGATGTCAAAACCGATGCCGATCTGCTTCGCTGAATTTACCTGCGTGAATGGCACCCCGTCGTACAGCACTTGCTCGTCGTCGACCGACAGTAGCGGGTCGGGGAAGTTCGCCGCAGAGAGCGCGTCCTTCTTCTTCTGGTCAAATACATCAAGCACCGCCTGACGTTCCGCTGCCAGAGCTTGTGCTTCACCGAGCGCGCCCGCCGTCTGCTTGTACGTCGCCGCCGCGCGCACCGCCGCGTTCGTCGCGTCAAGCTTCGCCAGCTGCTCCTCAAGATGCGCGATGTCTGCCACCTCATCGGGCAGCGCGTCAACCACCGCTTGCCGCTGGCCCACCGTTACGCGCCAGTTCGCGAGCTCAGCTTCGAGTCGGTCGACCTCTTCGAGCGCGATGCTCAAGCCGTTTCGGGCGTCAGCGGCGGCACGAGCAGCGTCATGTGCTGCGTTGATGCGCTCGTGAATGCCAGCCGCCGACACCTCAGCCTCGGGCAGACCCTCGACCGGTTCAAGCATCGACGCCAGCGCGCCCGTGAGGCGTTTCACCTCCGCGTTGGCGAGCTTGCGTTCATCCTCGACGCCCTTCTTTCTGCGCGCCAGATCGTCAAGATCGAACGGCAACTCCACCTGACGCAGCAACGTGTCGCGCTGGTCGCGCGCCCCGAGCATCGCGAACTGGGCCGCGTCAATGATCTCGGCCCCGAGGTCTTCCGCGATGATCTGCGCGCCGTTCTCGTACCTCGCACCGTCGAGCGCGTACACGCCCACACTCGAGCTAATCGCCCCGCTCTTCGCCCGCGAGAACGTACGCACATACCGGCGATCGCGTTCGTGGTCGATGATCTCCACCTCAGCGCTCTTCTCACCCAGCCGGATCGGCTCAGGCGTCTCACGCTTGCCCACGAACTTCACGAGCTCACGCACACCATCGAGGAAACTCGATTTGCCTTGCGCGTTCTTGCCGCCCAGCACCACCAGGCCAGCACCAGACGTGATCTCCACTTCTTCGATGCGCTTGTAGTTCTTTACCTTGAATGTTTTGGTCATGCTTCCTTCTCCTCTTACTAGTTGGTTCGTGTGCCGCCGAGTAGGACGGCTAAATCTGCGAGCGTCAAAGTCACCCACTGGTCACCCATGCGCGTGACGCCGACCCCGTGCCGCTTGTGCACGATCACCGCCGCCATAGCGTCGTCGTTGCCGCGCTCGACCTCGGCCTCACCCGCCCAGCCCGCCAGATTCAGGCGGGCCGTGTTCTTGCACTCGACGACCAGACGGCCACCCGTGGGCAGGCGCACCCCGCCAATATCGCCGCGATCCTTCGCCCCGCTTTTCGCGCGGCGTTCGATCCGGTCATCATCAAGCGCGTCGGCCAGATACTCGGCGACATGACGTTCGAACGTCGTCCCGGCCGCTTTCGCCGATGCTCTATTCCTCGTCACGCCAGGCCCTTTCTTCACGCATCGCATCCACACGCGCATCGATGTCGCGTGATTCGGCACGCTCCCAAGCGTCCATGTCTTCGTCGTCGAGGTCTTCACCCCACGGATCACGCCTCATCGCTTTAGCCACGACCGCACCGCCTCTCCCAGTCGGCGTATCCAGCCACGAGCAGGAGCAGCGTGACGAGCAGACCCGGTGCCACCGCTGCCGCGAGCCACATGCCTTGCGGCGGGTACAGGTAGCACGCGAGTGTCGAGAGGCCCGTAGCCGCACATAGGCTCCGCCAGATCCGCACCGTCACCCAGTCGATCCGGCGTGCACCGCGTGACCCCGCCATTCACTTTTCGCCCCGCTTCGCCTGCTCAGCGGCATGCTTGATGCGGCGCTGCCCCTCATGATTCGGGCAGTCACATTCAGCCTCGATCATCGACATGATCTGCTGCCCAGCGGGCGAGTCTTTCGGGATCTCCCCGGCAGCGATCACCTGCGTGCCAGCCCCGAGCAAAGCGTCCACGAGCTCGACGGACTCGAGCGCGAACCGGCGGGCGTCGTTTGCCCGCTTGATTCGGTGAGTAGCGATCGCCGTGGTGACGACGCCCGTGATTGCGGCCGCAGCGCCAGCCGCGACCGTGATAGTTGTGAGTAGATCCATACGGATCACTTCCTTTCAAAATGTTGTTTGTGTATAGAAATTGCGGTGGCAGGCCGGGCAGCGACGCCCCGTACGAATAGGTGCGCCGCCGTGTGTCTCGGCCTGCCGCCGGTAAATCTGTTCGCTGTGAAGTTCTGTAGCTCGGTGCCCGTCATGGCCCGCCGTGTCAGGGGGAGCTCGGAGCGGTGAGCGGCTGTTTAGGCCTTGGTTTCGTGGACTGACGGGGGAGTGGTTACCCCCGCCGGCCCTGTTTTGGGTGTGCAGTAGCTGAGCTAGGGCGATACCCCAGCAAGAAACGGGAGGTCTAGGCCGCTTTCGCGGCGTTCACGAGGTCATGCATCTCACGGATGCGCGCCTCGAGTACCTCGACCGATGGGCCACCGTTCACCTTCGCGGCGAGAGCGGCTTCGTGTGGATCCATTGACAGGGTGCGTGCGATTCCCCGAGCGAGTGCCGCGCCTGCCGTCGCGAGCACTTCCTGTTTCGTGGGGAGCCGCCCGGTCACGCCGCCACCTCGTCTAGCGTCTTCCCGTACAAGCGGGCGATCGCGATCGCGCCCTGCGGGGTCACCTTGAGCGTGTGCATAACCTCACCCTTGAAGCGCGGCGACTCGTGATTCGGGACGGGAGTGAAGTAGCGGGTCTTGTCGGCGTACGCGCTGTACCGGTCATGCGGTACCTTCTCTTGCTTCTTCTCTGACCAGCGCGTCGACTTCTCGTGGTAGATCCATTTGCGGTGCACGAGGTCGGCGCGCAGCTCGTGCTCGCCCATGCCGAGGCTCTTGGCGACGTTGCGGATGAGGCGCAGGTCACCGTCAGCGACGAACGTGTCCACGTACTCGGCTTTGGGTGCGAGCTGCGCGACCTGCTGCTCTGCTGCCTCGCGTGCGTCTTCCGCTTCGATGACCATGAGCGCGAGCTGGCGTGCGTCCGGGAGTGCGGGCGTGGCGAGTGCTTGCCGCATGGCGTAGAACTGCTTCACCAGCTCAACCTTGAACCGTCGCACCACATCTGAGTTGCGCATATACGTGATGAGAAGCGTTGCCTGCTGCTCATTCAAGAGAGCAACGTCACGTCGCTGCGTGCCGCCCGCGGTTTCAAAGGGTTGCATTTCAAATGCGACCCTTCCGAAGTCTTCGAACTCGCTTTGGTGACTGCGGACGAGCTGCAAAATTGCGCGGTGCTCTACCTCGGTGCGGCCTGCGATGATCAGCGAAGAAACCCGTAGCTCTCCGTCGGCGTGCTCGACCACGTTGATTTCGGGTACGATCTGAGTTGACATTCTGTTTCCTAACCATTTGTCGCGCCCGCTGCTCGAACAGCGGGCATCTTTCGTTGTGGAGAGGTAACACTTATGGACTGGTGGGATGACGCCGTCTGCTGGTTGAACGCCAACGAAGGTGCAGTCACCGCATTAGCGACCATCGGAGCCGGAATATTCACCGCTTTGGCCGCTACGGCCGCCTGGATCACGCTGCGTGCATCAAAGCGACGCGAACGCTGCAACATCTTCTTTGCGTTCCGACGGAATTGGGTGCCTGCTGGCGCGAACCATGAACACGCACTGGTGATTGAGCCGCGCATCATGAATCACGGTCCTGCACGGCCGCTCTGGGTGCGCATGCGCATTCACACCCGGGACGGGGTGTACCAGACGTATCTGGGTAAGCTGCCGCCCGGAAAGATTGAGCGAGCGCATCAGCTGTTTGAACCGCTATCTCGCCAGAAATTCGTTCTGGAATGGATGGAGCCAGACGGTCGGATGCGGCGTATTCGCTGCTTCTATCAGGCGACTCTTCCACTGGAGGCCGCGGGTAACGATAGTGGCCTGCTAGAAGGCGTGGGGAAGTGGCAGTCGCGCGAAGACCGTCCTCGTCCTCTACGTAGAATGCGATATTTCCTCCCATTGAGAGGGCTTCGCGGAATCCTGACGCGTAAGGCTCGACACTCCACGCCGCCTGTTGCTCGAGAGTAGGGCGGACGTGCTGGTACAGGTCAGGGCCGACTAGTTTCATCAGAATCGGCTCGGGGCGAGGTAGTGGTTTCCGTTTGAACCAGCTCATGCTGCATCCCTCCCCGCGTGGGCGTCTTCGGGGTCGCTTTCGATAGCGACTGCGATTTCTCCGAGGCTGTACCCGAATGTTTTCGCGAGACCTGCGATGAGGCGGGGTGATTCTCCTTGCCCGGTCTTTGCGCGGTAGAGGGTGGAGTGTGCCACGCCGATTGCGCGGGCGAAGTCTTGGTCGTTGGCGATGCCTGCGAGTTTCTGCACCCGGTCTAGCGCGCCGGGCCTGAGTGCGATGGTTGCCATGTCGGCTCCTCTCTGTTCCATTTCGAGGCCTTGACTGTGCGGCCTGGAATGAATCTATCCCGACATGGAATGTGTTGTCAACTCAACCTGGAAGGTTTTTGTTCCCGTTTGCAAAACTCGCCCGGCTATCCCATAATGGAATACATGGAACATAAGACCATCAGCAAATGGATTGAAGCCGCGGTCAGCGGCGACTCCACGAATGAGATAGCGCGACGCGCAGGCGTCACCGTGTCGACACTGCATAGGCAGCGAACGTCTGGCAACTACTCGCCAGAAACAGTCGCCAAGATTGCACGGGCGTACGGGCGGTCCGCTGTGAATGCGCTTGTGGCTCATGGCGTCTTGATGGCCTCAGATGTTGCGGAGATCGGCGCGATGGAATCGCTCGCTGATGCGACAGATCAACAGCTCCTAGACGAGATCGCGTCAAGACTGGAAGTAGTGTCTGAGGGTGGCGGTATCTTCGACGAACCAAACCCCGTCGTGCACCTGCACGCCCACACCGAGCCTGAAGACCAAGAAGCCGCCGCGCACGACCTTTCCGAAGACCACGGCTACGACACCAACTACGACGACTAGAAACGAGACCGACATGCTTAAGAAGATGATTACCGCCGCCGCTATCGCGATTGCAGCCACCGTTCTAGCTGGATGCTCCCAGCCTGCACCCGAGCCCGCGCCGGCCCCCGAGGTGCAACCCGTGGAAGAAGTCGAGGAGGTGGAGGAAGTAGAGGCCATGCCAGCAGTGTCGCTATCAACGACCTGCCGCCTGCTGTTCGGGTCAAACGTTGACGGCCCCGCTCCTGACGCAATCGAGCTGGTGAACAAGTTTGTTCAGAGCCCCGACATGTCAACGGTGAGCGAGTCGGAGCTAGGGGAAACGATTGACGCGCTGACAACCGCCTCAAAGAGTGCCGATGACTCGGTGAAACCGTACATCGAAGCGCAGTCGGCAACACTGCAACAGCTTCTCGACGCACGCACGAACAGCGAGAACGCAACGATCGACTTCGCAGATTTCAAAGCGTCTGGCCTCGAACTCTTGACGCTGTGCACGCCACACTTGTAGGCCGCTATGCTTGCCCTGTTTGATCTCGCGCATACGCTCGGCATCACCGTCGAATACGCGCCCCTCGCCACACGGGAAGGGGAATACCGGGACGACCTGCAACGCATACGCCTACGCGAGGGGATGCCCGACCGGCTCGCGCGCTGGGTGCTCGCGCACGAGCTCGGCCACGCCCACTACGGCCACCGCCCCGGCACCAGCAGCGAGACGAGGCAAGAGCGCGAAGCCGACCAATGGGCGGCACGCCACCTCATCACCATCGACGACTACCGCGCCGCCGAACAACGACGCGACGGCCACGCCCCATCAATGGCGCACGACCTCGGCATCGTCACCCGCGGCATACACGCCTACCAATCCATGCTCGAACGAATCGGCGACACCGTGTACCTGAAACCCTGCCACGGGGCCGGCCAATACGCCGCCCGCACCCACACCTAGAAATAAGAAAAGCCCCCGCAGCGCGCCACCTCCGCCCAAGAAGAAAGCACGCCACGAGGGCCCCACCGGAACACCAGAAAGACGAACCGATGCACCCTACGATAGTCGACCAATGAACGCGCGCCTCCGCCCCGTCCCCGCGACCGCACCCCGCGCCGTCCTCTACCTCCGCCAATCCGTCGCCCGCGACGACTCCATCAGCATTGAGCTGCAACGCATCGCAGGCGAGGACTACTGCACCAAACACGGATACGAAGTAGTCGCCGTCGAGGTCGACGAAGGCATCTCAGGCCGCAAATGGTCGACCAGACCAGCAGTGCAACGAACCATGCGAATGATCGAAGACGGCAGCGCCGACATCATCGTGCTCTGGAAATGGTCGCGCCTATCCCGATCGCGCACCGACTGGGCGCTTGCGGCCGACAGAGTAGACGTGGCCGGCGGGCGCATCGAGTCAGCCACAGAGCCGATCGACACCGCCACCGCCAGCGGCCGCTTCGCGCGCGGCGTCATGACCGAATACGCTGCTTTCCAGTCAGAGCAGATCGGCGAGCAATGGGCCGAAGCTCACCGGCGACGCTTCAACCTCGGCCTGCCACCATCCGGGCCCATCCCGTGGGGGTGGACTTCCCACAAGTCACACATCACCGTCGACCCCGAGCGCGCCGAAGTGATCCGGGGCATGTACCGGCTTTACTTCGAGGGTCGCGGCTTCGCCTACATCGCGTCCTGGCTTAACAGTCAAAGCTACGCAGCGCCACGCGGCGGGAAATGGGGGTCGGTATCCGTGAAAGGGTGCATGGACTCCCACATCCATGCCGGGAAAGTCGAGTACAGGGGTGAGATCCGTGACGGCGCACACGAGGGAATCATTAGTGAGCTCGAGCACGCCCGCTATTTGAAGCTGCGAGGTGCGCGTCATATCCCGAAGAAGCCGCGCTCAAGCGTGTACCTGCTGTCTACGCTTGTGAAATGCCACTGCGGTTTCAAGCGTGCTGGGAGTGTGTCGCGCAGCCAGTGGGGGGACCGGAAGAAGCGCTACTACAGCTACCTGTGCCCGCAGGTGGGGCCGCACCCGCGAAAATCTATGATCACGTGGCGCGTCGACGGTGCTGTGCTTGCGTGGGTGAGGTCGCTCGATGTGACCGCGACAGATGCCAGCTCTGGTGGGCACGAGGTGGCGCAGTATGCGCGTGAGCTGATCGCGATTGAGAAACGGCTAGACAAGCTCACCGAGCATCTCTTGTCCGGGCTTGTGCCGGAGGCGACGTATGCGCGCACACGTGACCAGCTCGACACGGTGGCGCGGGCGGCGCGGGCGAACCTGGCCGAAGCTGAACGCGAACGCGGGCTAACCCCCGAGGTGCTGTTGGGTGGTAACGTCGCGCTGCTCGACCGGCTCGAAACGCTACCGGTGGAAGATCAGCAGAGCGTACTCAGGTCGCTGATTGATGTGGTGGTGATTCGGGCTGATGACATGCTCGAGATCCATGCGCACTGGGGTGGTGAGCCTGCCGTCGTGCCACTTGTGGCTAAATAAGCTTTCTGACAGTAAATCTCTCCCCGGCAGCCCTCCCCAAACACGGCTCGGGCTTCGACCTCGCCATCGCCCTCGCGGCCCTCGCCGCGTCGCGCAAAGTCCCCGAGGGCAACATGCACGAGACGGTGCACCTGGGCGAGCTGGGGCTCAGCGGTGAACTGCGCAGACCAGCGGGGCTGCTCTCCGCTGTGGTCGCTGCGCGCGCCCACGGGTTCACCCGGGTCATGGTGCCCGCCGGCTGCGCCGTCGAAGCACGCCTGGTGCCCGGCATTGACGTGGTGCCCGTGGCAGACCTAGCGGCGGCGGTCGACTGGTACAGCGGCAAGCCCGCGGCGCTCGCCGCAGCTCAGGCGGCGGCGAGCGCCGCAGACTCGCCGAGCGTACGGGGCTCCGCACACGAGCAGCAGGTGCCGGTCGGTACACCGTATGCGGGCGACATGTCTGATGTGATCGGGCAACCAGAAGCAGTAGAAGCGTTTGTGGTGGCTGCGGCGGGGCGACACCACATATCGCTCTTGGGCCCGCCGGGCGCGGGTAAGACCCTGCTCGCGACGAGGCTTGCCAGTATCTTGCCACCGTTAAACGACGATGAGGCGCTGCGGGCCAGCTGTATCGCATCGCTGGGAGGCACGACTCTGGGCGCACTCGTGCGCACCCCGCCGTTTGAAAGCCCGCACCACACGGCTTCGACGGTCGCGATTATCGGGGGCGGCCACGGGAGTGAGGTGCGACCGGGCGCGATCACCCGGGCCTGCCACGGCGTGCTGTTTATGGATGAGGCGCCCGAGTTTGCGCGTGACGTGCTTGAGGCGCTGCGGCAGCCGCTCGAGTCGGGCACGGTTGAGATTCACCGTTCCCGTGTTCGGGCGGTGCTGCCAGCCCAGTTGCAGCTTGTGCTCGCGTCGAACCCGTGCCCGTGCGGTAATGCGGGGTCGGTTGAAACGGCGATTCAGTGTACGTGCACACCGGTGACGCGTGTGCGCTATCAGCAGCGCATTTCGGGCCCGCTCGCCGACCGTATCGACGTGCGGCTCACGCTGCACAGGGTATCGCGGGCACTCGTGAACGCCGATGTGGGCAAGCGGCCGACAAGCAGTGAGCTTCGCGCTCGCGTTCTTGCCGCGCGCGAACGGGCGGCACATCGGTTGCGTGGCACCCCGTGGCGGGTAAACGCCGAGGTGCCGGGGCCCATGCTGCGCGGCGCGCTGCGACTCGACCGGGCAGACACAGCAGTGCTCGACCAGGCATACGCGCGCGGTGCGATCACCATGCGTGGCTATGACAGATCGTTGCGCATCGCCTGGAGCGTCGCCGACCTTGCGGGTAAGGCGAAGCCGGGCCGCGCCGAACTGGCGCAGGCGCTCACACTCAGGGGAGGGGAGACACCATGACCATCACTATGGATGCTGAGGCACTGCAGCTTGCTCGCGCGCTGCGTGCCAGCGGGCCGGAGCCCGCAGATGATCCAGAAAGCGATGCAGCGGGCGCGCTCGAAGTGTTCGCGCGAGCAGCGTGGGCGAGGCTCGCGGAACCGGGGGACGCAGCCGCCGGCGCGCTCATCGCGGCCGTGGGCGCGGCGCCCGCGCTCGACGCGGTCATTCGAGGTGAATATGGGATCGTGGGCGGGTCCGCGCGGGCCGAGCCAGTGGCTTTCGTCGAGGCAGACGCATGCGACCCGGCCACATTTGCGAAGGGACTCGCGCGCTGGCAGCCCAGGCTCGATCAGCGCGCCACGTTGTTTGACCTGAGGCGAGCGCAGGAGACCGGCACGCGTGTGCTCGTGCCGAGCGATAGCCTGTGGCCCGACGGCCTCAAAGACCTGGGGCGGCATGCACCGCTGATGCTGTGGCTGCGGGGTGACCCGACACTGCTGCATGCGACATCGCTCGCGGTCGTGGGGGCGCGCGCCTGCACGGGGTACGGGGCCCACGTCACCGCTGAGATCACCGACGGCATCTGCGCTGCGGGCGTGGCCATCGTCTCGGGGGCGGCCTACGGTATCGATGCGGTTGCACACCGCACGGCGCTCGCCGCCGGCGGCCAGACGGTTGCGGTGCTTGCGGGCGGCGTAGAACGGCCATACCCCCAAGGCCACGCTGAGCTGCTCGCGAGTGTCGCGAGGCACGGCCTGATCTGCTCAGAGATGGTGCCGGGCTCTGCTCCGACCCGGTGGCGGTTCTTGCAGCGCAATCGTGTGATCGCGGCACTCGCGCGTGCGACGCTCGTGACCGAGGCGGGCATGCGCTCGGGCTCGCTGAATACTGCGGGGCACGCGGCAGAGTTGGCGCGGCCGTTGGGGGCGGTGCCGGGGCCGGTGACGAGCCCGGCATCTGCGGGGTGTCACCGGCTCATTCGTGACTATAACGCGACGCTCGTCACGAGCGCAGTTGAAGCGCAAGAGTTACTGGGCATCGGTGTCGACGTGGCACTGTTTGACCTGGCGCCCGACGTTGACCGGCCGCCGCCGCTACACAGGCGTGTGCTTGACGCGTTGCCGCTGAGGGGTGCGAGGGGGCTTGCGGCGGTGACTCGGGAGGCCGGGGTCACCCGAGAGGAGGCGCGGGGTGCGCTCGCAGAGCTCGAACTGCTGGGGCACATCGTGCGCGTTGACGAAGCGGCTGAGGGCGAAGCGGGGTGGCGGCTCCTCAAGCGATAATGGAACCATGTTGCTGAGCTTCGCGATTGACGAGTTTCTCACGGCGGTGAAGCTGGAGTACGGATACTCAGAGCTTACGGTCAAGTCGTATCGCACCGACCTGTTGAACTTCGCGCGCTTTGCCGAGGGGCGCGGCAGCAGGACGGTCGCGGCGTGCGATATCGAGCTCATGCGTGACTGGATGTGGGCGCGGCAGCAGCAGGGGCTCGCGAAAGCGACGCTTGCGCGCGGTGTCGCTACCCTCAAATCCTTTGGTGCGTGGCTCGAACGCTGCGAGCACGTTCCCGCAAGCCCAGCCGCGCGACTGCGGGCACCGAAGCCAGCGCAGACGCTGCCGCGGGTGCTGTCTGAGGAACACATTGCACGATTGTTAGAGCGCGCGCGCAGGCGCGCTGAAGGGGGAGACCCCGTGGCGTTGCGCGATCACGCGATCCTCGAGCTCCTCTACGCCTCAGCGCTGCGAGTGTCTGAACTGTGCGGGTTGAACGAGCACGGTTTTGACCAACGTGAGCGCACCGTGCGTGTGCTGGGCAAGGGTGGCAAAGAGCGAGTGGTGCCGGTGGGGGCGCCAGCGGCCCGGGCGCTCGAGCAGTACCTCGCGCTCGGCAGGCCGGTCATCGCGATGCGAGCGCACCAGGCGGGCGGCAGCGCCGCCCAGGCCTACACTGGTCCGCCGCGCGGGGAGCTGTTTCTCGGAAGCCGTGGCGGCCCGATCGGCCCGGCCGCCGTCTACAAGCTCGTCGCGCGGGAGCTTGAAGCTACGCCGGGAAGCGGGCCGAGCGGGCCACACACTTTTCGGCACACGGCCGCCACCCACATGCTCAACGGTGGGGCAGACCTGCGGGTCGTGCAAGAGATGCTCGGTCACGCAAGCCTTGCGAGCACGCAGGTGTACACGCACGTGACGACAGACCGACTCGCGGCGAACTATCGGCGGGCGCACCCGCGCGCGTAACCTACCCTGCCTCGTTCCAGGGCAAAAGGATGGGTTTGTCGCGAAAGAATCGCATTGGGTTCACGTACCAGTCATCCACTCGCACCCCCAGATGTACGCATGCGCCATCGCAGTGTCCGCCGCGCGATACCTCGCCCAGTGCATCGCCAGCGGCAACGGTGTCACCCCGCGTGAGCGTGCTCGTGATCGGTTCAAGGGACACCACGGTGACGGCGTCTACCTGGACCGAGATGACCTCTCGGTCCACCACCCGCCCGGCAAAGGTGACCGTGCCCGAGGCTGGAGCCGCCACTGAGGCCCCGGGCACAGCCATGAGGTCGAAGCCGCGGTGCCCCGCGGCGTACCGATGAGCCGGTGCGCGAAACGGTGCAGCAATGCTGAGCGATGCGCCCAGGGGTGGGAGCCAGCGCGGTGACGGCCCCGGCGGCGAGGCGACTGCTGGCCCGGATCCGGAGCCCGCGGCCAAGAAGCTCGCGGCGAGCAGCGCCGTGAGCATGACCCGGGAGAAGAACTGGTATCGCATGCACTGAGGGTCGCACGCCCGCGATGAGCGTGGGCGTGCGAAACCGGATCGGTGGATAACTTCACGAAAATCACGAACTGTGCGTGTTGTGGACGACGTAGATGGTAGACTTTTCGCTGCACCTTTAACGAGGTGACTACGCGTGCCCGATCGAACGAACGTCGCCACGGTCTCTGCCCTGGCAGAGCGGGGATGATCGCGGGCACCAGGATCTGATCGCATCCGCGGTCGATATTAACCAATGCGCGTTTTTGCGCGCAGAAAAGGAGACGGCAATGGCCGTTGTAACTATGCGCCAGCTGCTCGACAGCGGCGTTCACTTCGGACACCAGACGCGTCGCTGGAACCCGAAGATGAAGCGCTTCATCTTCACCGAGCGTTCGGGTATCTACATCATTGACCTGCAGCAGTCGCTCGGTTACATTGATGCAGCCTACGAGTTCGTGAAGAACACCGTCGCACGCGGCGGCAACATTCTTTTCGTTGGCACGAAGAAGCAGGCACAGGAAGCGATCGCCGAGCAGGCGACCCGCGTCAACCAGCCCTACGTGAACCAGCGCTGGCTCGGCGGCCTCCTCACCAACTTCCAGACGGTCACCGGCCGCCTGGAGCGCATGAAGGAGCTCGAGCAGCTCGATTACGAGGGCACCACCAGCGGCTTCACCAAGAAGGAGCTGCTGCTCAAGAAGCGCGAGCTCGAGAAGCTGCAGAAGTCGCTCGGCGGCATCCGCAACATGGGCAAGACCCCCTCGGCGATCTGGGTCGTTGACACCAAGAAGGAGCACCTCGCGATCGACGAGGCTGCAAAGCTCGGTATCCCCGTCATCGGTATCCTCGACACGAACTGTGACCCCGACGAGGTTGCATACCCGATTCCGGGTAACGACGACGCAATCCGTTCGGTGGCACTGCTCACCCGCGTGATCGCTGACGCGGTTGCTGAGGGCCTCATGGAGCGCCACCAGAAGCCCGAGGCTGGCGAAGCTGCTGCTGAGCCCCTCGCTGAGTGGGAGGTCGAGCTGCTCGGTGCAGACAAGACCGAGGCTCCCGCCGCTGAGGCTACCGAAGCTGCTGAGGCTCCCGCCGCAGAAGCACCGGCAGCCGAGTAATTTCGGTTCACCCAACGACTAATAAGACTTAAGGAGTCACACATGGCTGCAGTAAGCATGGCCGCTGTGAAGGAGCTGCGCGAGCGTCTCGGCGCTGGCATGCTCGACAGCAAGAACGCACTCGTTGAGGCTGACGGCGACATCGAGAAGGCGATTGAGATCCTGCGTCTCAAGGGCCTCAAGGGTGTTGCCAAGCGCGGCGATCGCGAAGCAAGCGAGGGCCTCGTAGCCGTCAAGCAGACCGAGGGCGCTGCCACGATGATCGAGCTCGTTTGCGAGACCGACTTCGTTGCTAAGAACGAGAAGTTCATCGCACTTGCTGACCGTATGCTCGAGGCGATTGCCGCCGCAGGCGCTGCCGACGCTGAGGCTGCCCTGGCAGCTCCCGCTGAAGGCAAGACCGTCGGTGAGGTCATCACCGACGAGTCGGCCATCATTGGCGAGCGCATCGTTCTGCGCAAGGTAACGCGCGTCGAAGCTCCCGGTACCTCGGTGTACCTGCACAAGACCTCGAAGGATCTGCCCCCGCAGATCGGCGTGGTCGTTGGCTACGAGGGTGACGACGCAGAGGCTGCTCTGTCGATCGCTCGCCACATCTCGTTCGCTGACCCGCTCTACGTGAGCCGCGAGGATGTCCCCGCAGCAGACGTAGAGAAGGAGCGCGAGATCGTCACCGAGATCTCGAAGAACGAGGGCAAGCCCGAGGCGGCTCTGCCCAAGATCGTCGAGGGTCGCCTGACCGCTTTCTTCAAGCAGGTCGCGCTCAACGAGCAGGTGCACTCGCTCGACGCTGACAAGCGCGAGGTCGGCAAGGTTGCTGAAGCAGCCGGCATCAAGGTTACGGGCTTCTCCCGCAGCAAGGTCGGCGCGTAAGCTGACCACCCGAGGACCCGGGCCCATGTGGCCCGGGTCCTTCGCTGTGCCAGGGCGCCATTTACATGCGCCCCACGCAGGACAATCGGCAGGTTACCCGCCGCACCGATAGCATGGCCTCGAGCAGAGGCTCGTGCGCGGCTCAGGCTGCGCGCACTGCCCACACCCGGGCTCCGAAACGAACACACCATCTCCCAGATCCGCGAAGGGGAACCACATGACCGAGACCGCTACCCGCAAACGACGCGTACTGCTGAAGCTCTCAGGGGAGGCCTTCGGAGGCGGCACCCTCGGCGTCAACCCCGACGTGATCAGTCAGATCGCCCGCGAGATCGCAGCTGCAATGGAGCACGCTGAGGTTGCGGTTGTGGTGGGAGGAGGGAACTTCTTCCGCGGCGCCGAGCTCTCGCAGCGCGGTATGGACCGTGCCCGTGCCGATTACATGGGCATGCTTGGCACCGTCATGAACGCACTCGCCCTGCAGGACTTCCTCGAGCAGGCGGGCGTCGATAGCCGCGTGCAGTCGGCCATTACGATGACGCAGGTCGCAGAGACCTACATTCCGTTGCGCGCGATTCGCCACATGGAGAAGGGCCGCGTCGTGATCTTCGGAGCCGGCGCCGGTCTGCCCTATTTCTCCACTGACACGGTGGCGGCGCAGCGCGCGCTCGAAATTCATGCCGAAGAGGTGCTCGTTGCGAAGAACGGCGTCGACGGCGTGTACACGGCAGATCCCAACAAAGATCCAGACGCGACGCTGATTGAAGAGATCAGCTACAACGATGCGCTCGTGCGCGGATTGAAGGTTGTCGACTCAACCTCATTCAGCCTCTGCATGGACAACGGTATGCCGATGCGCGTCTTCGGAATGGAGCCCGCGGGCAATGTCACAGCGGCGATCCGGGGCGAAAAGCTCGGCACGCTCGTACACCGCTAACCAATTTTGCGCCGGGCCCCCAAGCGGGCACCGGTAAGCTTGAGTCATTCGTACCTGCCAGAAGGAGAACACCGTGATCGAAGAGGTCTTCGTCGACGTAAAGGACCGCATGAACCGCGCGGTTGAGTCTGCCAAGGAAGGTTTCGCCACCGTGCGCACCGGCCGCGCAAACCCTGCCCTGCTGCAGAACCTCATGGTCGATTACTATGGCACGCCGACGCCGCTGCCGCAGCTGGCCTCGGTGCAGAACCAGGACGCCCGCAGCCTGCTCGTGACGCCGTACGACAAGGGCGCCATGAAGGACATCGAGATCGCGATTCGCGACATGCCGAACCTCGGCGCTAACCCGTCGAACGACGGCACCGTGATTCGCGTGACGCTACCCGACCTCACCGAGGAGCGCCGCAAGGAGTTCGTCAAGCTTGTGAAGGGCCGCGCAGAGGACGCTCGCGTCGCGATCCGCAACGTGCGTCGCGCGGGCAAGGACGACCTTGACGCCCTCAAGTCAGAGGTAGGCGAAGACGACATTGTGCGTGCTGAGAAGGAGCTCGACGCTCTCACGAAGCAGTTCATTGAGCAGATCGACGAGACGCTCAAGCGCAAAGAAGCAGAGCTGCTGGAGGTCTAGTCCCCATGACACAGCCCGACAAGCGCGAAGATCTGCGTGCGCATCTCGAAACGAGGCGCGCGCAGCTCGAAGCGACGAACGCGAAGATCGAGGCCCGCGCCGGTCGTAACCTGTTCTTCGCGATTGGGTCGGGTTTGCTGTTTGGCGCGGTCTTTCTGGTCAGCCTGCTGCTTGTAAAGCAGGTGTTTGTGGCGCTGGTGGCCGCGCTTGTGTCGATCGCGCTCGTTGAGCTCGCGAGTGCATTTCGTGTCGCTGGCCGCCGAGTACCGCGCATTGGCGTCGTACTCGGCGGGCTGACGATCGTTGCGGGCGCGTACTTCTGGGGCGCGAGCGGCATGCTCTTCGGGCTTTTTGCCGGATCCCTGCTGCTCACGCTCTGGCGTCTCATCGAGGGCCTAATGCCCCGGTACGAGACGCCACCTCGCACTCTCGTGCGAGACGTGTTCTCGGGCCTTTTCACGCTCGTGTACGTGGCGTTTCTCGCGTCATTTACCGTGCTGCTCGTGGAGGCAGACCGGGGGGAGTGGTGGGTATTCGCCCTCGTGCTCGTGGTTGTTTCGGTTGACGTGGGCGCTTACGCGGCCGGCGTGACGCTTGGCAAACACAAGATGACTCCCCGCATTAGCCCCAATAAGACCTGGGAAGGCTTCGCCGGGGCGGCGGTGGTCGCCATGACCGCCGGGGTGATTGTCTCACTTACTGCACTCGAACAGCCCTGGTGGGTTGGTATTCTCCTCGGAATCGTGGTGTTGTTCACTGCGACCGGAGGCGATCTGACTGAGTCCCTCATTAAACGAAACCTCGGAGTGAAAGACATGAGTACCTGGATTCCGGGCCACGGTGGATTTCTTGATCGGCTCGATTCGCTGCTGCCGTCTGCGGTTGGCGTGTACGGTATCGCGCTCGCGCTAGGGGCGCTCTAATGCCTAGTTCTCAGAAGCCAGCAGAGCCCGTGCACGACAAAGGCAAGATGCACACCGCGTTTCCCCTCGCTACAGGGTCAGAACTGGCCTACCGCCCCGATCAGGTCGATGCGTTCCTGTCGCTGGCTCGCGGCGCCTATGAGGGCGCTCCGGATCAGGCGGCAGGCCTTACTTCGCGTGATGTTCGGGGCGCCTCTTTCGCCGTGAAACGCGGCGGATACGCCGCCCGCTACGTCGACGCAGCCCTCGATCGGCTCGAGGAGGTGTTCTTCGAACGCGAGCGTCGCGCCGCCGTGCGCGGCGGTGACGAGAACGCCTGGTGGGACGAGACGCGCGCGCTTCTTTCTGAAGTGCGTGGCAGGATCGGACGACCTCGCGGCCGCAAGTTTAAACGCCGCAGTATTCTCGCGACGGGCTATCGTCGCTCGCAGGTTGATGCCTTTCTTGAACGCGTAGGCGACATGTTTGAGCGCCGCGAGTTTGACCTAAAGCCTGCCGACGTGCGTGACGTAGTTTTTCACTCTGAACGTAGCGGATACGACGAGGATCAGGTCGACGCGCTGCTCGACGCCGTTGTCGATCTGATGCTCGCAACGCGCTAGTAATTTCGTCGCACTCGTGCGCTTCGGCTTTTACCGGTCGATTTATTGATCGCACGGTCACGCTGAGATAGAATCGTTATATTGTGCCGAATTTGAAACCTGTATCCCGCTGGTCGCGCCTTCGCGCCCCTGTCGCCGCGGTCGTAGCTGCGGGCTTCTTGGGTACCGCCGTCGTGGCGCCCCTCACGATGCCTACCCAGCAGGCCTCGGCTGATGAACTAGCGTTTCAAGCGCGCATCCATCAGCAGTTCACCCCCAATACGAGCGCCGAGCTCGACCTGGTCTTCACTGACGTTCCGGTTGACTTGTCTGCTGCTGAGCGTGCCCGTGACGAGGCAGCCAAGGCAGCCGAAGCTGCGGCGAAGGAAGCTGCTGAAGCCGCTGAGGCTGCGCGTGCCGCTGGCCCTCCCAAATACACGGGTGGCGGGTCCATGGCTGAATGGATGGCTGCTGCGGGCATCGCCGAATCTGACTGGAGCTACGTCTACTACATTGCTGAGAGAGAAAGCAGCCTGAACCCGAACGCCACAAACGCCAGCACAGGCGCCTGCGGGTTGATTCAGGCGTATCCCTGCAGCAAGGTTCCAGGCAATGGTTACGATCCGATCGATAACCTGCGCTGGGCGAGCGGTTATGCCTCTGGCCGTTATGGTGGGTGGGCGCAGGCCTACGACTTCTGGACCGCTAACCACTGGTGGTGATCTGACTTATGGCGCGCAATCGCCGGGTCAACAAGTATGAGCGGGCCGCGCGAAACCCTCCCGCCGATGTGACTCGACTGTCTTATGGTGGGGCGCGTAAGGAGAGCTATCGCGGCGACGAGTGGTTTGTGCGCGATATCCCAGCTCACCGGGCAGAGAAACCTTATCTGTGCCCCGCGTGCGGGGTGACGGTTCCTGCTGGCCAGGCACACATAGTGGCTTGGCGCGCTGATCACGTGATGGGTGATGGTGCCGCGGTGCGCGACCGGCGACATTTTCATACTCACTGCTGGCGCATCGGATCTTGATTTCGAATACTTGAGCATTATTCGAACACATCTTCCATATTTGTGTTATACTTAGATCATGTCCAGCAACGTTGCTGGGACAGAGGATTTGACCGTTGAAGCTGAAGCGGAGCAGCTTGTGTCAGGTCTGG
>NZ_JBTJEP020000012.1:0-96118 GCF_054456635.2 Leucobacter faecis
CCCGCGAACTCGCGGGATGGTGTTGGTCATTGGCCGTTATGGAGTGACCTTTGAAAGCTCGTTCATCGCCCCGCGGGTGGAACGCATGCAGCGTAAGGAGCAAACCAGCGAACATCCTGTGAGTAACCGTTTCACAACGGCCACGCTCGATCGCAGACCAGCTCGATTGCTCTCACCGGAACAGGGTCCTGCGGTAACCAACCCGCGCATATCAGACTGACTACGCGTCACAAGACACGCCGCACCCGCCCCGGGAATCGATGAACGATGAAACGCCGCTAGGCAGCCAGTCTGGCGGCGTTTTCCCCTGCCCACTTGACAAATCGATCTCCATATCAGGATGTGCAGACAACCAACCCGGTGGGGTGGAATCGAACGCCAGCACGACCACGGAATGGGCAGCAGTAGGGCCTTTTGAACTGCCTGAGCGTGTGAGCACCGATTTTGGCATGACTGGCTCTGGTGATGTGAAACTGCCTGATGGCACGATTGCCAGGCTTGACGCGAACCAATTACTCGGCACCGGGCCGGACCTCGTAGCACTACCTGATCGCGACAACTACAAGATCACGGCTGAACAGTACTCCTACACCTATGACGGCGATGAGCCTTTATTCGTTGGGGTGGTGCAGGCGACGCACACCATGCACTATCGCGGATACACCGAGGACGAGTTCGTGACCTATGTGCTGGGGATTAGCGCGACAGCGGACCCGCAGGAACTGTCTCGCACCAGGATTCTTCGTGGAGGGGAGCACACCGCCTCTATCGCTGGTCGTTCAGATCACGGAGTTGTTGCCGTGCTACTCGATGGCGTGCTGAACACCAATGTGGCACAAGACAGCAGGGTAGTGGGAGTGGACGCGGTGCGAGCAACCGAAGTGTGGAGTAAGGAGCACGGGTACCCAGGCTACGGTGATGGCACAGCGACGTTCTATCTCGCGGTCAACCAAGAAGCGTGTGCCACCGAGATGCAGCGCTATGACGTTGCGAGCGGTGTAATTGACGACATTCAGAAGTTTCCCAACACCGATGTTGAGACAGGCGGAGTCTGTTTTACGGCCGACCGAAATGGGCTTGCGAGCGTTACACAGTAACAACGCCTTATTTGCGTGAAGTGCCCCCAAATCATTTGAGACGAGTGAGCTCCCCTACCCGGGCGTAACGCGATGCGTAGCGCGCCCGGGTGGGGGATTCTTGTTCGGAATTTCCTGAAACCACTACTTCGATCACGAAGCACACCCATGGGATGCTTCTGCTTGCTTAGCTGAGGATGAGCCGTGAAGAACTACAACGGCTCGAACTGAATCTAATTTGTGGGTGGTCAACGTACAGAGGCTCCCACTAGGGGAAAGGACTTTGACATGGCTGTTTCAACTGGTGCACGGGCAATGGGGATCCTGTTTGCAGCGGCGCTGGGACTGACGCTCGCAGGCTGCAGCGGTTCCGCTGTCGGCGGCGGCGACACAACTTGCAGTGAGTATCTTGCAATGGGATCAGACGATCAAAAGCAGGTGATCCGAAACTTCCAGAACGAGAAGGGCGATTCAGACCCGGCCAATGGCAAGGTAATTCTTTTCCAGCAGTCCGCGAAACTGTACTGCAGCACCGTGGGCTCAGACTCTGATCCGATCCGAAACATTGACGGCTGAGGTGACGGATCATGCCCGAATGGATGTGGGGAATTATCGTCATCGCGGGAATTTTCGGCATCGGTTGGATCTGGAGTGAGATCTCAGATCGCGGTGGCAAAGCCGGTGCTGCGGTAGACAGTGTGGAGCGTGTCGCTGAGGCAACTGGCAACGTGCTCGTGCGTGTGTACGGTGTTGTACTCGTCATTGTCGCGATCATCTTGTTCGTCATCACACCTAATATTTGGTACCTCGAGTTGCTCGTTCTGGGGTACGGTGCCTATCTAGTATTGCCAGGCGAAAAATGGGTTATCTGGTAACCAGGGCACACGTGTTCTGGGCGCTGTATGCGCAAATGTATGATCACGCATGTGGCGGACCGGTGCTCGATAGCATGCGGCGTGCAGTCGCGTTGAGGGCGCGCGGTGCTGCCGTCGTCCTCGACCTCGGTTGCGGCACAGGCGCAGTATCTGCAGGCATGCGAGTACCAGGAACACGAATCGTCGGCGTCGATTCTTCAGCGGCGATGCTGAGACGGGCGGTTGTGTTTGGCAGGGTCGACGAAGCCACCATGGGCGACATCGAAACCATCTCGCTGCAGGACGACGCCGCAGACGTCACGGTGGTGACCAACGTGCTGCATCTGCATACCGAGCCGAAGCGCGTACTCGAGCGAGCAACCAGGGCGACTCGGCCGGGTGGAACCTTGCTTGTGAGCTGGCCCGTGGACGGGCTGACTCCGGCTCGCATGCGACGAATCGATCGTGATCATGGCCGATCTTATGTATCGATTAAGGTTGCGGATCTGTTGCGTCGTCTCGCTGGCATTGCCGCAAGCCTGGGAGGAGTCAGGCGTATACGCGACATGCACACTGACGCATCGCTCCAGTCCGTGGTCAACAGCTACAGCGCGGTTGCCGTGAGGGAAACACTGACCGTCGCAGATTGTCAACGGCTCCTCGTTTTAGACGTCTTGTGACTCAGGAGGCCACGAGACGAATTCTTACAACACATTCAACACATTGGAGAAGGAAATCATGAACACAAAATCCCTGATACCCGGGTACCTGATCATGTGGTGTGGGGTAGCGCTGCTACTTTGGGGCCTCGCATGGGCCGTGATTATTGGGTACTACCCCAGCGAACTTCCTTTCGTCTTGGGCTTGCTTGTAGTGGGCTCGGTGGGCGCGTTTGTTGGGCAGAAGATGGTGCAGGCGGCCAAACGCAGCAATGTTGAACAGCGCATCGAACAGCGCAAGGCTGAAGGGGAATGACATGGCTGGCATTGATGAAAAAATGAATGCGCTGAGCTTTGTGAGGGGAACGACGAAGTCCCACGAGCAGATCATGCAGATCGTCGCCGATGCATCTGAATTGGGTGCTTCCTTGGGTGGCAAGATACTGGTCACACAAGAATCAACATCGACAATCACGATCGTGGTCAAGAACTTTGTTCGTGTGACTCACGGTGTCTGCCTTTTGGCGATCGAGGGGGCGGAGCATGACCCCCAGCGCACAGTGCGATTCGACATCGACGACTATCTGCGCACGCGCGACACCGTCATGTTTATTCCCGTCAGCCCGTGGAGCGCGCCGGCGTACAAGCCTATTCGCACCTTCGTAGAGCATCTCCACGCGAATCTCTGATGACCGCAAGGTACGACTCTTTAGGCTCAGCGCACGCACGAATCGAGTTTGAACAAATCGAGTGTGCCGCCGTATCGGAATTTAGATGCCCCAGTTTGTTTGTTTTGGAGTGTTCTAAAGCAAACAAACTGGGGCATCTGCGTGGCGTCGTGAAGAGTTACTGCAGCGCGTCGATGACGCGGCGGGCCTCGCGCAGGCCGCTCTCGATCGCGCCGTCAATGAACCCGCCCCACAGGTTCGCGTTGTCGGTCGTGGCGAAGTGCACGTGGCCCGCCGCTTCGCGCAGTTCTTCGAGATCGCGGGTGAGCTGGCCCGGTCGGTGAGTCATCCAGGTGTTTCGCGCGAGCGGGTCCGTCATCCAGTCGTGCGCGGTCACCTCTGTGATCGTGAGGCCCGGCCTGAACCGGTCAACCGCGGCCTGCACGCCGGCCAGATCGTCCTGGTCAATGCGCGTGTGGTCGGGGCCGAAGCCGACCAGAATCGTGTAGTCGCCCGCCTCGTCGCTGCAGTAGAACTCGGCCTTGAGCACCGAGAGCGGGTCGCTCTGGCTGGCGTACGCAAAGAATCTCGGCACGTGGCCCTCGGCGCGCAGCCACACCTTCGTGCCCTGGGACGCGACGGTCTCGCTGCTTTGCCGCTGCCAGGCCGCGGGCAGCGCGGGGCTCCACTCAATGCCCGAGATCGCGTTGACGGGCAGCGTGCTCACTACTTTCTTGGCCCGGATCAGGCCGCCGTCTGCAGTCACCACGACGGCCTCGCTGCCCAGCTCGGAGGACTCCTGCGTCACCGAAATCACCCGCGTACCGAGCCGGATCTCGCCGGGCACATCGCGTGCGATCGCGTCGGTGAAGCCACGCATCCCGTCTACGACGCGGTACGTTGCCGACGCCTCGTGCATCAGCTGCCAGTGGCCGCCGGTCGCCGCGACCCAGCGCAGCGCGCTCGACAGTCCGGTCTCGGCGAGCGGCGCGTTCACGTGCCCCACCCACACCGACTCGTTTGCCGCCCGCGCCTCAGGGTCAAGGCCGATCTCATCGAAGCGATCTTGAATGCTCAGGTGATCGAGCTGCCGGATCGTGCCGACCGTCGGCTCCACGCCGCGCGGAATCGCGGTGCGCACGTCGTCAATGATGCGCTGCTGACCGTCTTCGATGAGCGCCATGAACTCAGCGAGGGTACCCTTGCGCGGGGTGCCGTCGGGGCCGTGCCAGTACGCCTCATCGGCGGCGGGGCTGCGCGTGATCTCACGGTTGTAGCGGGTCGCCTCGGCCCACACGTGAGGTTGCACCCAGTGGATCCAGTTGGCCCCCATCTCGAGGTCGTGGCCGAGACGGTAATCGGTCCAGGTGCGGCCACCGATGCGGTCGCGCGCCTCGAGCGTGAGCACCTTGAGTCCCGCCTGCCCGAGCTCGCGCGCCGCGGTAAGCCCCGCAAACCCAGCTCCGATCACCACGACGTCGACTGATTCGATGTGTGCGCCCAATGCTGTCTCCTCAAACCTCGTTGATTGTAGTGCGCGTCTTGCGCCCGGCGCACCGGGTTCAGCCTACTAGCGGCGCCAAGGTTACTGCAGCAGACGATCTGCTGGCTTTTGGGAGCGCGGTAGTACGAAGGTACGTAGCCGTTGAATCTCCGACTCGCAGAATCTAGGTGGGGTGGATCCTGCGTCTCCTTCGTCGCGCAGGATGACGTGGTGGGCTGCGCGCGGGTTGACGTGGCGAGACCGGTCGCCACACCCCTGCCACGCCGGCTCGCCCCCGTCGCGCTACTCCTACTCCTCGAGCAGCACGCGGTAACCGCGCACCGGGTCGTACCCGTGAATCTCGCGGGTATCGAGCACCCGCATGAACGCGAGAATCTCGGCCGTGATTACTTGACCGGGCACGAGCACCGGGAACCCGGGTGGGTAAGGCGTCACAAAGCCCGCGGAGACCGGCTTTTCGCCAGCGGCAACGCGGGCGCGCAACTGATCCGGCAGCACATGCTCAATATTCTTGCGCCGCTGGCCGCGATAGAACGCGGCCCGCATGTCACCATCGGGCAGCTGGCCGTCGGTCGAGTAGTGGTCAGAGAACGAGCTGAAATCGGGCAGTGGTGGCATGGGCAGATCGATCGCGGCGGTGATCGCGCGCGTGAGATCGGGGTCACGCTGCTCGCGCTCGTCCTCGAACTTCTCGGCGAGCTTCACGAGCACCTCAATGAGGTACGCGATTGCACTGCGAGAGGTGCCGATGTTGGTCATAAAGAGGGCGGTGTTGCGGCTCGTCTTGTTGACCTGAATGCCGTAGCGATCCATGAGGTGCTCGTGCTTGAACGTGTCGCCGTCGACGCCCGTGCGGCTGATCTCGATGGTGATGCGGCTGGGGTCGATGACGAACTCGTCGGTGCACCAGGCTTCCCACATGGTCGATAGTCCGTCGCGCAGCGGCATGGGACGGCCCACCTGACGGTGGGCTTCAGGGATCAGATCGTGGGCGGTCAATACCCTAAACGTGCGACGCAAGAGCGGGTGGCGGCTGATCGCCTGCGACAGGCTCGTCGCGAGGTCGAGCTGCTGCTGCACGAGATCGTATCCCTCGAGCTCAACCTGCCGGCGGCCAATGTCGAGCGATGCAAGAATCTGGTAGTTCGGTGATGTTGAGGTGTGCGTCATGTACGCCTCATGGAACGGCTCTTCGGCTTCGCGGCCCCAGTCCTGGTCGTACACGTGAATCATCGAGCCCTGGCGCAAGGCGGTAAGTGTCTTGTGGGTGGACTGGGTAGCATAGACACGAATCCGCGAGTCGGGTGAGGGGATGAGCCGCTCACTTAACCAGTTGGCATCGGGCGCAGGGTTTCCGTTCTCGTCAAACAGGCGCGCCTGCTGTGCGCGATAGGCCGCCTCGTGCGCCGAGGTGGCGAGCTGCTGCTCGAGACGCTTCGCAGATGCCATCGCCGTGCGGCGCCTGGTGACGGGGTGAAACGCGCCAAACGCAAACCACGCCTCGTCCCATAAGAACACCAGGTCGGGTTTGATGGCGAGGCACTCGGCCATCACCCGCTCGGGGTCGTAGACGATGCCGTCGAACGTGCTGTTGGTGAGCGTGAGCATGCGCACCTCGTCGAGCCGGCCGGCGGCACGGTAGTCGAGCAGCATCTGTTTGATGCGGTCGATGGGAACGGCACCGTAGAACGCGAACTCGTTGAGGGGATACGCCTCGAGGTAGGCGGGGCGCGCGCCCGTGAGCATCACCGCGTGGTGGTGCGACTTGTGACAGTTGCGATCGACCATCACCACTTCGTTGGGGGAGACGAGGGCCTGGTGCACGATCTTGTTCGCGGTCGAGGTGCCGTTTGTGACAAAGAACGTGTGCTTCGCGCCGTAGGCCCGCGCCGCCAGGTCTTGTGCCTTCTTGAGCGTGTGCACGGGCGCGAGCAGTGAGTCGAGCCCACCAGACGTGGCACTTGTCTCGGCGAGCAGCAGGTTGAGCCCGTAGAAGTCACCGAGGTCGCGTATCCACTTCGAAGAGATCACCGAGCCGCCGCGCGCAACCGGTAGCGCGTGGAACACGCCCACGGGCCTGCGCGCGTGATCCTGAATCGCGGTGAAGAACGGTGTGTCGTAGAGGTGCGATACGCGGCGCAGCAGTGTGAGATGCAGCTCGAGCTGATCTTCGCGTCGAAACACGCGCCGGAAGCGGCGCGTGGTGGCGCCCGCGAGCTCCTCGATGTGGGCGCCCGCCATGAGGTACAGGTCGAGTTCGGGGCGCAGCGCGATGAGCGTGTCGGCGAGGCCGAGCACGCGCTGCACGCTCGCGAGCGACGCACGTTCGGGTGCCAGGCCCGGGGCGATCTCTGCGCGCGCGAGCTCGATTGATTCAGAGAGGTCGCGGCTCAGCCGCTGGCGAGTGCGTTCGGTGAACCCGGGGCGCACGACGACCGCGAGAATATTGGGGTTCGTGAGGATCGCGGCGACCGCGTCGTCGGCCGACGGGACGATGACGTAGTCGTAGATGAACGCGTCGGCCGGTGACCGCAACCGGCCTCCTTCGGCGCGCATCGTGTCGCGCTCGGCCTCGGTGGTCTCATCGACGACGAGCACTTCGAATCTCGGGCGTTTGTCGGCGTCGCCTACGCGTTCGGCCCGCTCGTCGGCGTCTAAGAACTCTTCGCGCGGCTCGTCATCGACCTCGGCGCGCAGCCGATTAACGACCCGACCGATGCGGTCGAGAGCGGTCTTGTAATCGCCGGCTTCTAGTAGTTCGCCGATCGCCGCGACATAGCGCTGGCCAAACCCGGCCCAGTACATTTCGATCGTTTCGAGGGCGCGCAGCGACCGCTGCACCTCACCGTCTTGGGCGAGCGCGTCTTCGCCCTCGCCCGCGAGTGCGAGCCGCTTTACTGCGAACCGCAGGTACTCCCACGCGTCACTGCGCAGCCGCCAGGTGCTCGCGGGCATGCCCGGATCTCGCTCGAGCGTAGCGGCGGGTGTCGCTGCGGCGGCGTCAACTGCCGCGTGTAACGGCGCAGTAATCACCTGAGTTGGCTTGGTCTGTGGCAGCGCGTCGCCCGTGCTGGCGGAATGCGGGAGGCGCGAGTGTGGCGCGTCAGTCATCGTCATCTGTGCGGCAGTCCTTCCAACGTCGTTGTCGCGCTTGGTGCGCGCGGGGTTCGACAGGGTCGACCGCTTCGCGCTCGACCGTGCTCGGTACCCCTGGCGTCGATCATAGGCGCATTCCATATGCCCGGGCGCGTACAGGAGTCCCGCTCACCGGGTCGTACGATGCTTGGCATCGTCTGCGCTGCCCGTTTGGCTGACCGCTCACCGAGAGTTCTTCCGATGTAAGTAAGGATGGCCTAAGATGGGCGTTGATGATGTTTGATTCTGCGACGCATGGTTCTGCCGGGTATCCGTTGGGCGACCCGATCGACGACCCCGCCGAGCTCGCGCCCGTGGTTGGGGCCGCGACGGACGCTGACCTGACCGAACTGCGCGAGTGGCTGGGCGCGCTCGACGCGAGCGCCTACGGACAAGTGTTCATCGAGGCGAACGCGAACGCGACCGCGACAGCTGCGGGGCGCGAAATGCTTGTCGCTCCGAAGGGCATCGGCATCACCTGGCTGCGGCCGGGTGAACGCCCAGGCTTAGCACTCACCGCGGCCGTCGACGCCTGGTTTGCCGAGTGGCTATGGGTCGAAGCGGCAGGTTCGCGTGCGGTGCAAGTGTTCACCGCTGCGTACGCCGAGACCGCGATCGCTCCGTTTCTGCGGCGCTTCGAGTGTCGGCTCGAGAAGCGCTGGCCCGGCTGCAGCCGCGATGCCTGCCCCAGGCTGCGCGCCGACTAGACTGGCCGCATGGCTAAATCCTTTGAACGCAAGCACCGGATCGCGGTTCTGGGGGGCGGCCCCGGCGGCTACGACGCCGCACTCGCTGGGGCCCAGCAGGGGGCAGAAGTCACCCTGATCGAACGCGCAGGAGTCGGCGGCGCCGCCGTGCTCACTGACGTGGTGCCCTCGAAGAGTCTCATCGCCACCGCGGGTGGTGTGCAGGCGGTGCGGGACTCGGGCAAGCTCGGCGTGCAGACGTTCGTGCCCGGCGGTGACGGCAAGCCGGTGCGCCCGGAGATTGCAGTGAACCTTGCCGCCGTGAACAAGCGTCTGCTCGCAATGGCGGGGGCGCAGTCGACCGACATGCTCAACTCGCTTGAAGAGGCGGGTGTGCGCGTGGTGCAGGGCGAAGGGCGACTCGACGGCCCGAACGCTGTGCTCGTGTCGACGAGCGCTGGTGGCACCGACTTCGACCGCATCGAAGCAGACACCATTGTCGTGGCGGTGGGCGCCAGCCCGCGCGAGCTTGACAGCGCGAAGCCCGATGGCGAACGCATTCTGACGTGGAAGCAGCTGTACGATCTGCAGGCGATCCCTGAGCACCTGGTCGTGGTCGGCTCGGGTGTTACGGGGGCAGAGTTTGCCAACGCTTACCGCACGCTCGGCGCCGAGGTCACCCTCGTGTCGAGTCGTGAGCAGGTGCTGCCCGGCGAGGATCCCGACGCCGCGAAGGTGATTGAACGCGAGTTCACCCGCCTCGGTATGAACGTGATGTCAAAGTCGCGTGCAGAGACTGTGACCCGCACTACAGACGGCATCATCGTTGAGCTTGCAGATGGCCGCACGGTGGAGGGCTCGCACTGCCTCATGGCGGTCGGATCTATTCCCAACACGCAAGATCTGGGGCTCGAGGAAGCGGGCATCACGCTCACCGACAGCGGTCACATCGAGGTGAACAAGGTGGCGCGCACGGCCGTGCCGTCGATCTACGCCGCTGGTGACTGCACCAACTTCTTTCCGCTCGCATCGGTCGCGTCGATGCAGGGACGCACCGCGATCATGCACGCGCTGGGTGACTTCGTGCGACCCATTGACCTGCGCAACGTCGCGGCAAACGTGTTCACATACCCAGAGATCGCGACGGTCGGCTGGAACGAACACTCGCTCGCAGACGCCAGTGACGTTGCGAAGGCCGTGTCGCACACGATTCCTTTGAGCGTCAACCCGCGCGCCAAAATGATCGGTTTCACCGACGGCTTCGTGAAGCTGTTTGCGTGGGAGGCGTCTGGCACCGTGATCGGCGGCGTGGTCGTATCGCACCGCGCCAGCGAGCTGATCTTTCCGCTGGCCCTCGCGGTCGAGCATCGCCTCACCGTTGACCAGGTGGCTTCGGCCTTTGCGGTGTACCCGTCGATGTCTGGCGCGATCACCGACGCGGCGCGCGCACTACACAAGGCCTAGTCGCGGTCCGACACACGAGGAGAACCAGGCTGATGATGCAGCTGACGAAATCTGTAGTGCCCACCCACCTCACGCGTCGTCGCGTGCTGAGCGGTGCCGTGGGGGTACTCGGCGTTGCGGCCGCGGCGCTGCTTGCCGGCTGCGCGCGCCCCGGTAAACCCGAGCTCGTGCCCTCGAACGAGAGCGCCAGGCCCGCGGTCACCGTACGCGCGATCGACAACAAGTTTGAGCCGGCCAAGGTCCAGGTGCAGGCCGGGCAGGCCGTGCGCTGGGAATTTGCGGGCTCGGCCGAGCACGACGTCGTAGCCGACGACGGCAGCTTCGTGTCTGAACTGATGCGCGAGGGCAGCTACACCCACGTGTTCGAGCAAAAGGGCGAGTACGGGTATGACTGCTCGGTGCACCCCGAAATGACGGGCGTCGTCACCGTCGTGGGAGGCTAGCATGGCGTCGGTGTATGCGACGAGCCCCGGCGCGCTGTTTGCGCTCGTGCGCGGGGGCCGGGCCGGGTCGCGAGCCGACCTCGCGCGTGTCACGGGGCTCTCAGCGTCGACGGTGGCGCAGCGCGTTGAGGAGCTCATGACGCTGGGTTACCTCGCCGAGTCGGGGCGTGGCGCCTCGAGTGGCGGGCGCAGGCCGCGGCTTGTTGAAGTGAGCGAAAACAACCACGCGGTGGTGGGGGTTGACCTGGGCGAGGACGCATTGATTCTCGCGCTCGTGAGCCGCAGCGGCGCCGTGGTCGCTGAGACACGCGCGGCCCTTGTACCGGGGGAGAGCCCCGCCGAAGTGGTGGCCCGCGCTGTAGTGCTCGCGTACGAGCTAGCGGCCGAGCACACGCGCACACTCGAGGGGATCACGCTCAGCGTGCCGGGCCCGGTCGATGCGAGCGGTGAGCGACTCATCTCGCCGATTCGCATGCCGGGATGGAACGGTGTGAACGTACGCGCGCTCATGCAACAGCACACCGAGTTGCCCGTGCTCGTCGAGAACGACGCGAACGCGATGGCGCTTGGCGAGTATCTCGCGCGTGACGGGGTGACTGAGCAGCTCATCAGCGTCAAAGCGGGCACTGGAATTGGCGCAGGTATTGTCATTGACGGCGAGGTATACCGCGGTTTTGGTGGTGTCGCGGGCGACATTAGCCATGTTGCGATCAGCGCTGGCGAGAGCGTGCTGTGCAGCTGCGGCAGGTCGGGGTGCCTCGACGTGGTGGCGAGTGGCTCAGCGATCGTGGCGACGCTGCGTGCCCAGGGCGTCATGGTGTCGAGTCTCGACGAAGTGATGGGCCTGGCTGGCGATGCCCATCCCATCGCGATGGGGGCGCTTCGCGAGGCGGGGGCACGCCTCGGCACCGTGCTGTCGACGATCATCAACTTCTTCAACCCGCACGCGCTCGTGCTCGGCGGCAGCCTCGCCCTCGCCGACGCGTTTGTGGCGGGCGTGCGCCAGTCGATCTTTACGCTGTGCCTGCCGATGTCGACCGATCGACTCGAGATTTCAGTTGCACGCGCGGGCCAGGTGGGCAGTGCCCGCGGTGCGGCGTGGGAGCTCACCGAGCGGCTGCTCACCGAGCAGAGCATCGATGCGGCGGTGCACGGGCATCGGGTTGCGCTGTAGGGTGACGCCGCCGCGCAGCGGCGTGATCCGGATCGAAGAATAGCGACTTTAGATTATTTTCGGAGCAAGTAACTCGCGTATTTTGGCAAAGTGCGCGAGTTCCTTCGAAAGCTGTCGTATTCTGAAGGAATGACTGCAACACAGGCACGCCCCCGCATCGCGATTGCGGGCATGGCAATCGAATCCAGCACGTTCTCGCCGCACCGCGCCGGTGAGCGTGACTTCCAGCGCCTCACGGGTGATGAGCTGGTGCTGCGCTATCCCGCGATTCGCGACGGCGAGCTGCGCGACCGGGCTGAGTGGCTGCCGGTGTACTACGCCCGCTCGATTCCCGGCGGCGCAGTGCTGCCCGAGGTGTACGAGTCCATCAAGCAGCGCATTTGTGCAGGCCTCGCTGAGCTTGTGGCAGATGGGCAGAAGCTCGACGGTCTCTACTTCGATATCCACGGCGCGATGAGCGTTGTGGGGCTCGATGACGCCGAGGGCGACCTGATCGCAGCGATTCGCGAGGTCATCGGCGCCGATGTCATCGTGTCATCGCCCATGGACCTGCACGGCAACGTCTCGCCGGTGCTGATCAATGAGGTCAACCTCATCACCTGCTACCGCCTTGCGCCGCACGAAGATGTATGGGAGACGAAGGATCGCGCGCTGCGTCACCTCGTCACCGCGCTTGAGACTGGCGAACTGCCGCACAAGGCCTGGGTGCGTGTGCCGATCCTGCTGCCCGGCGAGAAGACGAGCACGCGCGTCGAGCCCGCAAAGAGCCTCTACGGCCGGATCCCCGAGCTGCTTGAGCGTGACGGCGTCACCGATGCCTCGATCTGGATCGGCTACGCCTGGGCCGACGAGCCCCGTTGCCACGCCACGGTCGTCGTGATGGGGCACGATGCTAACGTTGCTGCCGCCGCTGCGAAGGAGCTCGCCGAAGAGTTTTGGGCGGTGCGTGACGAGTTCGAGTTCGTTGGCCCTCCCGGCACCCTCGACGAGGGTGTCGCGGCCGGCCTTGCCGCTACCGACACCCCCTACTTCATTAGCGACTCGGGCGATAACCCGGGCGCTGGCGGCACGGGCGACGTGACCTGGACCCTCGCCGAGCTCTTGAAGAAGCCCGAGCTCACCGCTGAGGGCGCGCCGACCACGCTCGTCGCCTCGGTGTTCGACGCTGCGGCCCTGGCGACCCTGCGCACGCACACCGTGGGTGACCGCGTTTCGCTCGCAGTGGGGGCGGGCGTCGACCACGGCCCGCACGGGCCTGCCCAGATTGACGGTGTGCTGCACAGTCTGCACGAGGGCGACATCGACGCGGGCGGCATCGCCGTGATTCGCGTCGGTGGCATCTATGCGATCGTCACCGAGTTTCGCAAGGCCTACCACGCGATCGACGATTTCACGCGCATTGGCCTTGACCCCTCGACCGCTCAGATCGTGGTCACCAAGATTGGTTACCTCGAGCCCACGCTGTATGACGCGCAGCGCGGTTGGACCCTGGCGCTGACTCCCGGCGGTGTTGACCAGGACCTCGAGCGCCTCGGGCACCACCGCATCGAGCGCCCGATGTTTCCGTTCGACAACTTCGACGAGAGCCCCGATTTCACCGCGACGCTGTTGAAGTAGGGCGTGTGCCCACCTTCGGGCGGGCATCTCGTTATCAAAATGTAACCAAATGGATTTTGTCCCTCGACTTACTCCAGTAAAGATAAAAAGTACGCCTCGCTGGTGAAGTAACTTCACCTTCGGCGGGGCCCTGACAAGGAGGTTCGATGCGTACTCAGACACTGCGTCGTCGACTGCTGGCACCGATCGGTGCTTTCGCGGTCGCCGCGCTCGCTATGACAGGTTGTTCAACGGGGGCGGGCGATGACGCCGCCGCTACTAAAGACTCGGTGAGCTTTGCGCTTCAGGTCGGCACCGGCCCGAACTGGATCTTGCCCATCGCGTCACCCGACACGATGGCCACCCACAACAGCGCCATCAAGGCGACCATGTGGCCGCGCCTGTTTGAATACAACGGCGCCGACGGCACCATGGGCTGGGATGAGAAGGCTTCGGCCGCGAAGTCTTACGAGTTCTCAGAAGACGGCAAAACCGTCACTGTCACACTCAACGACCTCGACTGGAGCGACGGCACCCCGATGACCACGCGCGACGTGGAATTCTGGTACAACCTGGTGCGCTTCAACGGTGAGAAGACCGGCGGCTACACCGCAGGCATGATGCCCGAGAACGTTGTTGAGTTCACGACGATCGACGATAAGACCTTCTCGCTCACCATGGACAAGGTGTACAACGAAGAGTTCTTGCTCGGCAACCAGCTCACCATGATGGTGCCGATGCCGCAGCACGCGTGGGACAAGACCAGCGCCGATGGCGAAGTGGGCGACCACGACCGCGACGAGGCCGGCGCTCAGCAGGTGCTCGACTACCTCTTCTCAGAGGCGAAGGACATGAAGACCTACGCCACCAACCCGCTGTGGAAGGTGACCGCGGGCCCGTACAACGTGAAGAGCTGGTCTGACGCTGGCGTCGTTGAGCTCGAGGCGAGCGAAACCTACACCGGTGTCGACAAGCCCTCCATCAAAAACGTCGAGTTCTTGCCCTTCACCTCGGCCGACGCCGAGACGAACGTGGTGCGCGCGGGCGACATTGACTACGGTTACATCACGGCCGCTCAGCTGACCAACGAGAAGCAGTTCACTGACCTGGGCTACAAGGTCGTGCCGTGGACTGGCTGGTCGGTCACCTACATGCCGTACAACTTCGCGAACCCCGAGAAGGGCGCGTTCTACAAGCAGCTGTACGTGCGCCAGGCACTGCAGCACGCGGTTGACCAAGAGACGATCTCAGACGTCATCTGGCACGGCGCGGCAACGCCCGGCTACGGCCCGATCCCGCAGACCGAGGGTGCGAGCGACCTGCTCTCTGACGAGCAGAACAACAACCCGTACCCCTTCGACCTGAAGAAGACGACCGAGCTGTTCACCAGCCACGGTTGGAAGGCCGGCAAGGACGGCGTGCTCGTGTGCGAGGACGCCGGCAGCGGCGAGAAGCAGTGCGGCGAGGGCATCGCAAAGGGCGAGAAGGCCGAGATCGTTGTCACCACGCAGAACGGCTCGAAAGAGACCGACAACATGATGGCCGAGATTCAGTCGTCGCTCGCGAAGGCTGGCGTCAAGATGATTATCGACTCGAAGCCGCTCGACAGCGTGCTCGCTGACGCGCAGGAGTGCAAGGAAGGCTCAACCTGTAACTGGGAGCTGACCTTCTTCGGTTCGGCCGGTAGCTGGTACTTCGAGCCGTACGCCACCGGTGTGCGCGTGTGGGCGAAAGACACGAAGTGGAACGCTGGCCAGTACGACAACCCCGAGGCTGAAGAGATCATCCAAGAGATGGCCTACTCAACCGACCCCGAGATCGCCAAGAAGTACTCGGCGTACCTCGCAAAGGACCTGCCCGTGATGTGGATGCCGAACCCTGTGTACCAGGTGTCGGTGGTGCGTGACGGCCTCGATATCGATCACCAGGATCCGGGCGCGTCATTCTTGCCGCAGCGCTGGTCCTGGAAGTAAGCAAACCGGAGTAACACATGAGTGTGGTGGAAGCGGCGCCAAGCGCAAGCAAACGAACGAAGAGTCGTTCGGGTTTTGGAAGGTACCTTCTGAAACGTTTAGGGCAGGGTCTGTTGGTGATCTTGCTCGTGACGCTGATTGTGTTCGCGTTGCTCCACCTCGCCATGCCCAATGGCCCGGCCGCCGGTGTGCTCGGTATGCAGGCCACACAGGAGCAGATCGAAGCGTTCAATAAAGCGAACGGATTCGATCTGCCCCTGTGGCAGCAATACTTAAACTTTCTCACCCAGCTGTTGCAGGGTGACCTGGGCGACTCGTTCAAACTGAACCGCCCGGTGAGCGAAGCGATCGCGATGCGTCTGCCCAAGACCATGATCCTCGCGCTCATCTCGATGATCGTCGCCCTCATCGTCGCGATTCCCATGGGCATCTTCCAGGCTGTGCGCCGCGGCAAGAAGGCCGACTACACGCTCACGACGATCAACTTCATCATCTACTCGACGCCCTCGTTCTTCCTGGGCCTCATTCTGGTGATTGTGTTCTCGCAGTGGCTCGGCTGGTTCCCGGCCCAGGCGCCGCAGGGCGACACTGTCATGTCGGTGCTCTCGCAGCCCGAGGCGCTCGTGCTGCCCGTGTTCACCGCGTCGCTCGCGATCATCGCCACGTTCTCGCGCTACATGCGCTCGGCCACGATCGATAACCTCTCTGAGGACTACGTGCGTACCGCGCGCGCCAAAGGCACGCCCGTGTCGGTCGTCGTCACCAAGCACGTCGTGCGCAACTCGCTCACTCCCGTCATCGCGATGCTGGGTTACTACCTGCCCGTCATGTTCGGCGGCATGATCGTGATCGAGTCGCTCTTCAACTACCCCGGCATGGGCTTGCTGTTCTGGCAGTCCGCGCAGACCTCTGATTACCCCGTGCTGCTGGGCTGCGTGCTCATCATCGCGCTCGCCACGGTCATCGGTTCGCTGCTCGCCGACATCATTCAGGCACTGCTTGATCCCCGCACGCGAGGAGAGCTCTCAGCATGACCACCACTGCTTCGACGCCCGCGGCACAGGCCGCAGCGATTTCGCCGCGCAAACGCGGCATGCGCCGCTTCATGCGCAACAAGCTCGCGGTCTTTGGCCTCGCCACGATCGCGCTGTTTCTGATCTTCTGCTTCTTGGGTCCGCTGTTCTACCAGACGGATCAGGTGCACACCGACCTCACGAGCGCGATGCTGAAGCCCGGCGAGCAGGGCCACCTGCTCGGCACCGATGACGTCGGCTACGACGTGCTCGGCCGGCTCATGGTCGGCGGCCAGGTCTCGATTCTCATCGGCCTCGCCGCGGGCGTGCTCGCTACCCTGATCGGCACGATCTGGGGCGCCGTCGCAGGTTACGCGGGCGGCTGGGTCGACTCGGTGATGATGCGCATCGTTGATGCCGGCATCGCGATCCCCGCGACCTTTTTGCTGCTGATCCTGTCGGCCGTGATGCGCCCGAGCGTGCCGCTGATGATCCTCGTGATCGGCCTCGTCTCGTGGCTCGTGCCCGCCCGCCTCGTGCGCGCCGAATCGATCTCGCTCAAGTCACGCGAGTACGTGCTGGCGCTGCGCGCCATGGGCGGCAGCCACGCGCGCGCCGTGCGCAAGCACATCGTGCCCAACGCCGTGGGCACGATCGTCGTGAACGCCACGTTCCAGGTCGCCGACGCGATCTTGCTCGTCGCCTACATCTCGTTCCTCGGTATGGGGCTGCAGAAGCCCGCCACCGACTGGGGCGCGATGCTCACCGGCGGCATGAGCTACACCTACTCGGGAGCCTGGTGGCTCATCTTCCCCGCCGGCGTCTGCATCGTGCTCACCGTGTGCGCATTCAACAGCATCGGCGACGGCCTCCGTGACTTCTTCGACGTGAAGGGACGCAACGCATGAGCGGCGCACTGCTGAACATCGAAAACCTGAAGGTCGACTTTACGACCGAAGACGGCCTCGTACACGCCGTGAAGGGCATCGACCTGTCGGTGCGCGCGGGCGAGGTGCTCGCGCTCGTGGGCGAATCAGGATCGGGCAAGTCGGTGACCGCGATGGCGGTGCTGCAGCTGCTGCCCAAGACCGCACAGATCACCGGCAGCGTCGAGTTTGGCGGCCGTGACCTGCTCGCGTGCACCGAGTCCGAGATGAACGGCGTGCGCGGCGCGCAGATCTCGATGGTGTTTCAGGAGCCGATGACGGCGCTCAACCCGAGCATGCGCATCGGCGCCCAGATCACCGAGGCGATTCGTAATCACCGCGAGGTGAGCGCCGAGGTCGCGTGGGACGAGGCTGTCGAGCTGCTGGGCAAGGTGGGCATTCCCGAGCCCGCGATTCGCGCCAAGAGCTACCCGCACGAGCTTTCGGGTGGCCAGCGTCAGCGCGTGGTCATCGCGATTGCGCTCGCCTGCGGCCCGCAGCTGATCATTGCCGACGAACCCACGACCGCGCTTGACGTGACCGTGCAGGCCGAGATCCTCGACCTGATTCGCTCGCTCGCTCGTGACACCGGCACCGCGTTCTTGCTCGTGACCCACAACATGGGCGTCGTCGCCGACATCGCTGACCGCGTGGCCGTGATGTTCCGTGGTGACATGGTTGAGGTGGGTGACGTCTCGCAGGTGCTCATGCGCCCAGAGCACGACTACACCAAGAAGCTTCTGAGCGTCGTGCCCAGGCTTCCCGAAGCGCTGCCCGAGGCACTGCCCGAGGCGGCCGCCGCCGCAGGCACCGATCCGGCACTGAACACATCAGAACCCGCTGTGACCCCCGCGCTCGAATTCACGAGCGCGTGCGTCACCTACAAGCGGGGCGGCAAGAGCTTCCAGGCGCTCACCGACGTGAGCCTGTCGATCGCGCCCGGCGAGATCGTGGGTCTCGTGGGCGAGTCGGGCTCGGGCAAGTCGACACTGGGGCGCGCGGCGCTCGGCCTGCTGCCGCTGTCGGGCGGCTCGATGTCGCTGCTCGGCACGGACCTGTCGGCCAAGCGCTCGCGGCGCGAGGAGCGCACGCTGCGCAGCCGCGTCGGCGCGATCTTCCAAGACCCCGGATCAAGCCTCGACCCGCGCATGTCGATCGGTGAGGCGATTGCCGAGCCGCTGATCGTGCACAAGAAGCTGCACCCGATGTCTGCCGCCGCTCGCGCCCAAAAGGTGGGCGAGCTGCTCGAGGCTGTCGAGCTGCCCGCGAACTACGCGTCGCGGTACCCGCACGAGCTGTCGGGCGGCCAGCGCCAGCGCATCGGCCTGGCGCGTGCGATCGCGCTCGAGCCCGAGCTGATCATCGCCGACGAACCCACGAGCGCCCTCGACGTGTCGGTGCAGGCCGCGGTGCTCGACGTGCTCAAGGGGCTGCAGGAGCAGTTCAACTTCGCGTGCCTGTTCATCAGCCACGACCTCGCTGTCGTCGAGAGCTTCTCTGACCGCGTCGCTGTGATGCTGCAGGGCGAGCTCGTCGAGGTGGGCTCGTCGGCTGAGGTGCTGCTGCATCCGCAGCACGCCTACAGCCGGCGTCTGCTGGCTGCGGTTCCTGTTCCGGATCCGGCCGCGCAGCGCGAGCGCCGTATGTCGCGTGCCGCGTTGCTCGCCGCGAGCAAGTGAGGCTCCCATGACCCGTTCGTTTGAGTACGAGATCATCGCCCAAGACCCGGCCGCGGTGCGACTCGCGGCAAGGCTCGGTGCGACGCGCGTCGAGCTGTGCCAGGGGCTTGCGCTCGGCGGCATCACACCGAGCGCCGGCCTCGTCGAGGCAGCCGTTGCGGCGTCGCGTGCGAGCGCTACGCCTACGCACCGGGTCGAAGTCCACGCCCTGATTCGCCCGCGCTCGGGCGGCTTTGTGTACTCGGACGACGAGCTCGACGTGATCGTCGCAGACATTCGCGCGGCCGTGCGCTCGGGCGTCGACGGCGTGGTCGTGGGTAACCAGCTCGCCTCGGGCGAACTCGACCTCGAGGCCCTTGCGCGCATGCGCGAGGCCGCGGGCGACGCGCAGCTCTCGCTGCACCGCGTAGTGGACGTAACCCCCGATCCGGTCGCGACCGTGGCGTCGCTTGTGGCCCGCGCCGATCTGGGCGTGGCGCGCGTGCTGACGTCTGGGGGAGCGCCCCGCGCGATCGAAGGCGCCGCGACGCTCGCGCGCATGGTGGCGGCGGCTTCGGGCCGCATCGCGGTCATGGCAGGCAGCGGTGTGAACGCGCAGAACGTGGCCGAGCTGTGGGCTACCGGCGTTGATGCCGTGCACTTCTCAGCGAAGCGCGACGTCGTCGAGCGCCCCATCGTGAGCATGGGGTCGAGCGACGCCGACGGGGTCGGCGGGTACGAAGTCACCTGCGAGGACACCGCGCGTGCAGTGATCGCGGCGCTCACGGGCCGAGCGGCGTGACCGCGGTGCAGGGTGGCGCGGTGAAAGGCGACGCGGTGCACGGCGCCGGGCAGCTGGCGGAGCCGAACCGGGTTCACGAGTCTGAGCGCGGCACCGTCGTGCTCGGCCTCGACGTGGGCGGTTCGAGCGTCAAGGTGCTTGCGACACCGGTTGGTGCGGTAATCGTTGGTAAACCCGACGCGGTGCTGCAGTTTCGGGCCCCCACCCCGCATGCCGGTCCCGTCGCGGGGCTTCTCGAGATCGTCGCACAAGTGCAGCGAGATTTTACGGTGGCAGCGATTGCGGTGTCGATTCCGGGCACGGTTGACGCCGAGCGCGGTGCGGTCGAGCAGTGTGTCAACATTCCCGAGCTTTCGGGCGTCGACCTGGGTCTGCAGCTCGCGGCGGCGACCGGGGTGCCGGTACGGGTCGTTAATGACGGCGCGGCGGCGGCGCTCGCCGAGGCCGAGTGGGGTGCTGGTAGCGGCCAGACGAGCGTGTTTGTGCTCGCCCTGGGCACCGGCATCGCGGGCGCCCATGTGGTGTCGGGTGAGGTCGCGGGCGGCGCACACGGCTTTGCGGGCGAACTTGGCCACGTCGTCGTTGACCCCACAGGTGCGCTCTGCTCGTGCGGTAACACGGGCTGCCTTGAAACGGTGCTGGGCGCCCCTGCCGTAACGGCGGCCTGGGAACGGGCCGGCGGAGCGGGCGGTACACGCGGCCTGTTCGCGGCCCACACGGCGGGCGATGCGGCTGCGGCCGGGGTAGTTGACCGCGCGGCCGACACCCTCGGCGAGGCGCTGCTCACGCTGTGTGCGCTCGTTGATCCGGGGCGCATTGTGATCGGTGGCGGGCTTGCGCAGCCACCACACACGCTCGTCACAGAGGCAGCGCGTGCGGCCAGGCAGCGTGCCACGTTTCACCGTGTGCCCGAGATCGTGCCCGCGCAGCTGGGCGATTGGGCGGGCGCGTACGGCTGTGCGCTCGTGGCCGCGCGGGCGTTGTAGCCGCGGGCACGGGAGCCGCCGCACGCTCGCTACACCTATTGGGGCCAAGAGTGGTGGTAATGCGTGCTCATTACCACCACTCTTGGCCCCAAAGCGTCAGCCCGGCGGGCCTCGGTGCAATGCACCGCCGCGCGGCCTATGCGCGCTGAAACACCGCGAGCGACTCGAAGTGGTGCGTGTGCGGGAAAATGTCGAACGCGCGCAGGCTCGTGAGCTTGTAGCCGGCGTCAAGCAGCGTCTTCGTGTCGCGGGCGAGCGCCACGGGGTCACACGCAACGTAGATGATGTTGGCGGGGGCGAGCTCGCCCAGCTGCTTAGTGACGTCGCCGCCCGCGCCTGAGCGGGGCGGGTCGAGCACCACGGTGCCGCGGCGAAGACGCCCGCGCACGGGAGCAGCAGCAGCGAGGAGCTCACTCAGGTAGCGGTCAACGCGTGCGGTGATCGCGAGCGCGCCCACAAAGTCGGCGAGGTTCTCGCCCGCGTCTTCGGTTGCGCCTGAGTCGGCCTCGACGGTGGTCACCTTGAGCGTGGGGCCCGCGGCCTCGAGCATGGCAGCCGCGAGCAAGCCCGCGCCGCCGTAGAGGTCGAGGTTCGCGGCGCTATTGTCGAAGACGCCCTGCTCTATGAGGCCCTGCACCGCGTCGCGTACAGCCGCAAACAACACGGCAGGGGCCTCGCGGTGCACCTGCCAGAAGCCGCCTGCGCGCACGACGAAGCCGCGCTCCTCGACGAGCTCGCCCACTGCATCGCCTTCACCCGAGCGCGTCTTCTCGCCGCTCAGGCGCAGCAGCATGCGCGGGTCGTCCCCTGACGGAGCCACCAGGTCGACAGACTCGACGCCCTGCATTTCTTCGCCGAGCGGCGCGATCTGGCCGATCTCGTCGTTTGCAAGCGGCAGGCTTTCGACATCGATGATGCGACGGCTGCGTGCGGCGTAGGGGCCGACCATGCCGGTCGCCTCGTCAACGTGCAGCCGTACGCGGGTGCGGTAGCCCAGGCCGTTGCGCTCGTCATCGCCGGGGGCAGCCTCGACGCGCCCCTCTTCGGGGTGCGCGAGGTCGAAGCCCAGCTCGGCGAGCTCAATACCGCCAAAGCGGCGCATCGAGTCGGTGAGCACCTGCGCCTTCAGCGCACGCTGGTGGTCAAGATTGATGTGTCCAAACTCGGCGCCGCCCACGCGGTCCTCGGGAGCGCGATCGACCGACGCTTCGGCCCAGACGTGATCGCGGCGGTGCGGGGAAGCCTCGAGTACCTCGACGGTCGTCGCGCGTGCGAACGACTTCTTCTTGGCGTCGGTGACGAGGGCGCGCACGCGCTCGCCGGGAATCGCGTCAGAGACAAAGACGACGCGACCGTCGTGGCGAGCCACGCAGATACCGCCGTGAGCGATGCCGGTGACCTCGAGTTCGACGGTGTCGCCGATGGAGAGTGCAGAGTTCTGCGGGGTAGATACCATGCGTCTATTCTCCCAGAGCCTGGCTGGTTGTGCGCCCGTGTGAGCCGGTCAGTTTTTTGTGCGGCCGCGCCTACTCCAGGTATAAGAAGCCACCCCAGCTTGCGTCGCAAAATTCTAGATTAATTACCCTGGGCTTTTGGTGGCGAGCGCGATCGTAAGGGAGTGGAAGAAAGATGAGATGGCTGTCTGATCAGTTTTGAATGATACCCGCGCTTGATCGTCCCACGGGCCTCCGACTTCAACGGTAATTCGATAGTGGCCGAGGGAATCTTCTTTCAGGACCTTGATGAGCCCGTCACCGTTTTCGTCATGGAGCGTTACCTCGTCTTGGGCAGTCTGGCCTAGAAAAAGTGAAAGTCGAGATTGCGAAACTTGAAATGGTGAAGAGGCGCGAACCATCGGTGATGCCACCGTCAACGAAAAACATAAGTCTGAATTGTATTCACTTGCGGGAGCCTCGGCCAGCGTCAACAATTGCGCATCGTCGTAAGTATTGAGGGTGATCATGCTGTCACAATTCTCATAGTTACTTGAATTTGAAGTCATCGGAGCCCATCTTGGTCAGCAGTTATCGGTCACCTCGGTAGTTTTATCTGGGTTTGAATAACAGCCTCTCTGCGGTCAAATTCCTCAACCATTTTCGCGCTGCGCGCCCAAAGAACCCGCTGTTCAGCAAGAGCCCTTTCGAACCCTCGGCATGCCTCATCTAGATCTCCAAAGTAGGCCTCTACAAAAGGAGCGCTTCCAGTAATAAGAGCAAACTCATGTTCTGAAAACAAGATCGCCGAGCAATCCTCGAGGCTGAAGAAAAGGAACGACTGGCCCGCATACGCTGCTCCAAGCGGCTGAGACTTATCAGTCTCCCAAGTCAGGGCGCGCGCTGGGGCGATGATTTCTAGGGGATTGGAGAATTCGCCAGAATAAATTGCGACGGTGTACCATCGAGCAGACGGGTAAACAGCGCAAGCACGACGGAGTGGCTCAACGTGCTGTTCTCCGGCATGATTCTCGTTATCTACCGGTATGACCAAGACATCTGGGCGAGCAAGCCAGCTAGCAGCGAGGCGATATTCGTCAGGCCCGGCAAGCAGTCGTGCCCGCTCAAATACTTGCTGCCGAATCTCGGGATCTCGCACCACTTTGTATGAGCTATTGATCATCTCAACCTTGCTCCTCCATAGGGCTCGGAAGATGCGGAGCGTTCATAACCCATTGAGAGTCCGCGACAATTGCGAAACGTGACACTTATCAACGATGCCATAAAATACAGTGACAGTCTGGGCGACATGCCCTAGCCAAAACTGGGAGGCAGTTTCACCTGAGCGAGAGCCGTATTCAGAGTCTTACGGATCTCTTCTGCCTGCTTGAGCTGCCCTTTGTCTCGACGAATGCGGATATCTTCTTCAAACCAGCTCTGGAGTTCCGCCAGGGGCTCGTCCTCGCTACCTTCGATGTATTTCCTCACGAACTGTGCGGACCCTGCAATTAACTTGTATTCATAGGGAGCTGAATAGAGAATTGCCGCGTCATGGGTATCACTGAACAGTAGGAAGGAGAGGACGTCCCAATTCCCGGGGAAAGGCTCAGGATCGCTATCCAATAGTGATTCCACTGGCCGAACAAGCTCGACCGGATTAGCTAACCCGGAATTGGATACCTCAACGAGGAACCACTTCGAATCAGGCATGCTCCTAAAAGCTCCTGAAAGAGCGGCACCATCTCGATGTACCGAATGATTCTCATTCTCTTGTGCGACACAAAATATATCTGCTCGCTTCAACCAAGTGTGAGACAGATGCTTCTCGTTGGGCTTTGCGAACACGTAAGCTCGTCGAAACACCTCGTTGCGCTCTGCGGTGTCTGAAATCTCTCGGATCAATCTTTATACCTAAACTTTGTTCGAGATTTAGGGGTTTGACTTGCGTCGAACACTTCAAGTGTCGGGTGCCCCTCAGAGCTGAACTCGCGCACGTTGACAGTGCGGCCGTCAGAGAACGTCGCGTATTGCACCCCTTTGTCGTCTACTCTAACTTTAAGCCCGACAGTGAGCTCTTCAAAGTCCTTGAGTGCCTGATCATCCCCCCCCCGGGTCTCTCAAGTTGAGTTGTTCCTGTTTCCTTGTTTTCTTTGACGAGCATCGAGTCGGAACGAAGTCCGTCAAAGCGAGAATGATTCGCCCTGGGCGTGGGTTTAGTTCCGATCTTTCAACCAGGAAGATAGGAACTAAACCCACGCCCGGGGCGAATCAGGGGACATGATCGGTCTCGAGCATTGGCAGAGCGGGAACCCCGCGCGCGGAGCAGGCCGAGTGCTGGGAGAACTTGGCCTGTTCGTGCTCGCGTTCGCGAAGATCGGGAAACTCGGGACGCTCGGACGAGCCGGAGAAGATGTTGGGGATATTGGTCAGGTAAGCAAGATTGCTGAGAAACTCTCCAAGGGCCATGCCTTTGAAAAGCACGTGTTAAAACGAGGTGAATTTCCAGGAATAACCTCTCAAGAGCAGTTCGCTCGACTGGTCGACGACGTAATAACCAACGGCGAAAAGATCGACCTTCCGAGGGACCGATCGGCCTACTGGAAAGACGGAACCACCGTGATAGTTGACCCTAAGAATCCAGACGGGGGGTGAAGGCCTTTAGACCGATTGAAGGCAACGATTACTTTCTGGACCTCAAGAATAGTAAGAAGTGGCTATATGCGCCTATTAAGTTTTGACCCTCTGCTTTACACGCCGGAATTCGAAGCGCTTTCAGATAATTCCTGGGCGGCGGACAATGAAATTTGCCTCTTCACGACTTCTGAGGGGCTGCGTTTGCTTCGTAGTGGAATCCGGGAAGCGAATGAGGAGCTTCGCGGAGACGCCTTCGCCGAACGGGTTGGAACTCTGCGCGAAAATGCAATGGAACTTCTCAGCTGTCTGCGTAAGATTTCAGTGGAATTCGCATCGAGAGAGCATGAGGATGCAGTTGCCGACGGTCAATTTTTCTGGACATTTGATGAGCCGCTACCCACGAGTCGAGGAGCACTACATTCGACTCCGTTGTCGACTGGCCAGATCCTTCTTGCTATCGAACCCATGGAGGTCTCTTGGTGCATCGCTGCGTTGACTGCTTCGCTTGAAGAACTTGAAGATTGGGAGCTTGAAACGCGATTTGGTTTCACCGAAACTGAAGTGGAGTTGGCGATCTCACAGTTGGACAATGTTCGTCATAGGAAATCTGCTTGAGTAGGCTGTTGCAGGCCGCGTCGAAGGCAATAAAGGAATTCCCAGAGCTAATGGCTCTGGCGGTGGGATCGTGAGCACCTGATGGTCACGGGAAGTTTATGTGTTGGGGCGCTGATCCCTGGAAGCCCCGGTGCGATAGCCGCGGCCCTCGAGAATGTTGGCAGCGGCGCAGCGCCAGCGCAGCAGATGTCTCAGGCCTGGCAAGTGATGCAGCTCCCCAGTTGGCAGGGAGCTGCCGGGGAGGCTTGGCGTGCTTTCACGCCGAAGGAGCACGGGCACTTGGCGGTCGCTCCGGCAGCGTTTAACCGGGCCGCGGCTACGATGCTCCGCTATGAGGGAGCGTTTCGTGCTGCCCGGGCTGAAGCTCAGGCCGCTATTCACCCGACTTGGCTCACGGTTCGGTATGGTCAGGGACAAGGCTGCCAGTCACTACCAGGTAAGCCACATCGACCATGCAGGCCGCCTCGATCTTCCGCGACGAAGTGACACCAGTGCAGTAGGAGTAGAAGGGAGGCTCCGAAACCTAGACCGACTCCGATTGCGAAACCCCCAAAAGTCAAAGACTCAGACCTCCAGAACCGCCTCACCCAGGCTTATATGCGAGAAGGTAGCAGGCCCCTCAAAGGTGGGGATGGTTTCTTGGCTGACGCGATCAGGTACGAGTTGCGTACAGGCGAAAAAATCGGTAACAGCGATCATGTCGATAAGGGGCGAAGAGTTCGTAACTCGTTGGTCAATTGGCTGAAAAAGTACAAGGATACTGATCCGTCGGATATCGAGACCGCTCAGAGGGTGTTGAAAGAGATTAAGGACGCGCTAAATGGAAACTGAATTTGATGCAACCCACGAAGCAAATAAAGCTTTTTGCAGAAACCTCGCGGTGAAGATTCCTGCGCTCGCTCCGATTTTGGAGAAGAATCTGGAAGACGAAGATGGGGACCTCAACACATACTTTTTTTAGGTGCTGCAGCTGAGTGGGCTGAGACTAATGTGGTGTCTAGAACAGATGATGTAGTGCGGTTTCTCGCAGTGCTGAACCAGGGCATTTCTGAAAGCGAAGCTGAGGTACCGAACTTCATTGTGGTGGGGTTTATGGAATGGCTTTTGGCCGACACGCCCTTGGATCCGCTGTTGCAAGGCGGGCTCAAAGAATGGCGCGATTTTCATAACGGAGTCACTGAGAAACCCCCTGTTTTAAGGAGCGGGAAGTAGCTATCTTTGGGAAGAGCGCCCGGGTGGCAGGGCCGACAATAGAGGGAGTGGTGATCGGTGTGATGCCTTTCGAGTGGGATGTGCAGGTTTCCTCGAAGGGTTCCCCGGTGGCCACGCTGGTCTTTCAGCGGAGCTGGTTTGTCTAGGGCCCGTTACGCCACTATACGGGGCGCCACTGTGGCACAAGGGCGCAGGAATCGCATTTACCCGTAGCTTCCACCGCCCCTGAACTTCATCATCGTATCCTCTACAAGAACCGGGTACCCCCTTATCTTCGGGTATTCGCAACAGAGTTACACGATTCCTCGCGCTCGCGCGCTAGCGGGTTTATTATGGGCGCATGAAGCACGGCGGCTTCGCGATATCGAGCACGGCCCTCTCCGTACGACGGGGCGGGCGAGAAGTGCTGCACGGCCTCGACCTGAATATTCCGGTCGGGCAGATCACCGGATTGCTCGGCCCCTCGGGGTGTGGCAAGAGTACGCTTTTGCGCAGCATCGTAGGGGTGCAGGCTCGAGTGCGGGGCGACTTGACGGTACTGGGATACCCAGCCGGCAACGCGCAGCTGCGCACGAGGGTCGCGTACGCCACGCAGGCGGCGTCTGTCTACGACGACCTGTCAGTCGCACAGAATCTCAGATACTTTGCCCGTGTGCGGGGGCTCGGCGCAGGCGCCGCCGAGCGTGCGATCGAACGGGTCGGCCTCGGTGCCGAGGCGGGCCGCCGCGTGCACACGCTGAGTGGTGGCCAGCAGGGGCGCGTGTCGCTCGCTGTGGCGCTGCTCGGCGAGCCAGAGCTGATCGTGCTCGACGAGCCAACGGTGGGCCTTGATCCGGTGCTGCGTGCTGAGCTCTGGAGCCTTTTTCGCGGGCTCGCGAGCGAGGGGGTGACGCTGCTCGTGAGCAGCCACGTGATGGACGAGGCGCTGCGCTGCGACCGGCTGCTGCTCATGCGTGACGGCCGCATTCTGTCTGACACCTCGCCCAGTGATCTGCTCGCTGAGACTGGCACGAACGACCCGGAGGCAGCATTTCTTGAGGTTATCGCGCGCGCTGAGAAAGCGAGCAGCTCATGAGCCCCGTGCGCACTCTCGCGACCGCCGCGCGTGTGCTGCGGCAGCTGTCGCACGACCACCGGTCGGTGGCGTTGCTGTTGGCCGCGCCGAGCCTGCTCGTGGGTCTGTTGGCATGGCTAATGAGCGACCAGAAGGGTGCGTTTGACCACTATGGCGGCCCGATTCTCGCCCTGTTTCCGTTCATCTTGATGTTTGTGGTGACGAGCGTGACGACCCTGCGCGAGCGTCGATCTGGCACCCTCGAGCGGCTCATGACGACGCCGCTTACCCAGGCCGACTTCATCGTGGGCTATGCGCTCGCATTTGGACTGGTCGCCGCGCTGCAAGCGACGATCACGGTTGCGTTTGCGGTGCTCGTGTGCGGGCTCGAGGTGACGGGGTCGGTGTGGTTATTGGGACTTGTGGCAGTGCTCGATGCGCTGCTCGGCACAGGGTTGGGGCTGCTCGCGAGCGCGTTTGCGCGCACCGAGTTTCAGGCGGTGCAGTTTATGCCGCTCATCGTGTTTCCGCAGATCCTCATTGGTGGGCTGCTGCTGCCGCGCGACGCCATGCCAGACGTGCTGCAGGCAATCTCTGACTGGATGCCGCTGAGCTACGTAGTTGATGCGGTGAACGCAGTGGCAGCGGGCGACACCGATTGGACGCTGGGGGCGCCGCTCATCGTGATCGCCGCGGTAACCGTTGGCGCGCTAGGACTCGCGGCGCTTACGCTGCGGCGGCGCACGCCGTAAGTGCCGTTAATGCCGAAAGCGCCGCGAGTTCTATGAGCATCGCGCGCTGCCAACGCGCTAGCCCTCCTCGCGGCCCTCGTGCTCCTCGTGCGCCTCGTGCGCCCGCGCCTCGGCCTTTTCGCGGTTGCGCTCTTCACGAAACGGGTCGTACTTGTACCAGTGCCGCGGCTCGGGGTCGTTTGCGTGCGCGGCCTCCTCGGCCTCGCGCTCGCGTCTACGCTCGGGCTCGTACGCGACCTCGTCTTCGTGATCGTGCGGATGCACGTAGTTCCACTCGCCCATCGCAGGGTCCCTGTGGCCCCTAAACGGGTTCTCTGTGGCACGCTGGGCGGCGCGGCCCTCGGTAGCGCCGTCAAGCACGGGGTGTTCGATGACATCGCCCTGCGGCATTCTGAAGAGGGTGCCCTGCCCTGTGCCAGCGTCGTAGCGAGACGCGGGATGCGGGGCTTCCTTCGACGGGCGCGCAGCCGCAGCCGCGTCGTCTCCAACAGAACGTGGCTCAAGCGGTTCATCTTGCGCCAAATCTTCTGACAGACCCTGCGGCTCGTCAGAAGCATGCCGGGCCCCGCCCGATGAACTTTGGTCGTTGAGTGTAAACATGGCGATCCTCCGTTCGATCTCAAGCACCTCGCGGCGCTAAACCTCATGGTGACGCCAGAGTATGCCTCAAACGGAGCGAATCCCACCCCCTGGCTCTCACCAAATATGAGGCGTAAAGTGAGAGGGTTAGCGTCAGCTTGCGTGGGCAGTGAGCGAGACTAACCGTGATGTGCCGCGTGATACCGCTCGGCCTCGTGTTCGGTGAGCAGCTGGATACCCCGCGAAGAGTTACCGAGCTCAGTCAAGACCTCGACCCACACGGGGTTCAGCTCAACAGGGCGACTGCCCGAGAACCGAAAGATCATTGGTATCGAAGGCCCGCACCACAGCGAAACGCGCCCGCTGCCCTGCTCGGGCGTAAACGACCAACTCACGAAAAATGTTTCGTGGAGCCGCAACTTCACGCCGACAGCGGCCTTCAAATGGGCGAGCGCCCGGTCTTCAATGGCGTACTCGGTGGTTGCTGCATAGATGAGGTGGCCCATGCGCGCATCTTCGCACGCAGACATGCAAATAGCTAGTATTTTGGCTATGCGCTTGTATCTCGCCTCCACTTCGCCCGCCCGCCTTTCGGTGCTGCGCGGGGCCGGTATCGAACCGATCTGCTTCTCACCCGAGGTCGACGAAGACGCCGCGGTCGCCCAGCGCGAGGCCGAGCTCGGCCGCCCGCTCACCGCGCCAGAGCTCACGGAGTATCTCGGCCGGCTCAAAGCCGAAGATGTCGTGCGACGCCACGGCCACGAGATCGACGGGCTGGTGCTCGGCGGTGACTCCATGTTCTTGCTCGGCGACGAGATCCTCGGCAAGCCGCACCTGCCCGAGGTCGCGCTCGAACGCTCGAAAGCGCACCGCGGCCGCACGGGCTCGCTGCACTCGGGCCACTGGCTCATCGACCACACAGGCGGGCAGCAGCGCGGTGCGGCCGGCGCAGTCGATACGGCGCGCGTGACGCTCGCCGCCGATGTCACCGACGCCGAGCTCGCGGCCTACGTCGCCACAGGCGAACCGCTCGAGCTCGCCGGCGGCTTCGCGATCGACGGCCTCGCGGGCGCGTTCATTGAGCGCATCGAGGGTGCCCCGAGCGCCGTGATCGGGCTGTCGCTACCCGCCCTGCGCAGGCTCGTCACAGGGCTCGGGTACGACTACCCGGCGCTCTGGAACGCGACGCCCTAGCAGCGTGGATCCTGCGAGCGACTCCGTCACCGCAGTGCGCGGCATGATCCGGATCTTTCCAAGCTGCCGCGGCCGCTAGCGGCGCGCGTGCAGCGCGACCGCGAGAGTGGCGATCGTGCCGCCGTCGGCGAGATCGACCGCGAGCAGCTCTTCGATGAGCGCGAGCCGCTGGTAGAACACCGAGCGCGAGAGCCGGGCGTTCTGGGCTGCGAGCGAGCGGTTCGTGGGGTGCGCGAGGTACGCCTCGAGCACCGTGATGAGGTCGCCCGAGTGGCCGGGGCCGGTGGCTTCGTCGTGATCGATGAGCGGCCCCAGGGTGTCACTCGCAAACTCCTGCACTTCGGGCAGCGCGGCGAGCCCGCGCATGAGATACGCGAGCGCCTGGCGCTCGGCCTGCTGCACCGTGACTCGGCCGGTCTTGGCGGTGGGGGCGAGGTGACCCGAGGCGCGCACGCGCTCGAGCGACGTGATGAGCGAACGTAGCCCGCGGCCGGGGGCTCCGAGGCCCAGGTGCGCACGCCAGGGGCGGGGTGTCGTCGAGGGCAGCAGCATGTCGAGCTCGTGCGCGAGACGCGTAGCGAGCGGTGGGGTCTGCGCGATCTGCACGCGCGGGTCGCCTGGCGCAAACGATAGCAGCGCGAGCAGGGCGGGGTTGGGGGAGCGGTCGTCTGGGTCTGGCACCAAGATCACACGGCCCTCGGGGGCGACCGCGCGCCGGAGCGCGGTCTCAAGCACCGCGCGCTCGAGCGACTCGTGCGCGCCAAAGTCACCCGTGCCGCGCAGCGTAGCGCCCTGCAACATGCGCCCGTCGATGGGCAGGCCTGCGGCGCGCAGCTGCGCCGCCACCTCGGCGTCGCGCCGAAATCTGCCGCTCAGCAGCGTGTCGAACAGCTGCTTTGAGCTCAGCTGCAACCACTGATCACCCTCGGGGTCGGCGAGCCTGCCGAGCGCGAGAGCGAATGCGCCGAGCTCGAGCACGGTGCGGCGGCCAGCGGGGTGCGCGGGGCCGGGCAGCGCCGTAAGCCTGCCAAAGCGTTTGCCCTGTGCCTCGACCGGCACATGATCGGTGTTGTCGGTGAAAGTGGCTGTCGCTGTGGCTGTGGTTGTTGTTGCGGCTGTTGTTGCTGCGGGCGCAATCTCGCCGAAGCCGCGCAGCACCAGCTCGGGGTTTGCGCTCCCTGCGCTCCCTGCGCCGCCGCCCGCCCAGGCGACGACGCGGCCGGCAGAGTCCTCAAGCACGACGGGCGCCTGAATCGTTTCGGCCAACCGCTCGATCACGTAGTCGATGGGGCTGCGATTGAGTCCGAGCTCGGTGAGCATCGCGTGCACCGCTGCCCGCGCCTCGAGCGCCTCGGTCTGCGCGGCGAGCACGCGCTGGTGCACGCGCTGCGTGATCTGCACGAATCGCACCTCGCCGTGCAGCACCGCGAGCGCAATACCGGCCCGCTCGCAGGCGGCAATGAGCTCTGGCGGAGCCGAGTCATACTGCCCGCCGAGCTCGAGAATGACGCCTGCGGGGTCTGAGGCGACGAGCTGCGCTGCGAGATCGTCTAGTGCGGGGCCCGTCACCGGCCAGCCAGCACCCGTGGTGAGCACCAACTCGCCCCCCTCAAGCAGTGAGATCGCGCTCTGCCCCGCCACGACGTGTGCCCAGCGCAGCGTGCGTGACAGCCCTTTTCTGCCTGCGACGATCTCTGCTTTGCCCGCGCGTAGCTCAGGGAACGAGAGAACATCGTCGACGGTAATAGTGGGTGCGTTCGCAGCACTGAAATCAGACACATACACATTGTATGAAACCGGGCAGAGATTGCGATGGTTTGTCGCTCGATATGCCCAGAGGCTAGTGGCAACATGGGTGGTGGCGAGGCGCACGGCCTCGAACAGTATGCCCGTTAGATCCGGCGCAGTATCTCACCCCAGTTAGAAAGGGCACACGAATGGCTCGCATTCCTCACGTCATCGGCGGCGAAAAGACCGACGCAGCAGAGCGCTACCAGGCGGTCTACAACCCCGCCACCGGCGAAGAGCAGCACGAAGTAGCGATCGCATCGGTCGCGACCGTTGAAGAAGCAATCGCGGCCGCCGCGGCAGCCCTTCCCGCTTGGCGCCGCACCAGCCTCACCAAGCGCGCCAACGTGTTCTTCAACCTGCGCCAGCTGCTCAAGCAGCGCACCCCCGAGCTCTCGGCGATCGTGACCGCTGAGCACGGCAAGGTGCTCTCAGACGCCGCGGGCGAGGTTTCGCGCGGCCTCGAGAACGTCGAGTTCGCCGCTGGCCTGCTCAACGTACTGAAGGGCGAGCGCGACGAGCAGGTTTCGACCGGCGTTGACGTGCACTCGATCAAGCAGCCCGTAGGCGTTGTCGCCTGCGTCACCCCCTTCAACTTTCCGATCATGGTGCCGCTGTGGATGATCGCCTCGGCCATCGCCTGCGGCAACACCGTGGTGCTGAAGCCGTCTGAGCGCGACCCCTCCGCTTCGGTGTTCATCGCCGACCTGTTCCGCGAAGCCGGCCTGCCCGATGGCGTGCTGAACGTCGTACACGGTGACAAGGTTGCCGTCGATACCCTGATCGACGCCCCCGACGTGAAGGCGATCTCGTTCGTCGGCTCGACCCCCATCGCAAAGTACATCTACGAGCGTGCGGCCGCCAACGGCAAGCGCGTGCAGGCGCTCGGTGGCGCAAAGAACCACATGCTCGTTATGCCCGACGCCGACATCAAGGTCACGGCAGACGCTGCGATCTCGGCCGCGTACGGCGCAGCGGGCGAGCGCTGCATGGCTGTCTCGGTGCTCGTAGCTGTGGGCGATGACATGGCCGACCGCATCATCCCTGAGCTCGTAAGCCGCATCGCTGACTTGAAGATCGGTGACGGCGCAGCCGAGGGCACCGACATGGGCCCGCTCATCACCCCCGAGGCGAAGGCTCGCGTTGACAGCTACGTCGCAGGGGCCGCCGCTCAGGGCGCTACCGTCGTCGTTGACGGCCGCGACTTCAAGTTCGAGGGCAACGGATTCTTCACAGGTCCCACCCTGCTCGACCACGTCAAGACCGACAGCGACGTGTACCGTGACGAGATCTTCGGCCCCGTACTCGCAGTTGTGCGCGTCGAGACCTACGAAGAGGGCCTCGAGCTCATCAATTCGCACCAGTTCGGCAACGGCACTGCCATCTTCACCCGCGACGGTGGCGTGGCGCGCCAGTTCGAGTTCGATGTTGAGGCCGGCATGGTGGGCATCAACGTGCCGATCCCCGTTCCCGTGGGCTCGTTCTCGTTTGGTGGTTGGAAGGACTCGCTGTTCGGCGACACCCACATCTACGGCCCCGAGTCGATCAACTTCTACACGCGCTCGAAGGTCGTCACGACGCGCTGGCCTGAGCCGGATCAGTCCAAGATCGACCTGGGCTTCCCGAGCAACCACTAGGACGAGCGGAACAGACATCATGGCTGATTACACGGACTTGAACGGTGCCGAGCAGAGCTTTGGCGACACCGAGGCGCAGCGCGAGGTGCGCGAGAACGACCGCCAGTACGTCTTCCACTCGTGGTCGGCGCAGGGCACGCTCAACACGCTGCCCATCGCCAAGGGCGAGGGCGTGCGGTTCTGGGACTACGACGGCACCGAGTACCTCGACTTCTCGTCGCAGCTCGTCAACCTCAACCTGGGTCACCAGCACCCCGGCCTTGTGAAGGCGATTCAAGAGCAGGCGGGCCGCCTCGCGACGATTCAGCCCGCGCTCGGCAGCGACGTGCGCGGCGAACTCGCGAAGCGCATCGTTGAGCACTCGTTTGAGGGCGCTCGTTCGGTGTTCTTTACCAACGGTGGCGCCGACGCGGTCGAGTACGCGGTGCGCATGGCCCGTCACCACACAGGCAAGCACAAGGTGCTCGCACGCTACCGCTCGTACCACGGCTCAACCGGCACCGCGATCACGCTGACAGGTGAACCGCGCCGCTGGGCCAACGGCACGCTCGACGCGGGCGTTGTGCACTTCACGGGCCCCTACCCCTACCGTTCGGCGTTCTACGCCGAGACCCCGGAGCAGGAGACCGAGCGGGCGCTCGCACACTTGCGTGCGACCATCGAGCTCGAGGGTGCCAGCACCATCGCGGCGATCATCCTCGAGTCGGTCACCGGCACCAACGGCATCTTGATTCCTACCCCCGGCTACCTCGAGGGCGTGCGCGCGCTGTGCGACGAGTTTGGCATCATGATGATCTGCGATGAGGTCATGGCAGGCTTCGGCCGCACCGGCGAGTGGTTCGCGTTCCAGGGCTTCGGGGTTAACCCGGATCTCGTGACCTTCGCGAAGGGCGTCAACTCGGGCTACGTGCCCCTCGGTGGCGTCGTGATTAGCGAGGCGATTCACAACACGTTCGATCAGAAGGCGTTCCCCGGCGGGCTCACCTACTCGGGCCACCCGCTCGCCTGCGCCGCGGGCGTCGCAACCTTCGACATCTTCGAAGAAGAGCAGATCCTCGAGCGCGTGCGCGACCTCGGTGAGCGCGTCGTGCGCCCCCGTCTCGAGGCGATGGCCGAGAAGCACCCCTCCGTGGGTGAGGTGCGCGGCAAGGGTCTGTTCTGGGCGATCGAGCTCGTCAAGAACCGCGAGACGCGCGAGCCGCTCGTACCGTTCAACGCGTCGGGTGAGGCCGCGGCCCCGTTCAACGCCGTCGTCGGAGCCTGCAAGGCCGCGGGCCTGTGGCCGTTCGCCGCGGGCAACCGTCTGCAGGTCGCACCGCCGCTCGTGATCTCAGAGGAAGACCTGATCAAGGGCCTCGACATCATCGACGAGGCGTTGAACGTCGCCGACTCCTACGTCACGGCGTAGCGCGCAATAGCTTTCGGGCCTAAGGCTCGAAAATGGGGTTCGCCCCGGTCACTGTGGTGAGTGAACAATAATCCCCCTCTCGTGTTCGAGAGGGGGATTATTGGTCTCACTGCCCATTTTCGCGCGCCGGATCAGGCCGTGCCCACCCGCCACAGCCGGCCCTCAGCGCAATTGCAACAAAACCGTAACAAAAAGTGATCGATCGCTCTCTTGACGGTGTCTAAAATTCAGAATGTGAAACTTTCGTGGGGGAAAAGTCGTGCTGTGCTGCTCGCGGGCACGGCGATCATGGCGCTGCTCATTGTGACCTTTGTCGCGGTGCCCGGCGCCCGCGCCGACTCCGGGTCGGTGTCTGGCACAATCACCGCCGCCGACCCGACCTACACCCACCTGAACCCGGTTGCAGGAAACCCCTGCGCTGTGGGCAGCATTCCGACGCATTATCGCGTGATCGCGGTGAAGGTGGGCGGTTTGGCAGATACCAACCTCACAATCGCCGTAAATCCGGTGGGATTCGCGGCGAATATCAGCCTGTACCAGGGAGCGTTTCTGCCCGAAGGCCCGCATGTGAACTGCTGGGGCTCGATCAACGGGAGCGGGGCAGGTGCGACGGTTCCGATGACCACCCCGATCAATGCGCTGCCTGCCCCCTATACCGAGCAGACGTTCTACCTGGTGGTTTCGGGCCTGGGGGCGAGCGACCTCGGTGATTTTTCAGTGGATGTGAGCTCCACGATCACGCCGATTGAGGTGACGCTTCTGCCCTCGGCGGGCCCAGTGATCGACACGACCCCGCCGGTCGTCACGGTACCGCAATCACCCGTTATCGCCGAGGCGCAAGGGCCCGCGGGCGCCAGCGTGTCTTATAGCGCGACGGCCACAGACGACGTCGACGGCGCGCTCACGCCTACATGCTCACCGGCCTCGGGGTCGCGGTTTCCTTTCGGCTCCACCCTGGTCACGTGTACGGCGACGGACGCGGCGGGCAGCGTCGGCACCGGCAGCTTTACTGTGGACGTAATCGACACAACAGGACCGCGCATCACCACCCAAGGGCCGGTCCGCGCCGTGGCTGAGGACGCAAGTGGCTCCATCGTTACTTACTGGGTCACAGCTTCAGACCTCGTCGAGGGGGCACGCCCGGTTAGCTGCTCTCCAGCATCCGGTTCCCGATTCCCGCTCGGGTCGACGCCTGTCACCTGTACATCAAGCGATAGCCGCAATAACAGCTCGACTGCAACGTTCACAGTGCACGTGAGTGATGAGGAAGCGCCCGTGGTTAGCGTACCTGCGCCCATCAGCGCGGAGGCCACAGGCCCGGGTGGTGCCGCCGTAAATTTCACCGCGGCCGCCAATGACGCGGTCGACGGTGTACTCACACCGTCGTGTAACCCCGCTTCGGGGTCCACCTTTCCGCTCGGAGTCACCACGGTTACCTGCGATGCAATCGACACTGCCGGTAATACGGGTTCTCAGAGCTTCACGGTGACGGTTCAAGACAGTGTCGCACCGACTCTGTTGGGGATCTACGGCCGCACCGCTGAAGCGACGGGTGCAGACGGTGCTACCGTCGACTTCACCGTAACCGCGGCCGACCTGGTTGACGGAGCGCTCACTGCGACGTGCACGCCCGCCTCTGGCTCGCTGTTCGCGCTCGGTGACACGACCGTCACGTGCACGGCAACCGACTCGCAACAGAATACGGCGACGGGTTCATTCCATATCATGGTGAGTGACACGACAGAGCCGACCGTGTCGACTCCGGCTGCGGTCACAACCGAGGCAGAGAGTGCGGCGGGAAGCGTGGTCACCTTTACGGCAACCGCGAGCGACACCGTCGACGGGAGCCTCCCGACGAGCTGCACCCCCGCCTCGGGAGAACTCTTTCCTCTCGGCGATACCACCGTGACCTGCACAGCCGAAGACGACGCCGGCAACATCGGCAGCGCGAGTTTCGTAGTATCGCTCGTCGACACGACCGCCCCGATGCTCGCAGGCCTCGACTCGGTGACAGCAGAAGCAGAGGGCCCCGACGGCGCCGAAGTCTCGTACACTGTGACAGCGAGCGATCTTGTTGAGGGGTCCGTGGCCGCGAGCTGCACGCCGGCCTCTGGCACCGTGTTTGCACTCGGCGATACGACCGTCAACTGCGAAGCTACCGACGCGCAGGGCAACTCTGCGACCGGTTCATTCACGGTGACCATCGAGGACACCACCGAGCCCGCGCTCACTCTGCCGGGGGCGTTGTCGATTGAAGCTGAAGGCCCAGGCGGCGCCACGATCGATTACACGGCCACCGCAGAAGACCTCGTAGACGGCGCACTAGTCCCCGCATGTACCCCCGCCTCTGGTGCCGAGCTCCCTCTCGGCACGGCGACGATCACGTGCGAGGTGAGCGATGCCGCGGGCAACATCGCCTCCGGCGACTTTGAGGTAACCGTGCGCGACACCACGGCGCCGATCATTACTGTACCGAGTGACATGCGCGCCACCGCGAGCAGCCCGGCTGGCGCAGTGGTGACATATGTAGCGAGCGCCAACGACCTCGTGGACGGCGCGGTCGCGCCCTCGTGCGCCCCCATGTCAGGGAGCACACTGATGGCCGGAGTCACCACGGTGACCTGCGCCGCGGTCGATGCGGCCGAGAACACCGCCACCGCCGACTTCGCAGTGACCGTCGAAGCGTATGTGCCGCCGAAGAAACCAACTCCCGACCATAAGAAACCAACCACCGCAACACCGTTGCGGCAGGGGCCGTCGCTTGCGACGACCGGCGGTGCAGAAACGATCGCCGGAGGCCTCACGGTCTCGCTGCTGCTCGCAGGCGCCACGCTGCTGGTGGCCGCCAGGCGCCGCCAAAGGGGTGCCTAACACCCAAAGTGCCTGAGCTTCGCGCTCACGACCTCGAAGTGGGCTAGATGCGGGGGCGCGCATCGTGCGCGCCCCCGCCCGCCCGCTGCGCGAGCGCGTGCGTAAGCAGCGGCTCGAGCACCGCGAGCCCGTCGCGCACCCCGCCGGGGGAGCCCGGAAAGTTCACAATCAGAGTCGTCCGGGCGAAGCCGGCAACACCGCGGGTGAGGGCCGCGAGCGGCGCAGTTGCTGCACCGCGGCTCCTGATCGCCTCGATAATGCCGGGCAGTTCGACATCGAGGTACGGGCGGGTTTCTTCGGGCGTCTGATCTGAGGGAGAGACACCAGTGCCACCCGTAGTGAGGATCACGCTCGGCGCCAGACAGGGGTTGCGGTCGTCCACGGCGTCGGGCAATAGCAACGGGTTGAGGAGCCTATCGAGCGCTACGCCCACCGGCGGCCCGTCCGACACGACGATCGGGTCCTCAACCAAGAATCCGCGTTCGCGCAGCCACTGCGCAATCACGGGGCCCGTACGATCGGGCGCCTCACCGGCGGCGGCGCTTGTCGACGCGACAACCACCGCGGCAGTGGGCGCGGTGCCTGGCTCGCCAGGTGAAGCGGCGGGACTCGGATCATGCGTCGTGCGTGGCATCGCCCGCCCCATTTCGCGCCTCAAGGCTCCAGTCGCCGCTCTTGCCGCCCGACTTGGCGAGCACGCGCAGGCCCGTGATCTCGGCGTGCTTGTCGACGGCCTTCGTCATGTCGTAGAGGGTGAGCGCGGCGACGCTCGCGGCGGTGAGCGCCTCCATCTCGACTCCGGTCACACCCTTCGTCGTAACCGTGGCCGTGACGCGCACGCAATCGCCCTCGGCGGCGAAGTCGACGGCAACCTTCGAGATGGGCAGCGGGTGGCACAGTGGCACGAGCTCCCAAGTGCGCTTGGCGGCCATAATGCCGGCGACGCGGGCGGTGCCGAGGGCCTCGCCCTTGGGCAGATCACCCGCCATGAGCTGCGCCACCACGTCTGCGCGGGTGACGAACAACGCCTCGGCCGTGGCGGTGCGCTTGGTGATGGCCTTGTCGCTCACGTCGACCATGTGAGCGCTGCCGTCTGCGCGCAGGTGCGTGAGACGCGACTCTTGCGGGGGAACAGCGGGAACAGCAGGGGCGGCGGGGTCAGCCGGGTCAGGCATTGAGTCTCCAGGTTTCTACGAGGGTGCCCGCGGCGAGGTGCGTCACGCCCACGGGAATCTGCACGAGCACGTCGGCGTTCGCGAGGTCGTGCACGAGGTGCGAGCCCGGGGCGAGCACCTGCACGGTGCCCTCGGGGGTGAGCATGCCGCGGCGCACCTGGTGTTTCGCGGCGGGGGAGTTGACGTCGTGCGCGAGCGGGTGCGTGCCGGGCTCAGGCTCGGCCAGTCCCGCAAACTCGCGCAGAATGGGCGCGAGAAACAGTTCGGCAGACAAGAACGAGCTCACAGGGTTACCCGGAAAACACAGCACCGGGGTGTCTGGCACGCCCGCGAGTTGAACCCGGGCGAAGCCCTGCGGGCCGCCCGGCTGCATCGCGACCGCGTGAAACTCGCCGCCCAGTGGGGCGAGCGCCTCGCGCACCACCTCGAAGGCGCCCATGCTGATGCCGCCCATCGTGATGATCAGGTCGGCGAGACCAGCGTGCATGTGTAGCCGCTCGGCGAGCAGCTGCGGGTCGTCGGGCACGATCGTGTGCTCGACCTCTGCGCCGTACTGCCGCAGCAGCGCAGCCAGCATGGGCCCGTTCGCGTCGGGAATGTGCGCTGCGTTCCACGGTTCACCGGGGTGCGCAAGCTCGTCGCCTGTCGCGCACACGAGCACGCGCAGCCTGCGCCGCACCGCCACCTCGGTCACGCCGCTCGCCGCGAGCGCACCGATGCGGGTGGGAGTGAGCGCTGCGCCGGCAGCTGCTACAACCGCTCCGTGCGCGAGGTCTTCGCCCGCGGGGCGCACGAAGCGGCCCTCGGGGCTCGGCGCGGTAAACGTCGCGCTGCCGCTCGGCAGCGCGTGAAACTCGGCGGTGGCGGTGTTCGTTGCGGTCGCCACGCCTCGCGGGGCGCGCGTGAGCGGCGCAAACTCGCCGCTCGTACTTTCTTCGACGGGCACAATCGTGTCGGCGCCCCGCGGCACCGGCGCCCCCGTCATTACGGGGGTGGCGGTGCGCGGCGCGTGCCACAGCTGCGGGTCACCCGCTGCCGCCGCGTACCCGAGGGGCAGCGTGACCGGCGACTGCTTCGAAGCCGCCGCCAGGTCGACCGCGCGCACCGCGTAACCGTCCATCTGGGAGTTCGTGAACGCCGGAATCGGCAGACGGGCCGTCACCTCGCGCGCTGTGACGCGCCCCGCGAGCGCAGGGTCGGCAACGTGCAGGGACTCGGGGGCGTTCTCACGCACGTGCGCGAGCAGCGGCTGCAGCAGCGCGGCAATCTCGTCGCGGTGCTTCTCTAGCGTGCAGGCCATGTCTGTCCTATCCTCCGGCGAACGGGGGCAGCACGTCGACCGTGATGCCGGATCGGTGCGTAGCGGCGCCCACCCCGCTCGCGGCGCCTGCTGCGTCTGCCGGAGCTGCGATCAGCCCGTCGTCGCGACGCACGACGCCGTCGACGAGAAAGCTGCCGGCGCGCAGCACCTGTGCCATGGGCTCGCCGTACTTGTCGGTAAGGCCCGCGCGTAGTGCGGCCAGCGTCGTAGCTGCCCAGGGCTCTTCTTCAAGCCCGGCCGCTTCGGCCGCGGCCGCAAAGTATCGAACAGTGATTTGCGACATGCTGCTATGTTATCCACTCCCCAAGGCGCGGCCGCAGAAGCGTAGGATCCCAGTATGACCGCAACTCGCCCCGGCCCCGCCGCCTCGCTGGGGGCACCCCTCACTGCAGCGCAGCGTGCTCGCGCTGAGCGGCAGCTTACGCTCCCCGGATTTGATGAAGACGCTCAGCGCAGACTCGCGGCTGCCCGCGTGCTGGTGATCGGTGCGGGCGGGCTCGGCAGCGCGAGCGTGCCCTACCTCGTCGGCGCCGGTGTGGGGGCGGGGGCAGGCATGATCGGTATTCTCGATGATGACGTCGTGGAACTCTCTAATCTGCACCGGCAAGTAACACACACGACCGCGGGCCTCGGGCACAACAAAACCGACTCCCTGGCAGAGGCCGCGCACCGCCTCGACCCGGGGGTCAATGTGGTGCGGCATACCCTACGTCTCACCTCAGACAACGCCCTCGAAATATTCAACAGCTACGACCTTGTCATCGACGGCAGCGACAATTTTGCGACCCGCTACCTGGCCAACGATGCGGCGCAGCTCAGCGGTATTCCGCTCGTGTGGGGCGCCATCTTGCAGCACCACGGGCAGGTTGGTGTCGCGTGGCACGAACACGGGCCGGGCTATCGCGACCTGTTTCCGGCGCCGCCCGCCCCAGGCACGGTGCCGAGCTGCGCGGTGGGAGGTGTGCTCCCCGGCCTGTGCGGCACCGTCGGTTCGCTGCTCGCAACCGAGGCGCTCAAAGTGATCACGGGCATTGGGGCCCCGCTCATTGGCCGGGTTCTCGTATACGACGCGCTCGCCGCACGCACCCGCGAGATCAGCTACGGCCGAGACCCGCAGGCGAGCCCGATCACCGAACTCATCGACTACGAGCTGTTCTGCTCGGGCGAAGATGCGCAGCCCGAGCGCACCAGTGCCACCGAGCTGGCCCGCATGCTGCGATCCGGAGCTGCGCCCTGCCTGATCGACGTGCGCACGCCCGAGGAGCGGGGCGAGTCGCGCATCGCAGGCTCGTGGGGCGTGCCACTCGACGAGATCGAGGCGGCCGCGGGCGCGGGCGATCCTGTGCCTGAGCGGATCGCGGCGCTCATCGGGGCGGCGGGGGAGGGCGCGCCGCTCTTCGTACACTGCGCGCGCGACCCGCGGTCGGTGCGGGCCGCGCAATTGCTTGCTCGCGGTGGCGTGCACGCGCGCGTGGTGACGGGCGGTATCTTCGAGGTTGCGCAGGTAGCGCCCGAGCTGATCGAGAGGAATGCATGAGCGAGCAGCTGGCGAGAGTCACCGACGAGGTTATCGATGAGGCGGCGGTGCGGGCCGCCGTTGACGGGCCCGACGCGGGGGCCGTCGTCATGTTTCACGGCATTATTCGCAATCACGACGGCGGCGAGAGCGTGCGCGCGCTCGACTATTCGTGCCACCCCGAGGCCGAGCGGTTTCTCGCGAGGATCGTTGCCGAAGAACATGCGCGCACCGGTATTCGCTTAGCGGCCGTGCACCGAGTGGGAGCGCTCGAGATCGGCGATGCTGCGCTCGTGGCGGCCGCAGCATCGGCGCACCGGCGCGAAGCATTCGAAGCGATTGAACGTCTCGTCGAACGCATTAAGCACGAGGTACCCATTTGGAAGCGGCAGCACTTCGTCGCAGGCGTGTCGGAGTGGGTGGGCCTGTAGCCGCGGCCCACTACGAAAGTGGCGATTTAGGTTATTAGTGTCGTCTATGGTTTGCTTATTTACAAAGCACGTGTTGAGCAACGGTGAGGTGTGAAACCTGACGACGCCACGCCAACACGACATCTTGCTTGGGGAACGCAGCTACCACCTGTGTGCCGGGGTGCCTCTTTGAGTGCTGCCCGATTGCGCGGGCGGGGCGGCATTGAAAGAGGGACTTCGGGGTGTCAGAACTTTCTGTAACACGACGACGTGGCGATCATGCCACGCGCAAGAAACGGGCGTCGGGGCGGCGCCTCCTGGGCGCTGCACTGTGCGCAGTGATGGTGCTGTCGGGGCTCTCGCTCATACAAGACGAGACACCCGCCGCGGCAGCGCCTGAGCGCACGACGGAACCGGTGCTCGTAGCGGGTACTGTGTATGCCGACGCGACACAAAACAACACACTTGATGCATCTGGCACGGCCGGTAAGGTCGACCTGGGTGTGGCAGAGGCCGCGGTCACACTCGCGTGCGCCACGCCGCTCGACGCCGAGCACGGCGGATGGTCAACGCAGACCGATGCGAACGGGGCATGGAGCTTCGCAGTTGACACCGACTGGAAGGCTCACTGCGCAGACGACCAGCTGCACGTCACCGTAGACGTGACCGGCGTCGCGGGCGACGTCTATGCGGTACACAAGTCGGTGAGCGCAGACAATGCGTTTGCGGCGGTCAACGATGCCAACCAAGTTGCGCGTAGCACGCCGTTTAGCGCCGAGAGCGCACCGGCGAACCTCGATGCGCTGGTGTGGCCCACGTGGCAGCTAGACGTGAAGCTCCCCAACGCAGAAGGTGGACTTGACGGTAAAGCCGTGTTCACTGGTGCTGCGCCCTGGGACTCGAAGAACGGCCCGGGCTCTGACACCGGCACCGACAACGACGTGGTGCGCAGCGGCGACGTCACGTCGTTCACTTGGAGTATCACCGCAAACGCCACGGAGGCGCTCGCCGATGCGTTCACATCGGCGGTGTTCGAGCAGACGATTGAGCTCAGCGACGGAGCAGTCGCAAACTTCACAAACGTGCCAATGGTGTGCGACGGGACGGCACCCGCCAGCGAAATTCGGGCGTTCTCGTCACCGAATGACACGGTGGGCACACCTATCGAGAAGCGCACAGCGCCGCCCGCTGGTACCACCCACGTCACCCTCACCTGCAACCTCGGTGAAGTAGGCATTGCTACTGCGGCAACACTGCTCGACACTGCGGTTTGGGCGAGCCCCGACTCAGTCAACGGTTCGACTTTCACCTCGGTAACACGTGTGTACGGCGTGAACGCCGCGGGCGTCGCTACCGCTCGGCCCGACGGGCCGGTCGCGGTGGGCCCGATCGAGATCACCTCGAAGCCACGCTACGACCTCGCAAAGCACGCACCGTTCTCGAGCACCTGGACCTTCCGCACGATCAATGGTGAGAAGGTGCCCGGGCGCCAGATCTACTACCCGATCACCATTTCCACAGACCGCAAGCAGGGCGTAGAAGCATTCCAACAGCCCGTTACCGCTACTGAAGACTTCTGGGCGCAGCTCGACCGCAAGGCCGAGGTGGGAACGTCTGCGGTCAAAGACCTTGAATACGAAATCGTCGCCTGCCGTCCCTCCACGAACTATGGAACGACAGAGGCGATCCTCGGCGGCGTCAACAAGGGCGACACGAACTCTGCGTCAAGCGTGAGCGACTCGGGCACGTGCGCGTTTGAGCGCACCGCCGACGACAACACGAGTCCGTACACGCTCACCTTCGACGGAATCGATACGTCTGGCAAGCACTACCCCACGAAGTTGAACGGTGGAGCTGACCTGAGCGCTGGCCCCTACTATGTCGCCAGCTATGAGGTGGCGGTGTTCATACCGCTCACTCAGGTTGACCGTGCGAACGGCGTCGAGGGAGACGGAATTGGTCAGTTGTACGCGTACAACCAGATCACCGGGTTTGACCCCGTGGGTCTGAGCGGCGTCAGCAACTTTGGCGACGACAACGAGCCCGGCTTCTGTGCGGATCGCCGCGTGGGAGGTGACTTCAACAGGTGTGACCTGATGGAAGACAACACGCGCAGCAACAACGTCGCGGGTCCCACATCGATTCAGATGTCACCTGGCTCGTTCTCGAAGAGCTTTCTTGACCACTTGACGCCGTGGAGCTATACACTCACCAGGCTCCCGGGATCCACTGGCTCACACGACGGGGCAGCGACGATCCAGCCCGGCGAAGTGCACCAGTCCCAAGTGGTGCTTGTGAACGGCGGTACCCCCTGGACTGAAGCGGGATTGTGCGACGTATTTGACAACACAACTCTGAAGCTTGCACCGCTCAACCAAGTAACGGGCATGAGCGAGGCGAACGCGGCGCAGTACGCGAATGACCTGTACGCCTATGTGCATGACAGTTCACTGCCGGGCCGCAAGTCGAGCCAAGAACCAAACCAGCAGCACTACACGATCGAGTACGGTGCATTCGACTTTGGTAACGACACCGCCAACAACGGGGTGTTCGACGCGGGTACCAACCGCTTCGGGGGCTCCTGGCTGAACCAGGCCAATGCGCGCTGCGCCGACACCGCCACCGAATGGCACAGTGACCCCAACAAGGTCGCGGGTGGAATCGACAGCGTCAACGCGATCCGTGCCGTCGCCGCCGACGGGTCAAAGATTTCGACTGGCACGAGCCTGTACCTGATGAGCGCGTTTGAGCAGCGAGACGAGTTCAACGGAGGCCCCAATGCGGGGCAGACGATCCCTGTGGGAACCGTGGCAGCGAACTATGGCCAGGTCACCACAGACACCCTCAGCCCGGGCTGGAGTCTGAAGCTCACCGACTCGACATTCGCTCAGCGGTATGAGCCGCAGCCTGAGTCAGCGCTCACCGACGGGGACCGCTGGACCGTAACTCGAGCGATGGCACAGCTCAACCTGCGCACCATCGAGGTCGAGGGTGTGGGCGGTGGTGCAGCCGACTTCGACACAACAGGAAGCACCCTCGCTGGTACACCGGTGATATGGGAGACGGTTGCTGGGGTCTCAGCGAATTCGGCCACACCCGCATTGGTGAAGAACGTTGTCGTTACACAGACGCTGCCCAAGCACGTCACGTACAACGCAGAGATGACGGCGCTTACTCGGGGCGGTACACCCGCCACGACCGCTGTGGTGAACCCCGACGGAACGACGACCCTCACCTGGCTGATCGGTGACGTGACGCCCAACGAGAAACTGCCGTCACGCATCATCTACACCGACACTGACGCGCTGACACCCGCGAGCACCGCCCTGGTGTCGAGCGCCAAGATTACCGGCGATACGCTCGTGCCGCTCAAGGCACACGCCGACGATCACACTGTCACCCTCGCACAGGACGGCAAGCTGCAGCTGCAGAAGAGCGTCGATCAGACGCTTGACCTGCAAAACGATACGCAGGCTTACACCCTGAAGGTGAAGAACTTCAGTCAGAATCTGTCGATCTTGCCGGTAACCGTGATCGAGGTGCTCCCGTATAACGGTGACGCCAAGAACCAGGCAAACGTGAACCGTACGCCGGCTTCTGACTTCGCGGGTACCAGCGGTCTGACCGGCCCGGTGACGGCAACCGACTTCGGAGGTGAAACCGCACTAGCCGGCACCACGTACTACACCTCGGTAGCGCCAGAAGATGTGCCACAAAACCTGAACGACGATGACGCGAGCATCTGGTTTGCTGAGTCCGACTTCGGTGCGCCGGGTGCGCCCGCCGACTGGACTCAGGTGACCGCCTTCAAATTTGTGGGCGACACGAAGCTCGAGACCGGTACAAACACGAAGAAGTCGGGCTTGATTCTGACCTTCGAAACCGAGCAGCGCGACAACGACCCCGGCGACCTGTACGCGAACCGCTTTACCGCGTTTAGCGATACGTTCTCAGGGGAACAGGAAGGTTACCAGCTTCTCACCTCAAACCAGACGACCGTGCGCGTGCTCGGCTTTAGCCTGGGCGACCTGATCTGGATCGACCAGGATCGTGACGGTAAATTCGATGAAGCTCGCGATCTTGCGGCACCCGCAGGAGTAACCGTTGAGGTGTACAGTGCAGCCGACGGGGGCACACTCGCAGGCCGGGCCACTACGAACGAGGACGGGCGTTGGATTCTCAACGACCTCGCCGAGGGTGATTACTACGCCGTGATTCCCGCGGCCGAGTTTGCGAGTGGGGGTCTGTTGGCAGGGTACTCAGCCGCCGCCGTGAACTCAAAGACAGACGCAGACACCGACCTCAACGAGACCGCCGATCACCACGCCATCAACGACGGTGATCGAGTGCGCAGCGCCGGCACGATTACACTGTCAGCCAGTGTCGATGGTTCGAAGATTATCGGCCACGAGCCGATCGGTGACAACGTTGGCTCGCTCAGTGTCAGTCCGCTGACCACCGACGAGTTCACGAACCTCACCCTGGACCTGGCGCTTGAGCCTGTGCCCGGCTATGAATTCACGAAGACGAGCAACCCTGTTTCGGGCACAACTGTGCTTCCGGGCGAGGCGATCACATATACGTTGACGGGCACGAACACGGGGCTCACCGTGCTCGACCCGGTCGAGATCTCCGACGACCTGTCGGGTGTGCTCGAACATGCCGCACTCATGGGTGACCCCGTCGTCACGATCACTGACGCCGCGGGGGCCACCCGTGACGGTGGAACAGTGACCGCTGATGACACATCGCTTGCTTGGACCGGTGCGCTGGGAGTGGGCGAATCTGTGCAGCTGGTGTACTCGGTACAGCTCAACGATGGGACCGAGGGTGTGATCATTCACAACAGGGCATCGTCGACGGCGACCCCACCGGGTCAGCCACCCATCGTTCCGCCGACGGTCGAAACCCAGCACCCAACCCCGGGCTACACGTTCTGGAAGAGCGCGAACCCGGCGAGTGACAACCCGGTTGCCGTGGGCGAGTCGATCACCTACACGCTCACCGGGCGCAACAGCGGCGAGACCGTACTCGATCCGGTCGAGATTACCGATGATCTATCGAAGGTACTCGCGCATGCAACGCTCGACGGTGACATCGAAGCAACGATCACCGGAGCCGACGGTGTAGCCCGCGAGGGTACGGCACCGGATCTGAGCGGAACGTCGCTCAGCTGGTCTGGCAAGCTCGAGGTCGGGGAGACCGTGAGCATCAACTACAGCGTCACCGTGAACGAAGGCGCTGAAGGTCAAACGCTCAAAAATATTGCCGTCTCAACAGCGACCCCGCCTGGCAAGCCGCCGGTTGAGCCGCCCCCCGCTACGACGGAGCACCCGGTGCCGGGGTACACCCTCGCCAAGACGAGCGATCCCGGATCCGGAACGGAGGTAAAAGCAGGCCAGCTGATCCAGTTCACGCTCACAGGCACGAACACGGGCGCGACCGTGCTCGACCCGGTGGTGCTGACCGATGACCTGTCGGCTGTGCTTGACAACACCGAATTGGTGGGCACGCCGAGCGCTACGATCGTAGATGCCCAGGGCGTCGAATCCCGGGCTGCCGCGCCGCAGCTCGACGGCACGACGCTTACCTGGGAGGGCACGCTCGACATTGGCGAGCGCGTCGACGTCACCTACCGCGTGAAGGTGCATGACGAAGTGGGCAAGGTGACGATCGAAAACACGGTGTCGTCGACCGCGACGCCGGGCGGTACAACGATCACCCCGCCGCCGGCCACGACGACGCACACCACTCCCGAAGCGTCGACGTCCAAGCCACTGATCCCCGGGTTAAGCATCACTGGTGCGCAGGCGGGGATTGGCGGGGGCGTGGCGCTGCTGCTACTGGTTGCCGGTGCGGTGCTGGTGCTCCGGGCGCGCCGAAAGACCGTGAACACGCGCTAGCGCGAGCCGCGTGCGCGCCGCGAGGCGCGAGGCGCGTGATACAGAGCGGGGGTGAGGGGCCGAGCGCACCTCACCCCCGCTTTTGTGTGGGCACGCCTCACGACCGGGTGAAAGTGCGGGTGAAGAACGCATCACAATTCGTCATCGTGAGGCGCACGCGGGCGCGGTAATGCCAGGATGAAACCACGGGGAGCGCTGTTGCTCACCTGCGAAAGGAACATCATGGGCTTCTTGGCAAACATTTGGGACTTCTTGTGGTTTGCGGTCACGATCTTCGTGTTTATCGCCTACCTCATGGCGCTGTTCTCGATCATCAGTGACCTCTTCCGTGACAAGAAGCTGCCCGGTGTCGCGAAAGCAATCTGGCTGATTTTTCTCGTATTCTTGCCGTTCTTGACAGCGATCGTCTACCTGATCGCGCGCGGTAGGGGCATGGGCGAGCGCGCTGCCGCGCAGGCGCAGGCAACACAGAACGCCGCAGACGACTACATTCGTTCGGTCGCCGTGCACCCGCACCCGGCTGAGCAGATCGCGCAGGCGAAGAAGCTGCTCGACGAACAAACGATCACGCAAGAGGAGTTCGACACCCTCAAGCGTGCGGCCCTCGACAAGGCAGCGTCGGCCTAACCGCCGATATACGACATTTCGATGCGGCGGCGGTTGCCGGGGGTGAGGGCTGCGCGGCGCTCAGAGTAGTTGTCGTCGCGCACCCGCCAGCGGCCCGCCAATACGTCAGAGAGCTCTGCGTCCGTCAGCGGAGAACGGGTGTCATCGCCACGCAACAGCGCACGCAAGTCGAAGCCCGACGACGCAAACAGGCACGTGTAGAGCTGCCCCTCGGCAGACACACGGGCGCGCGAGCAGTCGCCGCAAAATGCGCCGGTGACGCTTGAGATCACACCGATCTCGCCGGCACCGTCTACGTACTGCCAGCGCTTCGCCGTCTCGCCGGGGTGGGTGGGGGCCGCGGGCTCGAGCGGGTACCGCTCGCTAATGCGCGCCACCACCTCGGCCGACGGCACTACGTCGTCGAGCCGCCAACCATTAGTCGCGCCCACATCCATGTACTCGATAAAACGCAGCACGTGCCCCGTACCGCGAAAACGCTCGGCGAGCGACAGAATCTCGTCGTCATTGACGCCGCGTTTGAGCACCGTGTTGATCTTGACCGGCCCAAGTCCCGCCTCGGCGGCCGCATCGATCGCAGCAAACACGCGAGCCACAGGAAATTTCACGTCGTTAATCGCTTGAAACCGCTCCTCGATGAGCGAATCGAGCGAGATCGTGACGCGCCCAAGCCCCGCCGCCTTCAGCGCCGCCGCCTTCACCGGCAGCGCCGAACCGTTCGTGGTGAGCGCGAGGTCAACGGGCTCCCCCTCGGGGGTGCGCAGCGCGGCGAGCCGAGACACGAGCTCCTCGATGCCGCGGCGCAACAGCGGCTCGCCCCCGGTGAGCCGCAGCTTGCGTACACCGAGGCCCACGGCGACGCGCGCCAGCCGCTCGATCTCTTCGAACGTGAGCAGCTCGTCGCGCTCACGAAACTGAAAGTCGCGGCCGAAAATCTCCTTCGGCATGCAGTATACGCAGCGAAAATTGCAGCGATCCGTCACCGAAATGCGCAGATCGCGCAGCGGCCGGTTACGTGCGTCGGCAAGGCCCGGGGCGACCCCCGCTGACGGCAGCATCTGCGCCATGAATCGCCTCCTCACCCGGCGTGCACGCGGCGAGCGTGCGGGCCTATCTTGTTGCGTCCGATCCGGATCGCAGCTTCATCTCCACACTAGGGCCCGTAGGCAAGGAGCGCGAGTTCGCCCACCGTGAATAAACCCGGTCCACGCTAGTGACAGGGGGCGGAGCTGCGCGATAGCGTGATGGGTGCCCGCCCGTCGCCGCAGAATGGAGCTCCACCGTGCCAGAAGTCGAGGTTTTGAAGGTTACACAGCGTGTTTCGACGGGCGAATTACCCACAGCGGCCAGAGTAGATGAGCTATTACTCGCAGCGCACACGCGCTACCGCGACACCTACGACGGCACGGTCGCCAGCTATATTCCAGTGCTCGCGAGCGCAGACCCGCTCGAGTTTGGGCTTGCGCTTGTGGGCGTGAACGGCAGCACCCACACCGTGGGCGACTCTGCCGTAGAGTTTTCGATTCAGTCGATTTCAAAAGCGTTTGTGTTTGCACTCGTGTGCGATGCGATTGGCCACCGCGCGGTGCCCGAGCGCGTGGGCGTCAACAACACGGGCCTCGCGTTTAACTCGGTGATTGCGCTTGAGCTTAACGAGGGCAGCCCGCAAAACCCCATGGTCAACGCGGGGGCAATCGTAACGACGAGCATGGTGCCTGGCAGCACGCCGCAAGAGCGGTGGGAGAACGTGCGTGCCGGGCTCTCACGGTTTGCGGGGCGTGACCTTGACATCGACGAGGCCGTCTACGAATCAGAGTCGCGCACCAACTCGCGCAACCGCGGCATCGCCCGGCTGCTGCACAGCTACGGTCGCATCGACGGCAACCCCGAAGAGGCCGTCGATGTGTACACGAAACAGTGCGCGCTAAAGGTCTCGGCCTACGATCTCGCGGTGATGGGAGCGACGATCGCAGACGGCGGGGTGAACCCGATCACCGGTGAGCGGGTGGTGTCTGCAAGCGTGGCCCGTGACACGCTCGCGGTGCTTGCGAGCTGCGGCATGTACGAGCGTTCGGGGGAGTGGCTGTTCGAGATCGGGTTGCCCGCGAAGTCAGGTGTGTCGGGCGGCATCGTCGCGATCGCACCGGGCAAGGGAGCGCTTGCGACATACTCACCACCGCTCAACTCTGCCGGTAACAGCGTTCGAGGCGAACGGGCCTGCGCGTACCTCTCGCGTGCCCTTGGCCTCAACCTCTACGCCTCGACGACGCACCCCGAGTTTCACCCAGACGCAGACCCCGCAGCGATACCCGCGGCCGTCAAAGCGACGGCAGAGGCAAGCCCCGAGGGGCCGGGTGGGCTGATTCGATAGCGTTGGGGGTGCAAGAGAGTTGTGAGACGAACCACAAGGAGACCGTGCATGCCGCTGCCGAGCACAAAGCCGCACCCGTTCACGAACCAGCAGCACCGCCGCTCGGGTCGGCGCAGCGCGCTCGCCGCTGTAGTGGCGGTGTTGGCGATGGGGCTTGTGGGCTGTTCAAGCGTCAGCGACACGGCGGAGGAAGAGACGGTCACCCTCAATGTGTCGGCCGCGGCCTCGCTACAGCGCTCCTTCGATGAGATCGCCCAGCAGTTTGAAGACCAGCACCCCGGTGTCGAGGTCACCCTCAGCTACGACGGCTCTTCAACGCTCGCGACACAGATCGTCGAGGGCGCCCCGGTCGACGTGTTTGCGTCTGCCGATGAACGCAACATGCAGGTCGTCGTCGACGAGGCTCTCGCAAGCGACCCGCAGGTCTTCGCAACGAACACGCTCGTGATCGCGGTGCCCGCGGGCAACCCGGCTAAGGTGACGGGCCTCAAAGACCTGCAAGACGCGGTAACGGTGCTGTGCGCGCCCGAGGTGCCGTGCGGCGGAGCATCTGAGACCCTGCTGAAGAACGCGGCCGTCAAGGTGACCCCCGCGAGCCTCGAACAAAACGTCACCGCGGTGCTGGCGAAGGTTGCCGCGGGCGAGGCAGATGCGGGCCTCGTCTACCGCACCGACGTGGTAGGCGACGACGCCGTCGAAAGCATCGACCCCGAGGGCACCCAAGACGTGGTCAATAGGTACCCGATCGCAGCACTCACCCTCGCGGCCCAGTCGCGCGACGCCAAGGCCAGCTCAGGCGCCAACACGAGCGACGCGAAGCACGCTGCGGCGCGCGAGTTCGTCGCATACGTGCTGGGCAAAGACGGGCAGGGTGTGCTCGAGCGCCACGGCTTCGGCTCGGCGCTGTAGCGCGAAGAACCGCACAACCACAGCAACACACAGGAACCACAGCATCATGAAGACCTCCCGCACTGGCTCGAACGCCCCGGGCATCGCGGTCGCGCCCGCCGTGCTCGGCATCGCACTGCTCGTGCTGCCGCTCGCGGCGCTCGTGAGCCGCGCGTCATGGAGCACGCTGTGGCAAGACATCACGAGCGAAACCGCCAGGCAGGCGCTCGCGCTGTCGCTCGGCACGGGGCTCGCGGCAACCGCGCTGTGCGTCGCGCTCGGCGTGCCATTGGCGCTGGTCATCGCGCGATCCGGCCCCAAAACATCGCAGCTGCTGCGGGCGCTCGTGGCGGTGCCGCTCGTGCTGCCGCCCATGGTGGGCGGCGTCGCGCTCTTGTTCTTATTCGGTCGCACGAGCCCCGTGGGCCAGGTCATCGAGCAGCTGTGGGGCGTCACGCTGCCGTTCACGACCGCCGCGGTCGTGCTCGCGCAGGCGTTCGTCGCGCTGCCGTTTCTCGTGCTGTCGGTGGAGGGCTCGCTGCGCGCGACGGGCGCCGCCTACGAACGCACCGCCGCGACCCTCGGGGCGGGCCCCTGGATGGTGTTTGCGCGGGTGACCTTGCCGCTCGCGGCCCCGGGACTCGTGGCCGGCGTGATCTTGTGTTTTGCGCGCGCGATCGGGGAGTTTGGCGCGACCGCCCTGTTTGCCGGTAACGCTCCGGGCGTCACCCAGACCATGCCGCTCGCGATCTACACGGCCTTCAACGGCGCCGCGTCTGGCCGCGAGCCGGCCGTCGCGCTCTCGCTACTGCTGCTCGCGACCGCGGTGCTGGTGCTGGTGAGCGTGCGCGCCTGGAAGCCCGGGGCGCTCAAATGAGGCGCCGGATCAGCGCGCAGCGGCCATTGCCACTCAGCCCCGCCGCGCTCTCGGCCGCGATCGGTATGCCGCGTACGGGGTTTGAACTTGACGTGTCGTTCGAGCTAATGGCTGGCGAGACACTCGCGCTCATGGGGCCGAGCGGGGCGGGTAAGTCAAGCATCGTGCACGCGCTTGCCGGCACTGAGCGCCTCACCGCGGGCCGCATAGTGCTCGGTGGTGCGCAGGGGCTCGTGCTCGCAGATGCGAGGACACGCGTGCACGTGCCACCGCACGCGCGAGGCGTGGGGCTACTCGGGCAAGAACCGCGGCTGTTTCCGCACCTCAGTGCCGCGCGCAACATCGCCTTCGCCGCCCGCGCACGCGGAGCAGGCAAACGCGAGGCGCTCGCCGAAGCAGACGGGTGGCTCACGCGCCTCGGCCTTGACGAAGTGGCCGCGAAGCTGCCCGCAGAGCTGTCGGGTGGCCAGCGTCAGCGCATCGCACTCGCCCGCGCGCTCGCGGCGGCCCCACGGCTGCTGCTCGTCGACGAACCGTTTGCCTCGCTCGATGTCGAGGCCGCGGCCGACATGCGTGCGCTGTTGCGTGAAGAACTTAAGCGCACCGGCACCACCGCCGTAGTTGTGTCGCACTCGGCGGTCGACGCGGCCGAGCTGGCACACCGACTCATCGTCATCGAGCGTGGCCGTATCGCGCAGCAGGGCGAGGTGCATGCGGTGCTCGCGGCCCCGGCCACGCGGTTCGTGCGGGCCGTCGCCGCGACGTTGCCCACCCGCCCCGTGAGAGACTAAAAGGGCCTCGCTCGGGGCCGAAACGTTCACGCCGAAAGGGGCGACATGACTGACCTCATCAGAGCGATAGCCACTGCGGTGGCCGCAGACCCCGAATCGCTGCCGCTACGATTGCACCTCGCCGAGCTGCTTCTTGCAAACGGCGAGTCTGCGCGCGCCGTGACCGAGTTGTCTCAGGTGCTCGTGCGCGATGCGAGCAACGCGCGAGCGCAGCAGCTGATGCGCGAGGCGTTGAGCGCCCCGAGTGCCCCGAGTGCCCCGAGTGCCCCGAGTGCCCAGAGCCAGGCCGAGGCTGGGGATAGCTCGAGCCACAGCGAAGCCGGTGCCGCCGACGGGATCGACTGGCAGCGCCTCGAACAAGAAGTCGACGTGGCGATTGACCCGCCGTTCGTCGGGTCAACAGAGTACGTTGGTGCTACCGAAACAGCGCAGCCAATGCCCGTATCAGGTGACACTGCCGAGGCCGAGCTCGATGCTCCGCCCGAGACCCCCGCGGTGACGCTTGCCGATGTGGGCGGGCTGCAGCACGTGAAAGACCGATTGAACGTCGCGTTTCTCGAACCCATGCGCAACCCCGAAATCGCGAAGGCGTTTCAGAAGAGCCTGCGCGGCGGCCTGTTGCTCTACGGCCCTCCCGGTACGGGCAAGACCTTCATTGCGAAGGCGATCGCCGGCGAGCTCGGCGCGAAGTTTCTAACGGTCACCGTCGCTGACGTGCTCAATTCGTTTATCGGTGAAAGCGAAAAGAACGTGCAGCGCCTGTTCGAGCGTGCCCGTAAGCATGCCCCGTGTGTGCTGTTCATTGACGAGCTCGACTCGATTGGCGGCAAACGTTCGATGTACAGTTCGAGCGCCACGTGGATGCGTGGGGTAGTTAATCAGCTCCTCACCGAGCTCGACGGGGTGGGCAGCAATAACGACGGCGTGTTTGTGCTCGCCGCAACGAACCACCCGTGGGAGGTGGACGACGCCCTTCTGCGCCCGGGCCGCTTCGACCGGGTGGTGCTGGTCACTCCGCCCGATGCCCCGGCCCGCATCGAAATTCTGCGCGGTGCACTCGCCGGGCGCCCGCTGGCGGGCATCGACCTTGCACGGCTCGCGCAGCGCACGGAGAAATTCTCGGGGGCCGACCTTGAACACCTCGCGACGACCGCCGCTGAGAAGGCGATGGCCGACTCGATTGCCGCGGGCCAGGTGCGCCCCATCACGATGGCCGATTTTGATGCCGCATTTGCAGAGGTGCAGCCGAGTACGGGCGGGTGGATGCACAGCGCCGTGAATGTTGTCACGTTTGGCAACGTCGACGGCCGTTACGACGAACTGCAGCAGTACCTCACCCGCGAAAAATTCATGAAATGACGGTGCGCGCGGCATCTGCCGGTGCGGGCGCACCCGACCCGGGGCAGCAGATTGATCTGTGCCTCAAACACGCCGAAATGCTTGGTGCACAGGGGCGCTTTGCCGAAGCGCTCGAGGCGCTTGGCCCGGGTCTCGCGGTTGACCCGCAGAACCCCTACCTGCTGCACGAGCGTGCCTGGGTGCTGCTCAAGCTGTGGCGGGTCGATGAGGCACGGTTCACGCTTGAACAGTTGCTGGGGGCGCACCCCGATCTGGCCAGTGCGCGATACCTCTTGGCTCACGCGCTGTTACAGCAGAACAAGCACCAGCAGGCCGAACGCGAGAATGACATTTGCCTGGCCGCGGAGCCAGACAACCCGGACTTTTTGCTGCAGAGCGCGCAGATCCTGGTGTCTGCGATGCCTGAGCGTCGCGATCGGCGCAAGCTGAAGCGTGTCGCCCTTGCTCGCGTGAACCAGGCTGTTGCCTCGGCAATTGCAACCCCTGGAGTAATGGCTGGCGCCGCCCGCCTACAGTGGGCCCTCGGCCGGGTAGATGACGCGCTTAAAACATGTCAGCTGGGCCTTGCCGAAGCGCCGCAAGACGCCATACTGCTCGAGCTGCACGCTGAACTCACCACGGTCAACACCCCCGCGACCGGGCACGGCGCGATGGAGCAAGAGATCGTGTACGCGGTTGAGATGGGCAAGCTACTTGCCGCCGACCCGCAGCACCGCAATGCGCGTGCCGCGCTGTTTGCGCAGCTCTGGTTTCGGTTCATGACGCGCATTGACGCGCCGGTGTATCTGACCGCGATCGTCGCGCTCGGTGTGCTGACCGGTTTTGCCGGTGGCACAGCTGATCCCAGACTCGTCGCGGTGTGGTGGGTGATCGCGCTCATTTTGGGAGGCATACAGTGGGCGCGCTTTGGGGCGCTCAGCAAACGCATACCGCGCAGCTTTCGTGCGTACGTGGCCGGATCCGGCCCGATCGACCTCGCCCGCCGGCGGGGTGAGTGGGCTGTTCTTGGCGTCTTACTCGCGATCGGAGCGACCGCGGTCACGATCGCAGCGACGTCACGCGATGCGGTCGTGGTGCGTTGGCTCGTGGTGGCGCTGTGCTTGCTCGTCGTCGTGGCGTTCGCCTGCTCACTATCGTGGCAACTTGGTTACCTAGCCCGCGTGCGTCGAGTCGAGGGCGGCATTGTCGACCGAGACACGGTCGTACGCTTGGCTGCTTTTCGGCGCAATCATGTGGTGCTCATTAGGCTGCGCTGCCTTGAAGCGGTGGGGCTGTGGCTGCTGTTTGGCGTAATGTATAGCGCGGCTGGAGGGGCACAGAGCAGGGGCGATGCGGCGGCGATCGTGCTGCTGTCGACGTCGGCTATGGTGCTCTCACCGCTCGTCGGGTGGTTCACGGTGTGGCTCGCCGAGCAGCGGGCTCGCACCGAGCTTGAAGGAACCGTGTTGGTCAATACGCGGCCCCCCGCGCTGTGGTCGCCCGCGGCGGGGGCCGTGCTCGCGGCCTGCCTGATCGTGTCATTTGCCTGCGGGGCGGTCATGGCGCCCGTGCTCCCGGGCGAGTATGACGCGATCGGGCAGTACGCCCCCAAGGAGCAGAACGCGAAGAGCGACACTGACGACAGCGGCACTGACGACAGCGACACTGACGACAGCGGCGACGAAACGTGCAGCGGTACGCGAGCATCGCGACTCGCTTGCCGACTTGACAACGTGCGAGAGCTCTCGCAGCGTCCGGTCGAGTTTCCTAACGTGCCCGATCCCATTGACCTGCGCGAACTAGCGGACCTGCAAACGCCGTAGCCGGTACTCTCGACCACCAAAACGCACTATAGACATCTGTAGCACAGTGGGGCTATCGTGTGGAGAGACAGAGCAGCGCCCCGCGCTGTGGTACTGTCACAAAGCCTGTTTCACTTACACCTGCGAAGGCGCGTGTAAATAGGTCGGCGGATGCGCGTCGTTTATGGGGGGATGGCGACGCGCATCCGACGTATGGCGAACCGTAACCTATCGTTATGGCCGGTTCAAGCGTTTGGGGTCTGGCGGCTCGGTGATCGGATCCCAGCCACGCCTCACGGGGCGCATACCGGTGGGGCCAGCATCGCGCGATCGATAGACGATGTACGGGCGAAACAGGTAGGGGAAGGGCGCAGACCACACGTGTACCAGCCGCGTGAATGGCCACAGCGCAAACAGCAGCGAAGCCGAGATGATGTGCAGCTGAAAGAAGAGCGGCACCGTCGACATGAGCTCTGGCTCTGGTTGAAAGATGATCAGGTGCCTGATCCACGGCGAGATTGTGGTGCGATAGGTGAACCCCTCGCCAAACATTTGGTAGACGACCGTCGAAAGCGTGCCAAAGATCAGCGTCATGCCCAAGAACACGTACATCACCTTGTCCATCACCGTGGTCGCAAGAAACACGGGGCCAACGGTGCGGCGGCGGTAGATCAAGATTGCGAGGCCGGCCAGCGTCAGCACCGCCGCGAACGAGCCCATCCATACGGCGCCGAGGTGGTACATGTGATCGTTGATGCCGATCGCGTTGAGCCACTCTCGCGGAATTAGCAGACCCACGACGTGGCCCGCGATCACCATCAAAATACCAAAGTGAAACATGGGCGAGCCCCAGCGCAACAGCCGGTTCTCGTAGGTTTGGCTTGACCGGGTGGTCCAGCCAAACTTGTCGTAGCGATAGCGCCAAATATGGCCGACAATGAAGACGGCAGCGCACGCGTACGGCAGCGCCACCCACAACAAAATGTCTAAGGTGCTCATACGTCCCCCCTCGGACTGAACGGCGGTAGGTTACCTAAGAAGCTGAGACCCACCGTCTCGGTGGGTGGCCCCTCGCTCACGAGCGCCAGCACGCGTTCGCGCGTTTCGCGGTCCACCTGCGGCAGCGACAGCGTGACGGTGCGCACGACGCCCGCCCACGGGCTGTCGATCGCTTCGAGCGCGGCGCGCAGCACCTCGATGCCCTCGAGGTGCGCGGCTAGCAGCGCCTCGGCAATCGGGTCGCCCGAGCGTGCCGAGAACTCGAGCACAGCGGGCAGATAGTCGGGCAGCTCGTCTGGAGCGATCTCCCACCCTGCCGCGCGGTACGCTTCGATGAACGTGACGAGCGCGGTGCCGCGCTTGCGGGTGTCACCGGTCGCGAAGTAGCTGAGGTAGAGGCTGCACTTGCGTTTCAGGTCGAACGTGACCACGTACTGCCGCTGCCATTCGGTGGGGCCCGCCGCCCGCGCAAGGTCGATGAACTCGGTGAAAAGCTGGGACAGCACGGGGGGCAGCGTGCGCGCGTGGGCTTCGAGCGTGTCTAAGCGCGCGAACCACTCGGGGCCCGGGTAATCGAGCAAGAGCGAGGCGAGCATGTGCGCTCCGGATCGCTCCTCGCGCGTAAGCGTCACAGGCGCCAGGGTGCCCGGCAGCGGGCGCCTCGGCGTGACACGATTGAGCAGTTTCGTGATCACGCCTGCCCCCGCTCTCGGCCCTGCTTGCCGGTTTTGCGCACGGGCCCGAGGTCGCCCTCTGGCAGCGTGGTGGGGGTGCCAGAGGGTGGAAAGAGCCCGTCGGGGCTGCCGTTGCCGTCCCAGTTGAGCAGGTTTACGCGGCCGGGTGTCGACGGTCGGTCTGCGGTCTGCCGGTTCTTGAGCGCGTTGAAGTTCTCGACCGCTACGGGGACGGGCTCACCGCTCGACGAGCCGAAGGGGCCCGCGCCGCCCATGCCCGGGCCGCCGTCGAACTCGAGCGAGCACCCCATCTCTTCGAGGTCGTGGGCCTGCTCGGCGTGGGCCGACGGAATCACGTACCGCTCCTCATACTTTGCGATCGCGAGCAGCCGATACATCTCTTCGATCGCGGCGCCCGACATGCCCACCGCGTTTGCGATGCGTTCGTCACGCACATCATCGATTGACACGCCCCGCATGAACGAGCGCATCGCTGCGAGCTTGCGCAGCGCGAGGTCGACGGGAGCGGGGTCACCGGCGCTGAAGATCTCGGCGAGGTACCCAATAGGGATCCGGAGCTTATCGATCGCAGCGAACAGCGTGCGCGCGTCTTCGCCGTCGGCCCCAGAGCCGGTGACGACATCGACGACGGGCGACAGCGGCGGAATGTACCAGACCATGGGCATCGTGCGGTACTCGGGGTGCAGCGGGAGCGCGACCTCATACTCTTTAATGAGCTTGTAGATGGGGCTCTTCTGAGCGCCCGTGATCCAGTCCTCGGGGATCCCCTCGGCGCGTGCGCCCGCCACGACCTCGGGGTCGAAGGGATCGAGAATCACAGATTTTTGTGCTTCGAGCAGGTCGTGCTCGTTCTCAACAGACGCGGCCTCGGCGACACGGTCGGCGTCGTAGAGCACGAGCCCCAGATAGCGCAGTCGCCCCACGCAGGTCTCGGCGCACACAGTGGGCAGCCCCACCTCGATGCGCGGGTAACACATCGTGCACTTCTCGGCCTTGCCTGTGCGGTGGTTAAAGTACACCTTCTTATAGGGGCAGCCAGACACGCACATGCGCCAGCCGCGGCAGGCGTCTTGGTCGACGAGCACAATGCCGTCCTCTTGACGCTTGTACATTGCACCAGAAGGGCACGATGCGACACACGACGGGTTGAGGCAGTGCTCGCAGATGCGCGGTAGATAGAACATGAAGGCCTTTTGGTACTCGGCCTCGACCTGCTCGCTCATCTTTTTGAGGATCGGGTCGTCTTGCATCGTCTCGATCGAGCCGCCTAGGTTGTCATCCCAGTTCGCAGACCACCCGATCTTCATGTCCTTCCCGGTGAGTAAGCTCTTGGGTTTCGCGACGGGGGTGTGCGCGCCGCTGGGTGCGTTGAGCAGCATGTCGTAGTCGTAGGTCCACGGCTCGTAGTAGTCGTGAATCTCGGGCAGCTTAGGGTTCGAGAAGATGCGGCTGAGCTTGTGCAGCCGGCCGCCGTCGCGCAGCCGCAGCCGCCCCTTCTTGTCGCGCACCCAGCCGCCGCGCCACTTGTCTTGGTCTTCGTAGCCGCGCGGGTAGCCGACGCCCGGCCGGGTCTCAACGTTGTTGAACCAGACGTACTCGACGCCCGAGCGGTTGGTCCACGCCTGCTTGCACGTCACCGAACAGGTGTGACAACCGATGCACTTGTCGAGGTTCATTACCATCGACATCTGCGCCATGACCTTCATCAGTACTGCACCTCCTGGCTGCGGCGACGAATCGTCGTCACCTCGTCGCGCTGGTTGCCCGTGGGCCCCAGATAGTTGAACGCCCACGCGAGCTGCGCGTAGCCACCGATCAGGTGGCTGGGCTTCATCAGAATGCGGGTGAGCGAGTTGTGTATGCCGCCGCGCAGCCCGCTCGTCTCGGCGATCGGCACGTCGATCGTGCGATCTTTCGCGTGGTACATGTAGACCGTGCCCTCGGGCATGCGGTGTGACACGATCGCGCGGGCTACAACCACGCCATTGCGGTTGTACGATTCGATCCACTCGTTGTCGCGCACCCCAATTTTGTCGGCGTCCCCGGGGCTCATCCAGATCGTGGGCCCGCCACGCGACAGCGACAACATAAACAGGTTGTCTTGGTACTCAGAGTGAATCGACCACTTCGAGTGCGGGGTGAGGTAGCGCACCGCGACCTCGGCGTTACCCGACTCGTGTGTGCTCGTGCGGCCGAGCTTCGCGTCGCCAAACAGGCGGTGCATGTCGAGCGGCGGGCGGTAGACGGGCAGCTGCTCGCCGAGCTCTTGCATCCAGTCGTGGTCGAGGTAGAAGTGCTGGCGGCCGGTGAGCGTGTGCCAGGGCTTCAAATGCTCGACGTTGATCGCAAACGCGGTGTACCTGCGGCCGCCGTGCTCAGACCCCGACCACTCGGGCGATGTGATCACGCTGCGCGGCTGCACCTGCACGTCATGAAATGTGATGCGCGAGCCCTCGTGCTCTTCAGACAGGAACGCCATCTTCTGGCCCGTGTGTTCTTCGAGCTGGCGAAAGCCCTGTGTTGCGAGGCGCCCGTTGCTCGTGCCCGAGAACGCGAGAATCATCTCGCACGCCCGCTTGTCGGTGTCGAGCCGCACGCGCCCCTCGCACGGCCCGTTTGGCACCGTGCCGTTCACGTGCGCGAGGGCTTCGATCTCGGGATCCGGCTGGTATTTGATGCCCTTCGTCATCATGCCGAGCTCGCTCGTGAGCGGGCCGAGTGACCGCCAGCGATCGAAGATGCCGGGGTAGTCGCGCTCGACGACGGTGAGCTTAGGCATCGTGACGCCCGGTATGAGCGGCGCGCCCTCTGGCACGCGACCCTTGGGGGTTGCCATCGCGTCGGGGGTGTCGTGCTGCAGCGGTGTCGCGACGATGTCCTTGCGCACCCCCAGGTGCGTTTCAGAGAGCTCGCCAAAGCGCTGCGCCATCAGCCCAAACAGCTCGAAGTCGGTCTTCGTCTGCCAGGGCGGCGCGATCGCCGGGTTGAACGAGTGAATGAACGGGTGCATGTCGGTCGACGACAGGTCGTACTTCTCGTACCAGGTCGCGGCGGGGAACACGATGTCAGAGAACAGTGTGGTGCTCGTCATTCTGAAGTCGGCGGTCGCGAGCAGGTCGAGCTTGCCCTCGGGTGCTTCATCGTGCCAGGCCATGTCGCGGGGCCGCTCGCCCGGCCCCGCTTCGGGAGCGCGCACGGCCGCGTCGGTGCCGAGCAGGTGCTTCAAGAAGTACTCGTTGCCCTTGCCCGACGAGCCCAAGACGTTGGCGCGCCAGATCAGCACGACGCGCGGAAAGTTCTCGGGCGCATCGGGGTCTTCGCACGCGTAGGCGAGCGAGCCGTCGCTCAGCGAGTCGACGACGTGCTGGGCAGGCTCCTTGCCCGCCCGCTCTGCCTCGTCGGCGAGGTCGAGCGGGTTGCGGTTGTAGGTCGGGTAGCTCGGCATCCAGCCGCGCTTCGCCGATTCGACGAGGCAATCGGCGGTCGTGCGGTCGTCGAACTGGCCGCGCGCGAGCGGTGAGGCGAGCGAGTTGGCGGGCAGCCCGTCGTAGCGCCACTGGTCGGTCGCGAGGTACCAAAACGCGGTGCCGATCGTGTGCCGAGGCGGCCGCTGCCAGTCGGCGGCGGCCGCGTACTGCTGGTACCCGGTGAGCGGGCGCACCTTCTCTTGCCCCACGTAGTGTGCCCAGCCGCCGCCGTTCACGCCCTGGCAGCCCGTCATCATCGTGAGCGCGAGAAACGTGCGGTAGATCGTGTCTGAGTGGAACCAGTGGTTGGTGCCAGCGCCCATCAAGATCATGGAGCGGCCGCCCGACCGGTCGGCATTGTCGGCGAACTCGCGGGCGATGCGTATCGCCTGCTCGGCGGGCACGCTCGTGTGCTCCTCTTGCCACGCCGGGGTGCCCGGTGTCGCGGCGTCGTCGTAGCCCGCGGGCCACCGGCCCGGCAGGCCCTCGCGCGCCACACCGTACTGCGCGAGCATCAGGTCGAAGACCGTCGTCACCAGCTTTCCGGCGACGCGCGTCACCGGCACGCCCCTTGTTACAACGCCGGATCCGCCCGCGTGCTCCTGCCCCTCCTCGGGCGCGAGGTCAAAGCGGGGCAGCGACACCTCGACGGCCTCGCCGTGCCATGTGGCGAGGTCGGCGACCGATAGTGCCGGGGTGATGTCGCCCAGGTCGAGGTTCCATTTGCCCTTGTCGGACTGCGCGTAGCGGTGGCCGAGCGAACCGTTTGGCACGCGGGCTTCGCCCGAGATGTCGAGCAGTGCGGGTTTGAACTCGGCGTTGGTGGCGGCGGCTGCTTCGCCGCCCAGGTCGGCCGCGGTCACGAACTTGCCGGGTACGAGCTTGCCGGTGGCGGGGTCGAACGCGGCGGCAGCGTCGCCTTCGAGCGCATCGACCTCTACGAGAAACGGCGAATCGGTGAACCGGCGCATGTAGTCTTCGAAGCGTGCGGTGCGCTTCTCGACGTAGTGCTCCTTCAAGATCACGTGCCCCATGGCGAGGCCGAGCGCGGCGTCGGTGCCGGGGTGCAGGGCCACCCACTCGTCGGCGAACTTGGTGTTGTCGGTGTAGTCGGGCGATACCGTCACGACCTTTTGGCCGCGGTAGCGGGCCTCGGTCATGAAGTGGGCGTCGGGGGTGCGCGTGACGGGCACGTTAGACCCCCACATGATCAGGTAGCCCGCGTTCCACCAGTCGGCCGACTCGGGTACGTCGGTCTGGTCACCAAACACCTGCGGGCTCGCGACCGGCAGGTCGGCATACCAGTCGTAGAACGAGAGCATCGTGCCGCCGACGAGGTTGAGATACCGTGATCCGGCGCCGTGAGAAACCATCGACATGGCCGGAATAGGCGAGAAGCCCGCGATGCGATCGGGCCCATACTTCTTGACGGAGTAGACCTGGGCGGCGACGGCGATCTCCATCGCCTCGTCCCAGGTGGCGCGAATCAGGCCACCCTTGCCGCGGGCGCGCTTGTAGCGGTTCGCCTGCACCGGGTCTTCAACAATTGACGCCCAGGCGTCGACGGGGTCGGGGTGCTGCGCCTTCGCGTCGCGGTAGAGCTCGGCGAGCACGTCACGAATGTACGGGTAGCGCACGCGCGTGGGGGAGTAGGTGTACCAGCTAAACGCCGCGCCGCGGGGGCAGCCGCGCGGCTCGTACTCGGGGGAGTCGGGGCCCACTGAAGGGTAGTCGGTCTGCTGCGTCTCCCACGTGATGATGCCGTCCTTGACATACACCTTCCATGAGCATGATCCGGTGCAGTTCACGCCGTGGGTCGAACGCACCACCTTGTCGTGCGACCAGCGGTCGCGGTAGAACACATCGCCCTTGCGCCCGCCCTCGAGAAACATGGCGCGCAAGTCGGGGCTCGTCTCTCCCCGGCGCATAAACCGCCCCATATTCAGCAGTGTGTCTGCGAGCGCGCCGTCAGTGGCGGGGTGCGGGGTTTCGGCCATGACAAAAGCTCCCATCTGTAGCGGATGTCTCCAGCATCGCCCTGTGAAGGGGAGGTATGCAAGCTTTTCACCGTGTTTATTATCTTTTTGTTCTAAAAGAGAAAACACCCGATCATCATATGAAATAAACACGGTCATTGCGCTAGCCCCGTGGGGGTGACCGGGTTATTCTCTGTGCAACGCCAAATTTTGGCAACGGGTGTGGGTCACACAGTCGCTGCGTATTTGGCGTATTCACGCGAGTGGAAATCGCTCGCGGCTAAGATCGCGAGGCGCAACGTGACGACGAAGACTCCACCGGAGCAAGCTGTACAACCCCACCAGAGCGAGAGCCTGCGTGGGCAATTGCCGCAGCTGCTGCTCGCAACATTTGCGAGCGCCGTCGGGTTTTGGGCGTGGATGCTGATCTCGCCGATTCAGCGGTTTTATGCGGAGGGCATGAGCCTAAACGAGGGGCAGATTTCGCTGATGCTCGCCGCCCCGGTGCTCGTGGGCGCGCTCGGCCGCATCGTGGTGGGAGCGCTCACTGACCGCTTCGGTGCCCGCATCATGTTTACGGCCGTGTTGCTCGGGGCGGCGCCGGCCGTGCTGCTTGTGGCGTTCGCGGGGTCGATCGGCAGTTTTGCGCTGCTCATCGTAGCGGGCACCTACCTCGGGGTAGCGGGCACGATTTTTGCGGTCGGCGTACCCTTTGCGAGCGCCTGGTATGAGCCGAAGCGGCGGGGCTTTGCAAACGGTGTGTTTGGTATGGGCATGATCGGCACCGCTGTCTCTGCGTTTTTTACGCCCAGGCTGCTGCGGCAGCTCGGCTATGTCGAAACCCACGTGTTCATTGCGGTGCTGATGGTGGCGACAGCAGCGCTCGTCTGGTTCTTTTTGCGTGAATCACCCGTATGGAAATCGAGCCGCCAGCCCCTCATTCCCAAAGTGTGGGGAGCTTTGAAGCTGCCCGTTACTTGGGAGATGGCGTTTCTCTACGGCATCGTGTTTGGTGGGTTTGTCGCGTTCTCAAACTTTTTGCCGAAGTACCTCGTAACGATTTACCCGGGCGAAGTTGACCCCGTCGGCGCGGGTACGCGCACCGCACTGTTCGCTGTTGCAGCAGTCATTGCCCGCCCCATCGGTGGTGTGCTGTCAGACAAGTTTGGGCCCAAGATTGTGGCGCTCGTTTCACTCGCATCGATCGTGTCGCTCGCCTACATTGTCGGCCAGCAGCCGCCCGAGGGTGTGCTCACGGGCGCGACGTTCATCTTGATGGCCTCAGCTATGGGGCTCGGGATGGGGGCGGTGTTCGCCTGGATCGGGCCGTCCACGCCGCCCGAGAAAGTGGGCGCGGTGAGCGGTGTGGTGGCGGCGGCCGGCGGACTCGGCGGGTACTTTCCGCCGCTCGTGATGGGCGCGACCTATCATCCCGAGTCAAATTCGTACTCGCTGGGGCTGTGGTTGCTGGTGCTGGTGGGGGCGTTCGCGCTCGTCGTGGCGGGCATGCTGCGCGGTACGCGGTAGCGGCCGCAGCTGCTAGTCGTCGCTGTAGCGTTCGATCAGAAATCTGATGTGCGGAGTGAGGTCACCGGTTCGATATGTAATGACAAGCGCATCTTCATATTGCGCTTTGAGGGAGTCAGGAACCAATATTGCGTCGTACCCGTGCGACATGAGCACTGAGTTCATCGTGTAACGCCCTGCGCGCTTGTTTCCGTCAAGTTAGAAGCTGTACCATCGGCCCTTCGTATTGTTGAGTTTGATCTCCACGAAATGCAATTGATTTCAAGCCTAGGCTCGCCGCGATGAAGAGATGTAAGTCGTCAGAGATGCTTTGGTTGGGCTCGATAGGATCACCGGCTTCGACCTGACTCAGCATGTAATCACTGGCCTGTTTGAGTCCGGCGACCTGATTCTCTTCTCCGACCGTGTGGCCAGCGACGTGTCCGCCCGATATGAGCGTGATGATCTCGGGCTCGGTGAAGGCAAACCCCTCCAGGCGTGCGTCGCTATAGAGTGTGCGAGATTCTCGCAATTTATAACGAGCAACCGCTCTGGCCCTACCCGCTGGTGTGATGTGCTTCACATCACTGCTTAGGTCAGCCCAAATGGGCTCAGGTATTGCAATCACCTCACCCTGTTGAGAAGGGTAACGTCTGAGTGTCGTCTCCCATGACTCCTGGCGTTCGTTGTCTGAGCCGCTCATACTGTTGCCCTGGACATGAACATTTCTGCGCCCACCAGCAGTACGTCTACCATGCGGTCGCCATTGCCCGTTCGCAGGCACGACACGACGGCTTGCCGATATTCGCTCACGAGGCTGTGTCGCACGTACAACCAGGGAAACCCTTTATGGAGTAGATAGCTATTAATGAGATGTCGGGCAAGCGTCGGGTCAGCGCCTGCAGACACCGCGCGTACGAGCAGGTCGAGGGCTTGGTGCGCGGGCTCCAACTGTTCGTATGGAGAAATCACGCGCCCATTTGCCGCCAGTGTGGGTAGCGTGCCCTGATTGGAGGACTGCTGTATTGCGGTCTGCGCCGATTGCACGATCTCGCCTAACCTGTACAACTCCAGTGGGTCATCATCGTCGCTCCCCACGGTGGTGCCCTCAACCCGTGTCTTCACTGCGCCCCATGAGAGTGAGAGGCGCTCAGCGTTCACGTCAGCGTCAACAAGCATGGCAAGTTCTCGTGTTGCAGTTCGAACCGCCACTCCGGGTGAGAGGTGCAGCGCGTCCAAACGTGCCACGAGACCACGATCTAGGTAGGCCTGTTTTGGCCCGGTTTTCAGCGCAATCAACTCGAGGCCCAGCGCCTCGGCGATACGTTCGGCCGTATCAACACGCGGTATTTTCACGTGCCGCTCATAGTTGGATAGCGTCGATCGAGAGGTTCCTGCCCGTTTGGCAAGCTGAGAGACGGTGTCTCCGTGCGCTTCACGCGCCGCATGCAGCTGTTGAATCAACATAAATGCCCCCGTATCCGATTGGGTACACCTTAACATTTTGGCGCGAGGTACGGGCCGCGAGGGCCCAGCCCCTGCCACCCGCCCCTACTCGGTGGCGGCGCGGCCGGTGGGCCGGTAGCCAGTCGGCAGCTTGTGGCACAGCTCGATCCGGCACAGATCTTCGGTGACGAAGGGACTCAAACGACCGAGCTTGAGCGGGCCGTCGACGTGCGTGAGCTGGTCGCGCACGAGCGTCGCGTGCACGCTGCAGATGGTGCGTTTTTCGGCCTCGAGCATGCCCGCGAATTTGCAGGGAGCCACATCGATTGTGAGCCCGTCGCCAGTGATCTGGGGCTCGAGCCCCACGTCTTCGAGGTGCGTGTATAGTGTGTCGACCTGGTGCGCCGCCGCAGCGGGCAGCTCAGCGGTCTGATCGAGGTGGGGCGCAATCTTGCGCAGCATGTCGCCCTGCGCGCAGGCGCTCTCAGTGCGCTGCGCGGCGACAGGGTTCTCGTGCGCCCGCTCGACGGGATCAAACACGACGGGCGGTCTACCGCGCACGCCGGTAGCCACCGGGCGGCTCGTGATGAGCCCCTCGGCTTCGAGCACGCGCACATGATCCCGGGCCGTGTTGATGTGAATGCCCACCTCTTCGGCGAGCTCGGCGAGCAGTCGGCCTGGGCGCCGCTGAATGGCATGCATCAGCTTGACGCGGCTGAGCTGGGTGAGTCCGCGGTAATCCTCGATGCGACGGGGCATACTTCAAGAGTAGATCGAAAGGCGGCGAGCGTGGCAATTTCTCCCGAAACTCACCTGGCGTGGATCCTCGAGCAGGTCACCCCCCTGCCCACTGAGCGGCGTCCGCTCGCGGCGGCACTCGGCCGCGTGCTCGCTGAGCCGGTGCACGCGGCGCACGCGCTGCCGCTGTGGCCCAACTCTGCGATGGACGGCTATGCGCTGCGGGCGGCAGACACCTCGGGCGCGACCGCCGAGGCTCCCGCGCAGCTCACGGTGCTCGGCGAGGTCGCGGCGGGCTCGGCCTGGGACCCGCCGCTCGCCGCTGGCGAGTGCGTGCGCATCATGACCGGCGCCCCGCTGCCTACCGCCGCCGACGCGGTCGTGCGGGTCGAGGCGACCCTCGGCGACCGCGCGGCTGGCGACCGTACCGCTGCTGGTGACCGTACCGCTGCGCCGGATCGTGCCGCGCACGCCTGGGCCGACCGCGCGGTGCGGGTGACCACGCAGGTCGCCCCGGGCACAGACGTGCGCAGTGCCGGCGAAGACTTGGCCGCGGGCGACCTCGTGGCAGAACCAGGCGCAACCCTCACGGCCGCCCGGGCGTCGGCGATCGCCGCGGCCGGCATCGCGGACGTGCTGGTGCGCCCGGTACCGCGCGTTGCCGTGCTCGTAACCGGGGCCGAGTTGCGCCCCGCGGGCACTGCGCTCGAGCGCGGCCAGATCGTCGAGTCAAACTCACTGCTCGTGGGCGGGCTGCTCGCCGAGTCGGGGTTTGCCGATGTGCACATCGAGCACAGCGTCGATGACGTAGCGGCGGTGCGCGCGCGACTACAAGATCTGGGGACGCGCTACGACGCGATCATTACGACGGGCGGGGTCGGCCCCGGCACCCGTGACGTGATGCGCATCGCGCTTGAAAGCGAACCGGGCGTGCGTGCCGTACGAGTGGCCGTGCGACCCGGGCAGCCGCAGTGCACGGGCCGACTTGCAGCGGGGGCTATGGTGTTTGCGCTGCCCGGTAACCCCGTGAGCGCCGCCGTGAGCTTTGAGCTTTTCGTGCGCCCGGCACTGCGCGCCATGCAGGGGTGCGCAGACACGGCGAGGCAGCGTCTCACCGCGTACGCCGCGGCGGAATGGCGGGGCGCCGCAGGCAGGCTGCAGGTGTTACCCGTGCGATTCGTTGAGGCGGTGAGCGAGCCGGGCGCCGAGCCGGGCGCCGAGCCGGGCGCCGAGCCGGGCGCCGAGACCGCGACACAGGCCGATCTCTGGTGCGAGCCCGCCGTGCACGCGGGGCGGGTGTCACACTCGGTCGGCGGGTTTGGTGCTGCCGAGGGCTACGCGCTCGTCGGGCCCGAGACCGGCGACGTTGGGCGAGGCGATCGCGTCACCGTGGTGCGGGTCACACCGTAACGCTGGCGCGCGGCGTTAATAACACTGACGCGCGGCATCAATGCCTGCAAAGTGGCCGATCATGCGGCATAGTGGTCTCAGGCTATGCCACCGAACGGAGGCTGCAGTGTACGAAAAGACTCAGGCGCACGATGCCGGGTTCGGCGCGACATTCGACGCGATCGTGCTCGCTGGCGGCCGCGGGTCGAGGCTCGGCGGCGTCGACAAGGCAACCCTGGAGCTCGCGGGCGAACGCCTCGTCGATCGGGTCGTACGTGCGAGCCGGATCGCAGGCGCCGCGCGCGTGATCGTTGTCGGCCCGCAGACGGCCGGCACCGGAGCAGATGTCGTGCTGCGCGAGAACCCCGAGTTTGCGGGGCCGCTCGCCGGTATCGCCGCTGGCATCTCCGAGGTGACCGCACCGTGGGTGTGGGTGCTCGCGTGTGACCTCGAATACCCCGAACGCGTGTGCACCGTACTCGGTAAAGACCACGCTTTAGCGCAGACTCAAGCGCGAGCAGACAGCGAAGCCGACGGCACCCTGCTTGTCGACGGCGCGGGCAAACCGCAGTGGCTCGCCGCAAACTACCGGGCCCAAGCGCTCGCCGCAGCCTGTGCAGGGATGGGACACGAGGTCGTCGATGCGCCCGTACGCCGCGCACTTGCAGGGATGAAACTGCGCGAACTGCGCGTACCAACGGCGCTCGCCGCCGATATTGATACGCCTGAGTCGCTGGCCGCGGCCCGGCTGCGCTCGAGCGGTTCCACCGATTGAAGGGACATAACAATGGCGACACACCTGCCTCCCGAGGCGCTCGACGAGTGGCTCGTCGCGGCGGCGGCCCAGCTCGGGCTTGAGCCCGGTCAGGTCTCGATACCGGTCGTGCTTGACGTGGCCAAAGACGTGGCGCACGCGGTCGCGCGACCGGCCGCACCGCTCAGCACGTTTCTGCTGGGCCTTGCGCTCGGCCGCGCGTCGGCCGACGGCGTGGAGCCTGGCGAGCTGCAACGCTTGGCCGGCCTGCTGTCGGCACGTGCCGCACAGTGGCAAGACGCGCACCCGGCATAGCGCCCTTTAACCGCCGGTCGCCAGTCGCATCAGGTCTGAGTCGAGGTTGATGCCGAGCTCGGTGCCGCCGGCGCTACCGTATGAGTGCTGGTAGGCGCCCCATGCCTGCCCGCGCACGGCGCCTCGAAACCCGCCCGTGACGAGGGCGAGCAGCTCGGTGGCGGCGCGATCGGCGCGTTTGCCGAGGTCGTTGCTCGTCCAGTCGGCGGGTTCGGCGAACACCGAGGTGGGTACTGTCACGGTGCGCAGGTAGGCGAAAAGGCCGCGCAGCTGGTCATCGATTACGAGGGCATGCCTGGCGCTGCCCGCTGTGGCCGCGAGCGCGACGGGGGTGCCGATGAGCAGGTCGTTGTCGAGCACCTGGAAGAACGACGTAAAGAGTCCGCTCGCACCAGCTTTGTACACAGGGGTCGCCGCGACGATGGCGTCGGCGTCGCGCAGAATCTCGCTCGCCGCTGTGAGCGCCTCAGACTCGTGCCGAGACACGAGCGCGGCGGTGATGTCGCCGGCGATAAGCCGCAGGTCGACGACGCGCACCTGCACCGTGATGCCCTGCTGGGCGCCGAGCTTCGTCACGGCGTCGGCTACGCGCTGGGCCAGCATTGTAGTGGTCGAGGGGTCGCTCGTGCCCGCGGTCACCACCGCGAGATTCACGGTGCTGGTGGTGGGAATCGAGGCGGGCGTTGCAACAGGGGCGACGCCATCGAGGGGTGCGTTCATGTCGGTGCTCCTTCAAGATTGAGGACGGGTAGAGCGTTCGGGGTGGGGTGCCGCCAGCGAGCGCATCGGGGCCGCGTGGCGCGAAGCGACACGCGAGGGGTCCCCCGCTCTAAGCGAGCGGCGGCACCCCACCCCGAACGCGGCCGCAAGCAAACCGATCCGGAACCTAAGAAACCAGCTTCTTGCAGATGCGTTCGAGCTCGCCGAGCTCTTCGGTGGTGAGCACACCGCCCACATCGCGGGCGATGCTGCGGGCGTGCGCGCGGCCCGCGTCGCGCTGCACCTCGGCGCCTAGCGCGGTGAGCGAGATGCGCACCGCGCGCCCATCGGCGGGGTCTTGGGCGCGTGCCAGGAGGCCCCGCGTGATGAGCCGGTCGACCATGCGTGACAGTGCTGGCTGGCTCAGCAGCACGCCCTCTTGCAGCTCGCACAGGCGCAGGGGTTCGTCGGCTTTTGCGAGCGTGTACAGCACGTCGTACTCGCGCATGTTCACGTCGTGCCACATGCTTTCGCCCGCGAAGCGCTCCATGAGCGTGGCGTGCGCGGTCATGAGCGCCTCCCACGACTGGTTTGCGAGGCGCACGTCGTTGCGGGTGGGGCTCGTCATGGTGGGTCCTTCGGTGTTAGTTGCTGGCGGCGGGGTTTAAATAGGGCGATCCGCCCGTGACGTTGTCACCCCGGTTGGCGGCTGGCCGTGGCTGGCGCGGCTCGGCATCGCCGTACTTTGCACGTACCAGGGTCTCATGACTGGGCGTCTCGGGCACTTCGGGGTCGCGGCGTGCGGCGAGTTCACGGCGCAGCACGGGCAGCACCTCGCTGCCGAGCAGGTCGAGCTGCTCAAGCACGGTCTTCTCGGGGAGGCCGGCGTGGTCAATCAAGAACATTTGGCGCTGGTAGTCGCCAAAGATGTCGCGAAAGCTGAGGGTCTTGTCGATGACCTCTTGCGGGCTGCCGACCGACAGCGGTGTCTGCCGCATGAAGTCTTCCATGCGCGGGCCGTGGCCGTACACGGGCGCCTCGTTGAAGTAGGGGCGAAACCCGTCGAGTGCATCCTGCGACTTCTTCGCGATGAACGTCTGGCCGCCGAGCCCCACGATCGCCTGCTTCGCGCTGCCGTGACCGTAGTGCTCGTAGCGCTCGCGGTAGAAATTAATGAGCCGCAGCGAGTGCTCGCTCGGGGCGAAGATGTGGTTTGAGAAGAACCCGTCTCCGTAGTACGCGGCCTGCTCGGCAATCTCGGGGGTCCGGATCGAGCCGTGCCACACAAACGGTGCGACGTCGTCGAGCGGACGCGGGGTGCTCGTGAATCCCTGCAGCGGGGTGCGAAAGTTACCTTCGTGGTCGACGACGTCCTCCCGCCACAGGCGGTGCAGCAGGTTGTAGTTTTCGAGGGCGAGGGGCAGCGCGCTGCGAATGTCCTTGCCAAACCACGGGTAGACGGGGGCGGTGTTGCCGCGGCCGAGCATCAAGTCCATGCGGCCACCGGCGAGGTGCTGCAGCATCGCGTACTCTTCGGCGATGCGCACCGGATCGTTGGTGGTGATGAGGGTGGTGCTGGTGGAGAGCTTGAGTGTCTTCGTTTTTGCCGCGATGTACGCGAGAAACGTGGTGGGGGTGGACGAAAAGAACGGGGGGTTGTGGTGCTCGCCGATCGCAAACACGTCCATGCCCACTTCTTCGGCGTGGGTGGCGATGCGGGCGAGCCCCTGAATGCGCTCGGCCTCACTGGGGGTGTACCCCGAGACGGGGTCACGGGTCACGTCTGAGACCGAGAAGATGCCAAATTCCATGTTGTGTGCTCCTGCGGATTGGGGACCGATGTGCCTAGTTTACATGCATGTGCATGTAATGGCAAAGGGGATGATGTAGCCCCTTTGACTAATCGGTGACATATAACCGTAGAAACTATGGCATTCAAGTACATACAAAGAGTTGAGCGTGCTTGCGAGGATGGCGGCAGCTTAAGGCGTACCCACTGCCAGCCGAACAAAGGATTCTGCGAAATGAATGTCAGTCACACTCTCATCGACGAACTTGGTAATGACCGCATTAGCGCCGCTGCGAGGCGCTCGGCGCTGTCGCCGCAAAACTCAACGAGTGCGGCCACTACGGGGGTACTGCGACTGCCTCAAGCCATTAACTTTGGCTACGGTACACGCTCAGCAATCGCTCCCACGGTCCAAATGTATGGCCAGCGTGCATTCATTATCGTCGACCCATTTCTTGCCACGACCAAACACTTTCACGAAGTAGAGCGCGAACTGCGGGATCGTGGCATCGCGGTCATGCTTTCCACAGAAATCGAGCCCGAGCTGCCCGTTGAAACGCTCCACGCAGTTGCCAGCATTGCGACAGGTTTTCGCCCCGATGTGATCATCGGGTGGGGCGGAGGCAGCGCACTCGATGCGGCAAAACTTGTCGCACTGCTCGTGGCGCACGGCGGTGATCTGTCGCACTACTACGGTGAAAACGCTGTACCAGGCCCGGTCTTGCCGCTCATTGCCGTACCTACCACCGCCGGCACAGGGTCGGAAGTGACACCGGTAGCTGTCATTTCTGACACGACCAGGGAACTGAAAGTGGGTGTCTCAAGCCCACACCTGATCCCACAAGTCGCGATTGTCGACCCAGAATTAACACTCGGTGCGCCCGCGTCAGTGACAGCTTACTCAGGCATAGACGCCCTAGTGCACGCTATCGAGTCGTACACCGCCGCTGATCTCGAGCCGTCGTTTGCCGTCCAGTTGCCCGTCTTCATTGGCCGCAACTCGCTCACCGAAACGATCTCGCTTCAAGCCGTGCAGCTGATCGGAGGGGCACTCGAGTCGGCAGTAGCGCACCCAGACGATAGGGGAGCGCGAGCAGCGATGTCTCGAGGAAGCCTGCTTGCAGGCATGGCATTTGGTAGCACGGGCACTCACTTGTCACACGCGATTCAGTACCCGATCGGCGCTCTCACCCACACGCCCCACGGGCTCGGCACGGGCCTCATGCTGCCATACGTGCTCGAAGCTTGTGCGCCCGCCATTGGTGAGCGTCTCGCCGCGGTCGGTACGGCACTCGGTGTAGGAGCCGATCCGGCACGCGCAATTGACCGGATCGCCGAGATCGTAAAGAACATTGGCATTCCGTCATCTCTTCAAGAGATCGGTGTAGCGAGAAGCGACGTGCCCGGCATCGCCGAGCTCACCCTTGCCTCACAGCGTCTGACCAACATTGCCCCAATTGCCGTCGATCTGGCGTTGGTTACACGAATCATCGAGGCAGCACAAGCCGGCGACCGAGCTCGGCTTCGCCACTAAGAGAAAGAACCCACGATATGTCCTACTTTTCGCAGCTCTACATCGATGGTGTGTGGCGAGCTGGTTCAGACGCCCGAAGCTTTCCCGTGATTGATCCGTATGACGGGTCCGAGATTGCGCAGTTCGCGGCCGCAACATTGGATGACGCAATGGCGGCGGTAAACGCCGCCGAACAAGCTTTGCCTACGTGGTCACAGACCCCGCCCCGAGAGCGAAGCGAAATTCTGCGTCGAGCATATGAAATCTTGACCAACGAAGTCGAAACTTTTGCCGAGATCATCGTGCGCGAGAACGGCAAGGCCTGGCCCGACGCAATGGGTGAAGCCAATTACGCCAAGGAGTTCTTTCGCTGGTTCGCAGAAGAAGCCGTGCGCATCCCGGGTGAATATCGCCTGTCGCCCTCGGGGGACAAGCGCATCTTGGTGACGCACCAGCCTATTGGAGTGTCGCTGCTGATTACCCCCTGGAATTTTCCTGCGGCTATGGCGACTCGAAAGATGGCTCCCGCGCTTGCAGCAGGCTGCACGGTCATATTGAAGCCCGCGCGTGAGACGCCTCTCACTGCTGCCTACATGGTGGACGTGATGGAGCGAGCTGGCGTACCGAGGGGGGTCGTGAACCTTGTCACACCGGTTCCGACGGGCCCGATCGTGCACGAGATGCTGCAGCATCCGGCCGTGCGAAAGCTTTCCTTTACGGGCTCCACAGAAGTCGGCCGTGCGCTGTTGCACGCCGCCGCCGATACGGTGGTTAGCTCGTCGATGGAGCTTGGCGGCAACGCGCCGGTGATCGTGCTTCCGGGCGCAGATCTTGATGAAGCAGTCGACGGTGCGTTTCTCGCAAAGATGCGCAATGGCGGCTCAGCCTGCACCGCGGCCAACCGGTTCTATGTGCATGACGACGTGCACGATGCGTTTGTAGAGCGATTTCACGCCCGTCTTGCCGATGTTGCCGTCGGCAGTGGCTTGGAACGGCAGAACGAACTCGGCGCCATGGTCTCGGTCGCTGAGCGCGACAAGGTTGCCGCTCTGGTTGACAGCGCGGTTGAAGAAGGCGCGAACGTGCGGCTCGGCGGTGAAGTGCCCGCGGGGAGCGGGGCCTTTTATCCGGCGACGTTGCTCACCGACGTGCGGCACGGCAGCACGATCAACTCCAGTGAAATATTTGGGCCGGTAACGGCAGTCGTGCGTGTGCACGATGCCGACGAGGCGGTACGGCTTGCCAACGACACCGAGTTTGGTTTGATGGCCTACGTCTTTGGTGATGAACGGGAAGCCGTGGGCGTCGCCCAGCAACTCGAAGCGGGCATGGTCGCCGTCAACCGCGGTGTCGTCAGCGACCCGGCCGCCCCCTTCGGTGGCATGAAGCAGTCGGGGCTCGGCCGAGAAGGCAGCTCCGAAGGAATCCTGGAGTTCCTTGAAGAACAATACATCTCACTCAACGTGTAGTCCCCAGAATTTAGCCCGGTAGCGGGCACTCAAATAGGAAGCGTTACACACCATGCTGAATCACACTGCCGACCAGGCCCCGATTCTCGAAGATGAGATTTTTGCGAAGCATGAGAGGGGTAAGCTCTCACTGAGTCTCACCTACGACCTCGAAACAAAGCGTGACCTCTCGATCGCCTACACGCCGGGCGTCGCACAGGTCAGCCGTGCGATCGTCGCAGACCCGGCTATTGCCGAAACACACACGTGGGCGTCGAGGCTGGTCGCCGTGATCTCTGACGGCAGCGCGGTGCTGGGACTTGGGGACATTGGCCCCAGCGCATCCCTGCCCGTGATGGAAGGCAAGTGCGCGCTGTTCAAACGATTTGCTGACCTCAACTCGATTCCCATTGTGCTGGATGCCTCAGACGTTGATGAGATCGTCGAAACGATCGTACGGATCGCCCCCAGCTTCGGGGCAGTTAATCTTGAAGACATCTCGGCTCCGCGCTGCTTCGAGATCGAGCAAAGGCTTATCCGGGCGCTTGAGAAACCGGTGATGCATGATGACCAGCACGGCACAGCGATCGTCGTATTGGCCGCGTTGTGGAACGCGATCAGGGTGGTGGGTAAAGAACTGTCGCAGCTGCGCATTGTGATCTCGGGGGCTGGCGCGGCCGGGGTAGCGGTGACGGAGATGTTGTTGGCTGCAGGGGCGCACGACATCGTAGTACTTGACTCGCAGGGTATCCTCTCGGCCGACCGCGCAGACCTCTCACCGCATAAGACGGCGCTCGCGGCACGCACCAATCCGCGAGGGATTTCTGGGGGCATGAGCATGGCGCTTTGGGGCGCAGACGCGTTTATCGGGCTGTCTTCTGCAAAAGTGTCGACTGCTGACGCTCGGCACATGGCGGCTGATGCGATCGTGTTTGCACTGTCGAACCCCGACCCAGAAATCACCCCGGCTGAAGCAAAAGCCTTTGCATCGGTGATTGCAACGGGCCGCAGCGACTACCCCAACCAGATTAACAACGTGCTCGCGTTTCCCGGCATCTTCCGCGGTGCGCTTGACGCGGGCGCAACAAAGATCTCGCTAGAAATGAAGCTAGCTGCCGCACAGGCGCTTGCGGATCTCGTCGGTGATGACCTGTCACCCGAGTACATCATTCCAAGCCCGCTGGATCCCCGGGTAATGCCAGCCGTCGCCGCGAGCGTGAAAGCCGCCGAACCACAGCGTTCGATCCTGGCCTAGTGAACGAGGCTGTCACACCCATACATTTGGAGTGGCGGGCCGCACACACCACACACCACACACATCGAATTTGAGGAGTCATCATGCACGTTTCCGTTGAAGAAGCCCGCGTGGTTGCGGCATCGGCGCTGGCTAGCGCCGGAGTACAGCAGCCCAATCGCGATGTCATTGTCGACGCGCTGATCGAGGCAGAGCTGCGCGGCCTGCACTCCCACGGCTTGCTTCGACTGCCACGCATGGTTGAGCGCATCCACAATGGAGTCGCAGATGCCAATAGCAGCGGTGCGCACACCTGGACGGCGCAGGCCCACCTAAGCGTTGACGGGCAGCGCGGTATCGGCCAGGTGGTCGCTCACCGCGCCCTTGAAGAGATTTCTGAGCGAGCACGGACTACCGGGGTTGCAATTGCAACGATTTCAAACAGCAACCACATTGGTATGCTCGCGCTGTATGCCGAGCAGATCGCGCGGCGAGGGCAGGTGCTGATTGGGTTGACTACGAGTGAGGCTCTCGTGCACCCGTGGGGCGGTCGAACCGCGATGGTGGGCACCAATCCGATCACGATTGGTGTACCCGCTGAGCCGTATCCGTTCGTGCTCGACATGGCGACGGGGCTCGTCTCGATGGGCAAGGTGCACGACTATGCGCACCGCGGTGAGTCGCTTCCCATCGGGTGGGCGCTCGACGCTGAGGGTGAGCCCACGACCAACGCTGCGGCGGCCAAGGACGGTGCCATCGCGCCTTTTGGCGGCCCCAAAGGGTACGCACTGGGTCTGGCATTTGAGGTACTCGTTGCGAGCCTCACGGCGAGCGCGACCGGCCGCGACGTGGCAGGCACGCTCGACTCAACGCAGGTCTGCAATAAGGGCGATGTGTTTATTGTGGCGGAGCCCGCGGGCACGCTGGGGCTCGTGACCAAATATCTTGCGGGCGTGCGCGCTACTGCGCCCGCTGATCCGGACTATCCTGTGCTCGTGCCTGGCGATCGGGCGCGGGTGACGCGCGAGAAGAACTTGACCGCAGGGATCGATGTTGCGGATGCCGTCTGGCAGCGCTTGAGGGAGCTCGCGAGTGCTGCACGTGCGGAGTAGCATGAGCAAATGGTCGAAGAAGAGCATCGTTCTGCGCTGAGCCGCCTGTTGACGGGGGTCGGCCAGCAGCAGCCGGGCGCCGACTGGGAGCGTGACGCCGCCGCGGCCATGGCTGCAGGCCAACTGACCGACGCCGAAGTGTCATCGCTGCGCGACCTGCAGAAGCAGCTCGCCAGCGCGAGTCGGAGCGAGGGCCTGTTGCGCCTGCTCTACGACACGTCTACCGACCTCATCGGTATTCGTGATGTCGAGGTGATCCTCAAAGCGATTGTGCGGCGCACGCGGAGCCTCATCGGCACCGACATTGCGTACCTCAGCTTGAACGATTACGAGCGCGGGGAATCGTATGTCAGGGTGACTGACGGTGCGACGACCTCAGCCTTTAGAAACATTCGGGTGCCGCTGGGCGGTGGCGTGCTGGGCGCCGTGGCAACTGGAGCTGCACCGGCGCAGAGCGCCAACTATCCCGAAGATATGACGAAGACCCACTTTCCAGATAGCGATGCTGCTGTCATTGGTGAGGGCGTGAAGGCGATCATGGGAGTGCCTCTGTGGGCCGAAGGCCGAGTTATCGGTGCCCTCATGGTGGCCGACCGGCGTGCACATGACTTCAACAGTAGTGACATTAGCCTGATCGAGTCGATCGGTGCACACGCGGCGGTGGCGCTTGAGAATGCGCGCCTGTTTACTGATATGACGCGAACGCTCGACCAACTCCATGACGCGCAGCGCGAGAACCTCGAACAGGTGCGATCGCTCGAAGCGCTCGCCTCACTCGACCAGTCGCTCATGGAGACGCTCGCCGCACAAGACATTATTCTCAGCCTGCGGCAACTCATCGCTCAAACCCTCGGAGCACAGGTATGGATTCTCGACCCGGGCGGAGCTCCGATCGGCGATGCGCCAGCGTCGCGAGATTTTCGCGGTGCCGATCTGCGGGACGCTGCGACGGCCTCGCGTGCGGCGCGTACGCCGGTCTCGTATTCTCTCAACAACGCGTCATACGGTGTGATGTCGGCCATTGCGGCAGACCAGCACCTCGCGGTCATTGTGATCGAGGGAGACTGTGATGCGACGATGGTGTCCGTTCTCGAGCGCAGCGCGCTCGTTCTCAGCGCGGCGATGCTGTTTGATCGGACACTGCGCGATGCGCAGTATCGGATGCAGCGTGAACTCGTCGATGAACTACTCAGCCCCCGCACCGAGATCACAGATTTGCTACGCGATCGCGCCCGTCGTTTTGGCGTCGATACTGAAGCCGAACTCAGCGTGCGGGTCGTCGGAACGGCGTCTGTAGACCGCACTCGCGCAGTGACGCTGCTGCGTAGTGTTTCTCCTTCGAGCCGGGTGGTGGCGGCCTACGCCGATACGGTGTGCGTGATCGAACCAGTTCCGCAGACCGGCCGTGATGACGATGGATGCTGGATCATTGATGTGTTGCAAGCTAACGGGATTACCGCAACGGTTGGGGCGTCGGCGCCCCATGGTGGTCTCGCGCATCTTCCACAGTCCTTCCTCGAAGCGCGCGCCGTGCACAATGCGCTGGTCGCACTTGAGCGTTACGGTGAGGCCGCAGACATGCCGAAGCTGGGCACGGCCGGCATGCTGCTCGGAAGTACAGACAGAAGCTTTGCGCGGCACCTGCTTGCTGCACAGCTGGGCCCGCTTCTGGAGTACGACCAAAAACGGGGCACCGAATTGATGTACACCGCGTGGGTGTTCTTGGACGCTGATTCTGCCCAAGCGGAGTCAGCGAAACGGCTCCATATTCATACCAACACGATGCGCCAGCGGTTGGACCGCATTGATGGGATCCTCGGTAGGAATTGGCGACGTGGTGGTAGAGCGCTCGACATTCATATCGCACTCCAGCTGTGGCGTCTGCGTGAACACGGTCTGCTCGACTAATTACTGATGTTCTTGCCCGGGAGGGCACATCTCCCGCTGAACCCATGTTGATCTGACACATGAGGTCTTAGCAAGTGTGGCGGTCAAACATATCGAACTAGTGGTGAGTGGCTGGGACTATATGAATGCACCGGAAGTTCAGTCGGCGAAAGCGTGATAGAGCTTCGCTGGCACACAAATCCATCAAAGGAGATACGATGAACCCCACACTGACGGCACAGACTGTGTTGACGTGCAACCCGGCAGCGGTTGACAATATCAACACCTTCCTGTCTGATCCCGAGAATCCGCTAGTCAAAGATTTCCTCGCGGTCGTTGCCAAGCACGGCACCCCCGAGGAGATCAACGCGAAGGCTGCCGAGGCACGCAAGCTTGAGAATCTGAAGCAGCGTCTCGCCGACATGAACTCACCGTACCTCGCCGATCTGGAGTGGCTCGAGCAGCAGCGAGACAGCGGCGCATTCGTCGGACTCGACGAGTACACGCAGCGCATTCTGGGCGAGGGGGCCACTCCGATCCGTAACGGTGAGAACGCCGTGACGCTGGAGATTAGCGTCATGAACTTCTTCCCGTGGCTCATGGAAGAGGCGCGCCGTGCGATTCAGGAGCGCGAGATCATGCCCGGCCGGTTTATTCGCGTGCGCGACATGAACGAGTCACTCGAAGACCAGGGTGACATGCTCGCCTTCGCGGCCGCGATGCAGATCATCGGGGCGAGCTACGTAGAAACGCTGAACACGCGGGGCACTGATGGTTCGAACGTGAACATCGGCGGCCCTGAAGTGCTCGCTGGTTACTTCGCTGGCATTCAGATGCCCAACGAACAGCCGCTCGAATGGGTTGATGAGTACCTGCATCACTACACTGTTAATGGCGTGCGCCAGGTGCTCAACATTACGCCCGGCCAGCTGCTTCTCGGTTACTGGCTTAACCAGCTCGGCATTCACACCGAGTTCAAGGTGTCCGTGTGGTTTGCCGGCCACGAGAATGCCTATGGCGCCGTGTACACATTCATGATGGCCAAGCTCATGGAAGCGGCGGATGGCACCACGCCACTCATCGGGCTGAACATCATCAACTCAGTGAACGCAGACACGATTCGGCACATCGCCGCAGTGCGAGACACATTTGGGTACCGCGACCAGGTGCGCATCGAGCATCACCTCACCCAAACCTACAAGAGCACGGTGCGCCAGCCGTACTTGCGTCGTGACGAGATCGTCGAGGTAGCACAGACGGTCGCAAACATTGCGGCAAAGCACGAGGGTGGAGACCCCGAAACCGAAATGCAGCGCGATGTTCAGTCAGACTTCTTTGACTACTTCCGCAGCAAGGAAGACCTCGTCTCGAGCGGCGACCTGGCAGCGATGGAACAGCTGTACATGGATAAGCACGACTCGATTCAGAAGACCGCAGAAGCGCTCACCCGAGCCGGAATCGGCTTCGTGACCGCCTCAAACCTCCACCACTAATCGTTTCCAGGGAGTAAATAATGACGACCGCAACTTCTCGCCAGGCGTCGGCGGACAAAGAACTTATCGAACAGACAGCAGCAGCGGTGGCCGGCAACAGGTCACTTGGTAACGTCACGTTCAAGGTGAATGCGCAGTCCACAGGCGGGCTGTCGGCCGCCGTGCACACGGGCAGCCTTGTGCAGGCAGGCACCCCAGACGTGGCACGCGAGGGCAAGTTTACGCTCACCAGCGATGAGCCCGTCTCGCTGATGGGCAACGACACAGGAGTGAGCCCGGCAGAGTACATCCTCACCGGGCTCGCCGGGTGCTACACGGTGACGCTCGCGTCACTCGCTGCCATGCGCGGGATCACGCTTGACTCGGTGTCGATGTCGCTCGATTTCGACATCGACCTCGGTGGCTTCCTGGGCATCGACGCAGACGTTCGTAAGGGCGCAAAGGGCATCTCGGTCGACGTTGACATCGAAAGCCCTGACGCAACACGCGAGCAGCTTGAAGAGCTGGTACGCGCGCTAGAGGACACCTCACCGATTCGCGACACGATCGCGAACCCCGTTCCGGTCAGCACAACGCTGCGCTAACCGGCCACCGCCGCGGGCCTCACCTGAAGGCCCGCGGCACCCCACAAGTTTCACCGATTAGAAACGGTTAATCATGAGCCAGCCCTCGCGCAACGAAGCGCCAGTCACCGGCATCAACATCATCCCCGGTTCCCTCCGACGCGTCATCGCGTCGTCCGCCATCGGCCAGTTCGTCGAATGGTACGATTTTGTCATCTATGCCTACTCGGCGACGATCATTGCCAAGCTCTTCTTCCCCACAGACGATCCCGTAGCCGGTGTGCTCTCGGTCTTTGGAGTGTACGCGGTCGGCTTCGCGATGCGGCCGCTCGGCGCAATCGTTTTCGGTTTGCTTGGCGACCGCATCGGGCGGCGCTCACTGCTTGTGATCGTCATCATCATGATGGGCGCCGGCACGATGGGCATTGGTCTGCTGCCCACCTACGAGACTGTTGGCATCCTCGCCCCAATCTTGCTGGTGCTGTGCCGTATGATTCAGGGCTTCTCCGCCGCGGGTGAGACCGTCGGTTCCAACACGTTCGTGGCCGAGCACGCCCCCAAGAGCAAGCGCGGTCTGTACGTCGCCTTTACATACAGCTTTTCGACCGTGCCCTCGGTCGTAGCGGCGCTGTTCGTACTGTTCTTGATCAACGTTCTCGGAGAACCGGTCTACGACGCCTGGGGTTGGCGCATCGCATTCTTGATCGGTGGCCCGATGGCTCTGGTTGGTTTTTATATCCGTGCGAAGGTTGACGAGTCGCCTGTGTTTGAGGCTGCTCAGGAGGCGAAGGACGCCAAGAAAGCACTGCCAGCTGCAGCAGTGCCCGAGAAGAAGGAATCGTCAACGAAGGCGGTCGTGCAGACCCTAGCATTGGCTGCGCTCTCGAGCCTCGGGTTTTACACTCTCAGTGGCTACATGGTCACGTTCTTGACTACGGGGGCGAAGCTTCCCGAGAGCGAAGCGCTGCTCACGAACGGTGTCGCACTATTCATTGCTTTCATGTGTTTCTGGGCTGGTGGCGCGCTCTCTGACAAATACGGTCGCCGACCGGTGCTCTACGCCATCATTATTGCCGCCATCGTGCTGTACCTGCCAGCGTTCTGGCTTGTAGGCACCGGTCACCTGTGGACGGCCATGCTGGGCCAACTCGTGATCGCGGTGATCTTCGGAATGTATTGGGGCGTCTTCGGTGTTACTGTCGTGGAGCTCTTCCCCACGCGCAACCGTCTCAGCGGCGCGACGATTAGTTACAACATGGCGTACACGCTGTTTGGTGGAACCGCCCCGCTGATCGCCACCTGGCTGATTTCCCAGACCGGTTCGTTGCTGGCCCCGGGTATTTACATGATGGCCATCGCGGTAGTAGCGCTCATCATCGTGATCGCTACCAAGATGCCAGAGACCGCCGGTAAGAGCATGTTGCACGAGGACGATCGGGTGCAGGAGCCCGCACAGCCCGCCTAAGTCGCTCGCGCGCATTCGCTCTCACTGAGCGCTCGATGGGATCCGGTGCTTGCTTCTGCGGAGGCAAACGCCGGATCCCATCGGCATTCGTCCATCATGAAGTTCAGTAGAAAGTAGACTCACCATGGCAACATCGCAAAATCCCTTCGGGCAGGTACTCGTCGCGCTTGTCACCCCCATGACACCAGCGGGCGAAGTGGACTGGCCCGCGGTCGCATCACACATAGACCGGGTCATCGCAGATGGCGCCGATGGCATCGTTGTGACTGGCACGACAGGGGAGACCTCTACGCTCACCGACGACGAGAAGATTAGGCTCGTAGAAGTCGGCAAAGACGTGGCTGCGGGGCGCGCAAAGATTCTCACAGGTGGTGGGTCGAACGAAACCGCGCACGCAATACAGCTGTATCGGGCGAGTGAAAAAGCAGGCGCTGACGGGATCATGGTCGTCACCCCCTATTACAACAAGCCCACACAGGCGGGCATTCTTACCCACTTTCGGTTGATTGCTGACGCCACCGACCTGCCGGTCGTGCTCTATGATATTCCCGGTCGTGCGGGCGTGCCAATCGGCTACGAAACGATCATGAGGCTGTCTCACCACCCCAATGTGGTCGCGGTGAAAGACGCAAAGGGTGACTTTGCGGAGGTAAGCCGTGTGCTCAATCAGAGCGATCTCATGTATTTCTCTGGCGATGACGCCAATGTTTTGCCGCACTTGGCTATTGGTGCCGCAGGGGTTATCGGGGTGACGGCAAACATCGCGCCAGCACCGTACCGCGAAATGATCGATGCTGTTAATCGTGCAGACCTCGCGGCCGCAACCAGGCAGCACATGCTGCTCGAGCCCCTGGTGAGAGCCGCCATGGACTTTGTGCCGGGAACTGTTGCGGTGAAATACATTCTGCATGGTTTGGGGCAGATTGGTAGCCCCCGAGTGCGGCTACCGTTGGTCGGGCCTGAGGACTGGGAAGCGTCGCGCATTGAAGAGCAGCTCGCGCTCGTGCAGGGGTTGCATGGGTTCGACTTTTCGAGCTTTCGCCCCGACCGCAACACTGCGGCGGGTGGCGCCCTTCCAAAAATCCACGGTACGACGCGTTAGCCCCTGCTGCCATGGGCGCCCCAGCACAGTTTGACGTGCACAGAAACTCGACTTAGACTGACTAGTCAGTTCAGTTATTGAGTCCCTCGAGGAGCCCCGTGCACACGCCCACCCTTGCCCAGAGCGGCGCAGACACCGCTACCGCCCCCGTACTTCGCCTCGCGGGCACGAGCGTAGACGGCCCGCGCGGCCGAGTGTTCGGCCCGCTCGACGCGTCTACCGCAGCACCGGTCACCCTGGTGACGGGTGTGAGTGGCTCTGGCCGCACCGCGCTGTTACTCACCATTGCGGGGCGTATGAAACCTGAGGGCGGCACGGTCGAGGTGCTTCGCGAGACGCGCACCGGCGAGATTCGGCGCATCACCGGCATCGCCGGGTTTGCGGGCATTGACGAGCTCGAGCCCGCCGTCACGCTTGCAGCGACCCTGCGCGAGCGGCTCTCGTGGGAGCTGCCCTGGTGGCGTCGCACCCCGCGCATCACCGCCGAGGTTGCGCACGAGCTGCTCGCCCCCGCGTTCGGCCCCTCTTTTGGCTCACGTCAGCCCAATGAAGCCGCCCCGCACCCCGACGCCTCGCAGCTGTGTCGTGAGCTCGGCCCCGCCGACGACCTGCTCGTGCGCATCGCGCTCGCGCTCATCGCGCGGCCAGAGCTGCTCGTCGTCGACGATCTTGACGCGCTGCGCGACCCCGCAGACCGGGCTCGGGTCGCCGCACGCCTGCGCGAAATCTCGCGCACTGTGCCCGTCGTCATCGCGACAAGCGACGCGCGTGACGCGGCGCTATTCGACGAGCCCGCGCGCATCAGCCTGTAACCGCACCACACACCACGTCACCACGCCAAACTTCACGAAACGAAACGCAAAACATGTCATTTCTCACCCGGGGCACCGAGCTTTCGCGGTTTAAACAGGGCACCATGCCCAAGATCGCGCTCGTCGTGCTGCTCGTCATTCCGCTCATTTACGGCGCACTCTACCTGTGGGCGTTCTGGGCGCCCACCGACCACATGAACCAGCTGCCCGTCGCCATCACCAACCTTGACGAGCCAGCCAAGAAGCCCGGCGGTGGCAAACTCACCGCGGGTAGCGACGTCATTAAAGAACTGCGCGACGGCAAAGAGCTCGACTGGCGCGAGATGACCGCGAGCGAGGCCGAGCAGGCGATCGCCGACGGCGACGTCTACTTTGGGGTCACGATTCCCCAAGACTTCTCGTCAACGCTCGCGGGGCTGCAAGATAACCCCGCCGCGGGCCAAATTGGCGTCACCTACAACGACAACAACTCGTTTCTCGCCTCGACGCTCGGCAAGCAGGCCATGATGCAGCTGCGCGAAGCCGTCGCACAGCAGGCCACACAGACCGCCGCCGATGAGTTGCTCGTCGGCGTGCAAAAACTCACCGACGGCACGCGCGACGCCTCAGACGCCGCGGGCACCCTCAAGGACGGCACGAAGGCCGTCGCCGACGGCACCGAAGCGCTCACGGCGGGCCTCGGCGAACTCGCCGACGGCACGGCGCAGCTCGTCGCCAAATCGCCCGAACTCACCAAGGGCACCTCAGATCTCGCGGGGGGACTTGCGATCGTGCGTGACGGCAGCGCGAAGCTCGCCTCAGGCGCGGGCACCGTCGCTTCAGGCGCGGGCACCGCGGCCACCAAGTCAGGCGAGCTGCGCGACGGCCTCGGCAACCTGCAACTCGGCGCCGGATCCCTCGCGAACGGCGCAAGCGAGCTCGCGACCGGCAGCGAAGCACTGTCGACCGGGGCGGGCACGCTCGCCGAGAGTGTCACCACCCTCGCAGGCGGCATCGCCGATCTCGCGACGGGAGCAGACACCCTCGCGACTGGCACGACCGCGCTGTCGGCCGGCGCGACCGAGCTGTCGACCGGGCTGGGTCTGCTTTCGACGGGGGTCGCAGGCGCTTCAACCGGAGCCGCCAACCTGCAGGCCGGCGCAGAATCGCTGAACGGTGGCGCCAGCCAGGTCGCCACCGCCACCGAGCAGATCGCGGGCCTTGCCACGCAAAACCCCGCAATGACCCTTGCGGAGCTCGACGCCGCACTGCAGGCACAGGGCAGTTCGCTCGCAGCCCTCGCACAAGGGGCAGGGCAGGTGCGTGACGGCGCAACGGGTGTGAGCACGGGCGCGACCGATCTCGCCGCGGGGCTCACCACGCTTGATACGTCGGCCGAGGCCGCCGCGACAAGCGCTGCAACCCTCGCTGAGGGAGCCGCCAGCGTCGACGAAGGTGCTACTACGCTCAAGACGGGGGCGGGCAAGCTCTCAGAAGGAGCAGCCAAGCTCGAGACCGGGGCGGGCACGCTCGCGACAAGCGCCTCCACCCTCGCGGGTGGCTCAGCCAAGGTGTCTGCTGGCGCGGGCACACTCGCCGAGGGCGCCGAAACCGCGCACCGCGGCGGCACCGAGCTGACGAAGGGCCTCACGACGCTGAGCGGTGGCGCACACGAGGTCGCCTCGGGCAGCACGACTCTCGCCGAGGGCGCGCAGGCGGCCCAGACCGGCGCCGACAAGCTCGCAGCGGGCGCGGGGGAACTCGCGGCCGGCGCATCGAAACTCGACGACGGCGCGCAGCAGGCGAGCGAGAAGTCGGGTGAGCTGGCGAACGGGGCGAGCAAGGTCGGATCCGGCGCGAAAACGTTCGCGACCGAGCTCGCGGCCGGAGCAGCCGAAGCCCCCGAGATTGACGACAACAGGGCAAGCAAGATCGCCGAGACGCTCGCGGCGCCGGTCGAGCTCGACGAGGCCACCTCGAACGAGGTGCAGGGCTTTGGTGAGGGCTTCGCGCCGTTCTTCATCGCGCTCGCGTCGTTCGTGGGCGCGCTCATCACCTGGCTCATATTGCGTCCGCTGCCGCGCCGGCCGTTCGCGTCGAACGTGTCGGGGCTGCGGTCGGTGCTCGCGGGGTTCTGGCCCGCCGCGCTGATTGGCGTAGGCCAGGTCGCGATCATGATGGCGGTGCTCGTGTTTGCGATCGGCATGCGGCCCGTGCACTGGGTGGGCATGACGGCGTTTATGCTGCTCACCACGCTCGCATTCCTCGCGCTGCAGCAGATGTTCATCGCGCTGCTGGGCACCGCCGCGGGCCGCGTCGTGAGCCTCGTACTGCTGATGCTGATGCTGTCGTCGTCGGGCGGCACGTACCCGGTCGAAACGACACCCGGTTTCTTCCAGGCGCTACACCCGTACATGCCCGCGTCGTACGTGGTGAGCGGGCTGCGGCAGCTCATTGGCGGCGGCATCGATGCTCGATTCTGGGGGTCGCTGCTCGTGATGGCCGGCATTCTCATCGGATCGCTCGCGGTGAGCGCCGTCGCCGCGCGCCGCCAGAAGGTGTGGACGATTAAGCGCCTGCACCCCGAGCTCGCGATCTAGGCCACACTAGAGACATGGCAAGAGTGAGCACGAAGCAGCTGATCACCGAGGCGGCGGTGCGGGTCGCCGCGCAGCACGGCATTAGCGGTGCCTCAATGGATCAGATCGCCGAGGCGGCGGGGGTCGCGAAGGGCTCCCTGTATTACAACTTCAAATCGAAAGACGCGATTTTTGAAGAGGTGATCCGGGCGGGCTTTGAGCGACTTGCGGCGGCAATCGATGCGGCCTCGGCCGTGTCAGACGCCGCCGCGGCCCCCCGCGCGGTCGCCGGTGCGACACTCGAAACCCTGCGCGAAAACCTCGACCTGGCCAAACTCATGGCCGCCGAGGTGTTTCGCACCGACCGCGCGTGGGCTGACTCGATGCAGCTCGCGCGCGGCCAGGTCGCGGTGCGCTACCGCGACGTGCTGCGCGCCGCCCGCGTCGCGGCAGGCGTAAGCGCCCGCGACGCGGAGCGCATCACTGTGACGGCGGGCGCGGCGTTCTTCGGTGCGCTCGCGGGCGCCACGCTCGACTGGTTGCTGTTTCACCCAGACCAGGCGATCGACGAGGTGCTCGACCAGGTGATGCAGACGGCCTAGACGAGCTGCGCGGGCGAGCGGCCTCCAGGCTGAGAGGCGTCGTACTCGCGGGCGCGCTGCGTCACCGTGAGTGCGACGACCGCCGCCGCGATGACGAGCAGCAGCCCAGCCGGCACGAGGTCGGCAAACACCCAGCGCGCAGTGACGGGCGTCAGCACCGAGGCAAAGTCAGTGTACGTGTCTGCACTCGCGTCTTGTTCGAGCAGGCCGCGTTCGGTAATTGTGAAGGGCACACGCGAGGTGACCTCACGGCCGTCGCGCGCGAGCGCTGTGATCTCAATCGTGTAGTCGCCGGGCGCATCCTGCAGGTCGAGCGGGCCCGAGGCGTCGCCCCAGCCGTCACGGTCTACGGTGCCGGTGGCAAGCTCGGTGCCGCCACTGTCGGTGCCGACCGGCAGCAGCGTGACGGTGAGAGTGCTGCCCGCGCGCAGGTCGCTGCCGCTCGCCGACCACTCCATACTGGTGTTGGTGTCAGCTGAAGCGTCGTCGTACACGCCACCCGATACCCACGGTGAGGAGCGTAGCGACCCCACGGCCGATGCGCCGTAGCCCAGTGACATGACGCTCGCCGCGGCCACGAGCACGATCGACAACACAAAGTTGAGGTTCTTCGCACCGACGGCTGCGCCGCGCGGGCGCAGCGGATCGGGTTGCTGCGCGATAGCACGCTGCGCTGCCCGTGTGCCCGCGACAATGCCAGCACCGATCACGGCGAGCACTATGGCCCACAGCCACACCTGCGTGGCAGAGCCGGTGACGTCTGCCACGATGAGCCCCGCGATGAGCGCGGCTGAGGCCGTGATCACCGGCACCGCAAACCCGAGTGCCGCGGTGCGCTGCGTGTCGCCTTCGTCAGGAGTAGCGGCAGGGGCGGCGGCAACGCGCGATACATCGACTGCACGTTGACTGTTGGCACGCGGCGTGAACACAAACCCCGCGAGCACGAGCGTCACCACGAGCGCCGTGTGCAACACGATCGGCAGATACAGGTTGACAGTCTGCGTGAGTGGCGTCGCGGGCGAGCCGCCGCCAATAAACCCGCCAAAAAACAGGCCTATGCAGGTGAACGCCGAGATGGCGGTGGCGACGATCAGGGAGGTAGCCGCGAACAACTGCACGGGCCGCGCAAGCGAGGTGAGTGGCACCTGCGAGCTGGTCGCGGCCGCCCGCATCGCCGATGTACGCCGCAGCGCCACGAGCGAGCCCAACCCCAACACAGCGACCGCCGCGAAGAACACGAACCGCGCAAACGACAGCGGCGTGGGGCCGAGCTCAGTCGTGTACCGCGCGGGCTCCCCGGCGCCCTGCAAATCGACGTAGACCCCCGCCACGAACAGCAACCACGCCCCGATCGCGCTGCTCAGCACGAGCATGAGCGCGCCGCGGGCGCCCGCCCGCCCCGAAACCTCGGGTCCAGAAACTACGGTGTTTGTCATGCCTGAATCCTACGCGCGCGAGAGCGCGGCGCGCGGCGGCACGGCAACATGATCCGGATCGAAAGCGGCCGTGCACAGCACAGGCCGGCCGAAAATGATCTCGACCGGCCTGAGGCTGAACACGAACTCGCGTGCGCGGATTTACGCGCCGAGCAGTGCCTGAATGCGGCGAATGCCCTCGACGAGCGCGTCGTCGCCGAGCGCGTAGCTGAAGCGCAGGTAGCCCGAGGGGCCAAACGCCTCACCGGGTACCGCGGCAACCTCGGCCTTTTCGAGGATCAGATCGGCGAGCTCGAGTGAGCTCGTGGGCGTCGTGCCCGCGATCTCCTTGCCGAGTGCGGCCGTCACATCGACGTACGCGTAGAACGCGCCCTCGGGGGTGGGGCAGTGGAAGCCCGGCACCTTGTTGAGTTCTTCGACGATCAGCTTGCGGCGGCGGTCGAACGCGAGACGCATCTCCTCGATCGGTGCCTGGTCACCGTCGAGTGCGGCAGCCGCGGCGATCTGCGCGACGTTGTTGATGTTTGATGTCATGTGCGACTGGAGGTTCGCCGCACCCTTAATGAGGTCGGCGGGGCCCGCGAGCCAGCCGATGCGCCAGCCGGTCATCGCGAAGGTCTTGGCGACGCCGTTGACGAGGATCGTGTTCTCGGCGAGGGCGGGCACCGCCTCGACGATCGAGACCGCGCGCACGCCGTCGTAAGTGAGGTTCTGGTAGATCTCGTCACTCACCACGAACAGGTTGTGCTTCAGCGCCCACTCGCCGATCGCCTTGGTCTCCTCGGGGGAGTAGACGGCACCGGTGGGGTTTGAGGGCGAGCAGAACAGCAGCGCCTTGGTCTTGTCGGTGCGAGCGGCCTCGAGCTGCTCGACCGTCACCTTGTAGCCCTGGTCAGCGCCGGCGAAGACCTCTACGGCGACGCCGTCGGCGAGCTGGATCTCTTCGGGGTAGCTTGTCCAGAACGGCGAGGGAAGAATGACCTCGTCGCCGGGGTTCAAGATCGTCTGAAACGCCGAGTAGACGGCGTGCTTGCCGCCGTTGGTGACGATGACCTGGCTCGGCGCAATATCGAGACCCGAGTCACGCTTCGTCTTACGGGCGATCGCCTCGCGCAGAACGGGCAGGCCGACCGCGGGGGTGTAGCGGAAGTTGTTGGGGTTATCGAGGGCCTCGCGCGCCGCCTGCACAATGTGCGGGGGCGTGGGGAAATCGGGCTCGCCCGCAGCGTAGCTAATCACCGGGCGGCCTTCGGCCTGAAGCGCCTTTGCCTTACCGTCGACCTTAAGGGTGGCGGACTCAGCGATGGCTGCAATCTTCTTTGAGAGACGAGTGTTTTGGGTCACGTGACGAGTCTACTCGAGAGCCCTGGCAGGAGCAGCGCGGCCGACGCCCCAAAGACTGTGACGCGCAGACAAATGAGTATGAACCGCGCATGAAAAAGATTAAGACCAGCGAAATGTATTGCTCTGTTGTGGGTCACCTGACGCTGAAAACGTTGAGTGGTGCCACAGAGGCACCACTTCTTCGAGAGGACTACATCAGACATGACGCGAAAGCGTAGAGTTACCGCTTTAGCGCTCGGCGGGATTATCTTGTTCGGCGGGCAAGCGGCGATAGCCGACACAACTGTAAAAGCTTGGGCCAGCGACATTGGCCTTGCCGCCCCCGAAGTGAGTCTCGAGAGCGGTCGGTATGTGGACGCCCAAACCGTCACACTAACGGCGCCCGCGGGAACCGAAATTCGGTACACCCTCGACGGTACCGAGCCCACCCGGGCAAGTGCGCTCTACGAGGCGCCGATCCAGATCGAGGCCTCGGTAAACCTCACCGCTGTGGCGTTCATGGGCACTGCGCAAAGCGAGCCCGTGATGCGTGGACTGATTATCAAAACAGCTGAGGAACCAGCGGCACAGTTCGCCGTTATGAGCGATATTCACCTGTCTTCTAGCACGGACGCACTCGATAAGAAGTGGCAGCAGTACTTTGACACGCTGACCAGCATCATGCCGAACCCCGATGCGATCATTTCGAATGGTGATCAGATCAACGATAACAACTACAACACGGCGAGCGATCACAAGTATCCGCGGGCGATGTTTGAATCAAACCTCGCACGTACCGGTATGGACAGCACCGACGTGTTGATGACGTTTGGTAACCATGATGACCGGGTCAACCGCATGTTTGAGAATTACCCGCGCGAGTGGTTTCCATCGGAAAAGGGTTACTACGAGACCACAATTGGTGGGTTCCCAGCGTTCATCGTGAACACTGAATCCTGGGGGAGCGCCCAAGCGACGTGGCTGTACGAGCGCCTTACCGAGCTCACCGAAGATGCCGCCACACAGGGACAGCCGATCTTCGTGTTTGGTCATAAGCCGCTGCCTAACACCGTCTGGGATGGTGCTCAGGCGTCAAACGCGGGATTGAAATCGAACCTCAACGATTTTCCGCAGGTCGTGTTCTTCTCGGGGCACTCGCACCTCAACATCACCGATGAACGATCGATTCACCAAGACACGTTTACCTCCGTCAACGAGGGCTCAATGTCATACGAAGAAACCGACAGCGTGTTTCAAACGTTTGGCAACGGTCTCGCGAAAGAACACACTATTCCGACCGCGCAGTCGGTGCTCGTCGAGGTGTACGACGATCGAATCGAGATCGACCGGATTAACTATGCGGCCGATCACGGACGTACATACACACCCGAGGGCGCCTGGAGTTTTCAACAGAATCCGCCGTTCTCTTCTACGGGAACTCTCGCCGGACCAAGCTGGGTGATCGAACGCGGCGACACACCGCAAGAGACGAAATCAAAGTTTCGCTATACCGCCCAGAACCGCAATGGTGTCGCACCCGAGTGGACAGCTGAACAACCATCAGTGGATGCGACTGAAAACGGGCTGATGCTGGTGCTGCCGCAGGCGGTCGATGACCAGTACGTGAAGGACTACTCGCTGCAGATCACCGACGTCGAAACCGGTGAGGCAGTGAATTTGTTGCCGACCAACGGCAGAATTTCGGCCGATTATGTGTTTGCGCCGCGACAAGCGACGCTGCAGGTGCCGTTGCAGGTGCGTAAAGATAACAAGGTTGGGCAGCCGATTGATCGGAAGCTCACGGCAGGCCAACGCTACGAAGCTACGCTCGTCGCCTACGATTCGTACGGAAACAAAAGCCCGTCACGCAGCTTCACGTTTGTAGCTCAGATGGAGATACAACGCGACGCGCTTGATGCGGTTACAGAACTTGCTAGCCCAGTGATTGCGCGGCTCAGTCGTGTGCTCGGAGAGCCAGACCAGGCCCAGCCGCAGGACTTTCAGGTCCACGTCACAGACCTTGCTGAGGCTCAGAAACTTGCAACTTCGCTCACCGGCCTGTTTGCGCAAGAGTATGTGGCTCAAAGCCAGCTCGACCGTGCCGTTGCGCGGGCGCAGCAGCAACTGGAATCGCTGAACTCACTTTTCACGCCGGTTCAGCGCACCGTTCTGGAGCGCCTTGTTGAAGAAGCCGAGGCGGCACTCGCTGGTACCGAAGTCGCGAGCGAAGCGCTGCAAGCGCAAGTTGCAGACGCCAAGCAGATGCTCGGCGCGCTCAACATCTCACAGGACGACATCGATGCAGCGACGGAGCGGCTCGCGACCGCACTCCAAGAGTTCGAAGAGTCTGTGCTGGATCGCTCGGTACTCGTGACCGCGGTTACCGCGGCCGTGACGCAAGCGAACACGGTGGAGAGGGTGCTCGGCGTACTGACCCCGGCGGTTGCCGCTGACTACGCGCTCTTCATCGAAGACGTAGCAGGGGCCTCCGACGCTGTGGCAGAGGTACGTGCACTCATCGCCGCAGCACCGATAGGCGTGGAACATGTACAGGGCGACTCTGTGAACCCCGCTGCGAGCTCAGACGCTTTGACGCAGGAGAGCATCGACGCGGCGGCACAGACGCTGAACGAGGCGACAGCGCGGCTGGCTGGTTTCGCGGTCGACGTAAATCGGAGTGCGCTACAAGCTGCGGTGCAGTCGCACGCCGACTTGGTCGCCAAGGCAAGCGACAGTACGCTCGCTGAAGCGCAAACAATGGTCTCTGCGCACCGTGAGGCGCTGGCGCTGCTGGGAGAGTTGAACCGCTCCCAGGCTGCTATTGATGCTGCCGAGAGTGGCCTCGCCGCCGCCGCCCGAGCCTTCTCTGAAGCACTGGCAACCGAGACGCCGGGTGGCGGTGAAGCCAACAGCGGCGGCGATGATAGCACCGCAGATGGTGGTTCGGGCGGCGCGACCGACGAAACCGAAAACCCGAAGGGTGACGATGGTGGCAGTGGCACGGCAGACGTGTCGAGCGCAGCAGGTGGACCGTCGGCAGGCTCAGGTGAACTGGCTGAGACGGGTGCCACGGGGGTGTGGACGCTCGCGGTGATAGCGTCACTCCTGGCCGCGAGCGGCGCAGCCCTGCTCCGTCGTCGAACGCGACGAGGCTGACCGAAATCAGAACTCGTGTGCGTGGGCGTAGAAGGCTCGCTACGCCCGCGCACACGGGCTCGACACGCGCGGACACACCGACTCAGGTGCCCCCAGTTCGACAATGGCCCGAGATTCGCGTATCGTAAACCTCGGTAGTTGACGTCTACCAAACTTTTCTATGCCTGTTCGGTTTAGAAATGCGTCAATTTCCGAAGGGCGGTGGCTCAATTGGTAGAGCAGCGGTCTCCAAAACCGCAGGTTGCAGGTTCGAGTCCTGTCCGCCCTGCCAGATCCCGCCGGGCGTCCGACGTGCCCGGTGGGGCAGATGAAAGGACACCCGAGTGAGCAGCACTGAAATCGAGGAAGGCAGCGGCCCCGTCGATCACGCCAATTCCGATCGTGCTGCAAAGCGCAATCTGTTTAGTCGTATTGCGCTGTTCATTCAGCAGGTCATTGCAGAGCTGAAGAAGGTCGTCACCCCGACCCGCAAAGAGCTCATCAACTACACGCTCGTGGTAATCGCCTTCGTGGTGATCATGATGGCACTCGTTTGGGGCCTCGATCAGCTCTTCGGCTTCGTTACAATATTTACTTTCGGAAACGGCTCCTAGCTAGCACAGCGCGTCCGTCTTCACTCGAGCTAAGGAAAGCACCATGACCAGCGAGAACAGCAACAACCCAGAGGCCAACCTCGACGCGGCCCTTGACGCGCTGGTGCAGTCGACTGACCCGGTAGCCGACGAGGCCGTCGAAGACGCTCTCGTGATCGACAGCGAAGAAGAGGCAGCCGCGGCCGCTAACGCAATCGTCGACGAAGAGTCCGAAGAAGAGGCTGAGGCGGTTGACCCGTACAAGGCGTTCAAGAAGGACCTGCGTCGCCGCCCGGGCAAGTGGTTTGTGATTCACACCTACGCCGGCTACGAGCGCAAAGTTCGCTCGAACCTGTGGAACCGTCGCGAGGTCATGGGCGCCGTTGATGACATCTATGAGATTCAGGTTCCCATGGAAGATGTCATGGAGGTCAAGAACGGCCAGCGCAAGATGGTCACCCGCGTGCGTATTCCCGGCTACGTTCTGGTGCGCATGAACCTCAACGAGACCACCTGGTCGGTTGTGCGTCACACCCCCGGTGTGACCGGCTTCGTGGGCAACGCTCACAACCCGGTGCCGCTGCGCATCAACGAGGCGTTCGAGATGCTCAAGAGCACCGTCGAGCTTGAGCAGGTCGCAGGCGAGGGCAAGGGCAAGGCAGCAGTTACGGCCGCTGCTCAGGGCAACATTGAGATCGACTTCGAGGTCGGCGAGACGATCACCATCAAGTCGGGCTCTTTCGAAGGCCTGCCCGGCACGATCAGCGAGATCAACGCCGCATCGGGCAAGCTCACCGTGCTGGTGTCGCTGTTCGAGCGCGAAACCCCGGTCGAGCTCGGCTTCGACCAGGTCACCAAGATGGTCTAAGTTTTTACTTCAACATCTGCCTCGTTCTTCGGAGCGAGGCATTTGTTGTTTCTTCGCTAGGTATAGCACCTCCTTGACCAAGCGAAATTATCAATCGCGCGTCAAGCATCAAGAATCTGAGATAACTGATGCTCGACGCTGGATCGATGCCCGAAGCGTTGCTTCGAGGTTAGCGCGCAAGGTGTAGTTTGCGTGCCACGGCGTCCAAGATTACCGTCTCTACTGTGCTCCAGTCGTACACGACCTCGGCATACCCGACCCGAATCACGAAATAGCCGCGCTTCATAAGCTCGGCGTCGTGCGCGCGGTCAGATACACGCTGCGCCTTTTCGTGCTGCTTGCCGTCGATCTGTACTACGAGCCGATCACCAATCAGAAAATCAACGCG